>CAZWYB010000046.1:0-14208 GCA_964637745.1 uncultured Pseudomonadota bacterium
GGTCTCCGGAAGAGGGGACAGGAAGGGGCCCGGAGGCCGAAAGGGAAAGGATTTCGCCGGGGGCCGGGACCTGAAATCCCAAGGAAGAAACGGCCGCTTGGGCCGAAAAGATCGGCATCTGATCGGCCAAAGCTTGAATCGTCGCAAAGGGCGCCTCGCCCGTGGAAACGGTCGCGCTGGACGACGAAGCACCGGAGCCGCAGCCCGTCAGTGCGATCGGACTTATGAGCAAAAAAAGAATCAGCGATTTTTTCATCCCATTCCCTCAAAATCAAGGCAACGGCGGTTCGCAGCAACCGGTCGCCGCATTGCAGGTCAATCCCAGAATCGAACAGTTTCCGGCTAGATCGACGCAGCTCGGGCCTCCGCCGCAGTCCAGACCGCAGACGGCCGCAGGCGGCTTGGGAACGATGCAACCGAAGCCATTGTCCTGCTGACGACATTCAAAAGAGGAACTTAAGACCGCCGAGACGGCCGTGGCCGTGGGCCCATCCGGGGCTTCGGAGCCGCAATAGAGGCCGATTCCGATATCGAGGATCGGGCAGTCGGCCCCGGCAAAATCAAGACAAAGGTCCACACCCGGCGGGAAGTCCCCTGTCACGGCGCCTTGATCACAGAACAGACCCAGCGGACTTTCGCAATCCGCAGGGCAGCTCGACGCCAAAGGTTTCGGGGCGCAACAGCCACCGTCGCAAAACAGAGACGGGTCCAACAATTGGCAGGGCGCATCCGATTCGCACACGAGAGACGGAAGTCCCGGAATGGTCATCGGGCAAACCTCATATTTCGCATCCGCACAGAAAAAGACTCCGGGAAACCCCTGGCGCGTCTGGTCCAGACAGTCCCCTACGGGACAATTGGAGGGACAGGGAATGGGCGCCACCCCGCAACAGCCGTTGTTGCAAGTCAAAGGAGCTCCGCCTGCGACGCTTTGGGAGAGATCATCGCAGATCGCCTGGGACTTGATCTTCTCCTCCGGTGTGTCCCCGGTGCCGCAGGAGACCGCACCGAAGAGCATGTTGCCGCACGCCGGGGTCTCGGCGCAGAAAGTGGGGCTGCTGAATGTCGCCGTCGGAGGAGGAGGAATGCAGTGTCCCCCGATCGCGTCGCAGTCGGAAACGCAATGGTTGCAGGCGGCGTCGATCGCCTCCCGGCAGCAGCCGTCGATGCAATCGATCGCGCCCGGCGGTCCGAAGACGGCGCAATCGGCGGCGCCGGAACACCGGATGGCCTGTTGGCAGGCCGGCGTGTTTTGGAGATTCTCGCAACGGTCGTCGATGCAGGTGAGGCCGTCGCAACAACCCTTCGTGCCGCCGCAGAACTCTTTTTCCAGCGCGCAGGATTCGCCGGTATCGCAAGCGTCGCCGACGCCGTTGCCGTCGCTGTCCGATTGATCGGCGTTCGCGGCGTTCGGACAATTGTCGCACGCATCCTTCAGCCCGTCTCCGTCCGAATCACTGGAACTGCAGACGAAGGAGTCCGCAGAATTGGAACAGCAGATCTCTTGAATGCCCGTCTGGCCGCGAACCGAAATGACCGTCACCTGCAGATGACCCGACGCGTCTTGAGACAACGTCAGATGCGCGTTCAGACTTTGAATCTGGATCTGCTTTCCATCGACATCCGAAACCACGGCGTCTCCTCCCAGAGTGGATACGAAGACGTCGTCGCCGGAATCGAAACGGCATCGGGGCGCAAGCACGTGGAAAGAGACGTTCAAACTCTTATTCAGGGTGAACGAATCCGTTTGGCAGAGATCGAAGACGACGGAGAAAGTCGCGTTCACGGAACAGTCCTGGCCTTGCGTGGAAGAGCACGATCCCCGGATTCGGAGCGAGCCTCCGCGGGGACATGAGAGGGTCTTGTCGACTGAGGCGCCGCATTGGGACAAGGGATCCGTTTGGGGTTTGAGGGCCAGGGAAGCGGAAGACGTCAGGTCCGGAGATGAGAGGCCCACGGCCGCAAAAGCGGCTTGGGCCACGAGGGAGGCGACGGAACCGGCGGCACTCGTACTGGCGGCAGCGGCCTGATCGTTCGTGATCGCGATCGGTCCCGTCCCACCTTGACTTCCGGTTGGAGGGGCCGTCGCCGTGCCGCCTCCGCAACCGAATATCCCCGTCCAGAAGAAAAAAAAGAGGACTCGGAGCGGTCTCTTGAAATATTTCCCCATGAAGTTAGGGATATTATTTACCCACTTCTATATGGAATCAATAAATAAGATGATAAGTTATTCTATTTATTATCAAAATGATAATTAATTGTGGGTGACCTTAGCTTCGTACCGCCGCCTCGGCGACCGATTTGGCCACGCGGTCGTGGAGGGTGGGATCGAGGGGATCGGGAACCAGTTCCTTTTCGGGGGTGTGGCGGACGATGGCCTCGGCGGCGGCGATGTACATCGCGGTCGTCATCTTTTGGGCCTGCGCGAGGATCGCCCCTTTCAGCAGGCCCGGATAGCCCAGCAGATTGTTCACCCGGCTTCCATCCCCGGCGAATCCGGCCCCGGCGCGCATCGCATCCGCAATCGAAATTTCCGGATAGGGATTGGACAGCGCCAAGATGATCTGCCCCTTCCGCACCATCTCCGGCTTGATGAGCCCGGCCTGGCCGGTGGTCGAAACGACGACATCCGCCTTCGTCATGATCTCGTCGATCGACGCCGCAATCTTTCCGCCCATCTTCTGGAATCGCTCGGACGCCAAGGCGTTCGGGTCTTCGCCGATGACCGGTTTCCCCGTATACGTCATGATGAGGCGCGCAATCGTAGAACCCGCCGCACCTAGCCCGATCTGTCCGACCGTAGCCTTCTTCAAATCCCGCCCGACGATGCGGCACGCGTTCAACGTCGCCGCCAAGGAAACCACCGCGGTGCCGTGCTGGTCGTCATGCATGACCGGAATCTTCAGACGCGAAATGAGTTGTTCCTCGATTTCAAAACACTCCGGCGTCTGAATGTCCTCCAACTGGATCGCACTGTAACCGGAAGCGATGGTGCAGACGGTCTCCACGAAGACCTTGGGATCGAGCGTATCGATGAGGATCGGCACCATGTTCATCCCGGAGAATTGCGAAAAAAGCGCGGCCTTTCCTTCCATGACGGGGAGTGACGCCACGGGCCCGATGTTCCCCAATCCCAGCACGCGACTGCCGTTCGTGCAAAGGGCGACCGACCGGCCGATGCCGGTGAACTCGCGGGCCGTCTTCGGGTCGGCTTGGATCATCTTGGAGATCGCCGCGACACCCGGCGTGTAGACTTTCCGCAGATCTTCGATCGACTTCACGGGAAACCGCGGCGACACCGCGATCTTGCCGCCGCGATGGAACTCCATCACGTCGTCGATCACTTCCTCCAAATGCGTCTCTTTCACCGACTGAACGGCGGCGATGATCTTCTTCAACTGATCTTCATCGTTGCAGATGACGGTGATGTCGCGGAGCGTGTTGAAGGTGCCGACGCTCAAGGTTCGGATGTCGCCGATATCGCCGCCTTGCGACGCGATGGCGTGGATCACCTTGTCCAAGACGCCGATCTGCTGCTGGTTCTTGACCCGGAGGGTCTTGATGACCTTTTGCTTGTAGGACATGAAAGAAACCTCTTTCCAATAGGCCTGTACCCTAGGCGTGCATCCATGTGAATACGAATTTTAGCCGGTCTACTGAAAAAGAGCGACTTCAGGTGATAATTTGTCGTAGAATGCTTCGAAAATTAATGAGGGGGAATTATGGTTTGCTTCCGTCAGAAGGGCTTTTACCTTTTCGTATTTTTTTGCTCCCTGTTTTTTCCCTTTAATCTGAAAGCGGCCAACTTCACCGTCGTCGATAACAGCGTTCAAGCGGATGCCGTCGACGCGAACACGGCGGACGGCACCTGCGCAACCGCCGCAGGTCATTGCACCCTCCGTGCGGCGATCATGCAGGCCAATGCCCTGGGAGGCTCCAACACGATCACCGTTCCGGCGGGGACGTATACCCTGACCCTCACAGGTTTCGGTGAAAACGCCGCCGCCACCGGCGACCTGGATATCACCTCCAACATCACGATCAACGGAGCGGGGGCCTCAACGACGATCATCAACGGCAACGGCACCGACCGCATCTTCGATATTTCACCTGGAGGGACGGCGATTACGGTGGCGATCAATGACATCACCATCAAAAATGGCAAGGCCCCGATCGGAGGTCCAAGCCTCACTGGCAGTCCAGGAGGCGGGATTCTGATCACCAACGGCAGCGTGACGCTTAGCCGTCTTGTCTTAAGCAACAACTTTGCCGGAGATGGCGGACCAGGTGGCCCAGCCATCGGTCTGGGAGGAATCGGGGGTTGCGGAGGGGGCATCAATATTAACGGCGGGACGGTAACGATTGAAGATAGCACGATCAACAATAATGTTAGCGGAAATGGCGGTCCCGGCGTTCCTCCCATCCCTCTCGGCGGCGGCGGCGGCTCCGGCGGAGGCATCTGTGTAGCCGGAGGGACTGTCACACTCAATAACAATACCATCACTGCCAATACGACCGGGAGCGGAGGGGGCGGCGCACCCGCTGGTCCTGGAGGAGCCGGTGGAGGCATCTCGGTGACCACGGGAACGGTCACATTGAATAATGACACCATAACCGGCAATACCACCGGAATTGGTGGTCCCGGTGCCATGGGTGGGTTAGGCGGTGGAATCGTCCGAATGACCGGGACGGTCAACCTTGGAAATTCCATCCTCGCCCTCAATACGGTCGGCACGGGTGGCGTCGGCCCCGATTGCAACGGCAACATCACGTCCCAAGGATTCGATCTCTTGGGCAATAATGCGAATTGCACCTTTTCAGGCACCGACGGCGTCAACGGCGATAGGGTCGGGACTAGCGGCAGCCCGGCCGAGCCTCTCTTCGATTCGGCTGGCCTTGCGAACAACGGCGGCCCCACAAAGACGATTGCAATTCAAGCGACCAGCCCCGCTAAGGATACCGGCAACAACGCCACGTGCCAGGCAACCGACCAACGCGGTGAAACCCGACCGTTGGCAGGGCCGGGCATCTGCGACAAAGGCGCCTTTGAGATCATCACCTGCGGTGATGGAGCCGTCCAGACGGGCGAGGCCTGCGACGACGGCAACGCCACCAACACCGATGCCTGTATCAACTGCGTTTCCGCAACCTGCGGGGATGGTTTTGTTCAGGCGAGCGTAGAACAATGCGACAACGGAGCGGCCAATAGCAATACGACACCCAACGCCTGCCGATCGAATTGCACGAACCCCCGTTGCGGAGACGGCGTCGTCGACACCGGTGAAACCTGCGACGACGGCAACACGGTCGACACGGATTCTTGCAAAAACGACTGTTCCGGACCAGGCAACTCTGGCGGCGGAGGCGGCGGCACCACTGCCGTCTGCGGCAACGGGACGTTGGATAGTGGTGAAACGTGCGACCACGGCAACACCACCCCCGGCTACGGTTGCAGCGCCACATGTACCGTGGAGTTGCCGACCAACCTCGTCTGCCCCAATCCAACCGTCCCTTTCGGTAGCCTGACGGAAGGCCAAACGGTCACCCTTAACGCCCCCGACGCCTCCTGCGGAGGCCCGGCCTTGGTCTTGGCCCAATCATCCCTTCCCGCGACCTGCACTTGTAACTGGGGCATCAACCCCACGGCGCGCGGCACTTTTAGCGCCGCCACCGCCTGCAAAACCAATTTCACCGCCGGTCCCGCTGGGACCGGACAGATCTCTGTCGCCGTCGACTGTGGCGCTCAGGGTTCCGGAACCTTCTTGCAGACCTTGGTCGTCAATGCCAAGCCGGCTTCCTCTTCTTCCGGAGGTGGCTGCAGCCTCGTTCGTGAATAAAAAGGATATTTCATGAAACCCGGACGTCTTATCATGATTTTCATTCAGCTGGCCGTCTTCCTCGGCTTGCTTTTTTCAACGATGGAAAAGGCCGATGCCAGGCCGTGCCTTCCCCAAGATTTAGTCGTGACCGATACCACCGATAGCGGAACCTTTGGTTCGCTCCGAGCCGCCATTAATTGCGCCAACGCTATGGGAGGGGCCGATACGATTACCTTCACCGTCACGGGTACCATCACCCTTGCCAGCGCCCTTCCGACGATCACGCAAGATCTCACGATAACCGGCCCTGGAATCTCGAGCTTGACGGTCAATGCCAACCATACCGGCAGGATCTTCACGATCGACAGCCCCGGAAACAACCAAACGGTCACGATCACCGGTCTTACCTTGACCCAAGGGAACGGAAGCGGAAGCAGCGGCGGAGCAATCGACGTGGAAACGGGCGACACTCTGAACCTTTCTTCCTGCGTCCTGACGAACAACACGGCAACCAGCGATGGCGGCGGCATCATGAACGCAGGGGGAACGCTGACGATCTCCGGCTGCACGTTCACCGGCAATTCCGGCGTAAACGGGGGCGCTTTCGAGAATAACGGTGGGAACGTGACGGTCACGGCGAGCACCTTCAGTGGCAATTTCACAACAAACGGCGGTGGTGGCGGGGGAGGAGCCATCGACAATCGAGGCGTTGGAACCTTGACGATTTCCGACAGCACTCTGACGGGCAACACCTCCAAAGGCAATGGCGGCGGAGCCATCTCCAACAATGCGACGACCTCCACCCTCAATATGACCAACGTCACCGTCACCGGCAACGCCGACACAGGTGCAGGCAACTACGGTGGCGGAATATACAACAACGGGACGGCAACGTTCATCAATTCCACCCTGAACGGAAACACATCGAGCGATGGCAGCAATATCTCTAACTTTAGAGCGCTGACATTAAAGAATACCATCGTCGCCAATGGCGTATCGAGCGGCAATTGCGCCGGCAGTGTGGCGATTACGGACGGCGGTGGCAATCTTCAATTTCCCGGAACGACGTGCGGCGCGGCAATGGCCGTGGGTGATCCGCTGCTGGGATCGCTTCAGGATAACGGAGGCCCTACTCAAACCCTGGCACTTTCAGCCGGAAGTCCTGCCATCGATGCGGGAGAGAACGGCTTTTGCCCCGCAAAAGATCAGCGTGGCTTCCCTCGTCCCTTGGACGGGAACAACGATGGTATTCTGACCTGCGATATCGGCGCAACCGAAGCCGGATGCGGCAACGGAATCGTTGAAGGCAATGAGGCCTGCGACGACGGCAACGCCGTCAACAACGATGGTTGCACCAACGCCTGCACCCTGCCCCGATGCGGCGACGGCATCGTCCAATCGGGCGAGGCTTGCGACGACGGAAACCCCGACAATACGGACACCTGCGTAAATTGCGTCTCTGCAACCTGCGGAGACGGAGTGGTCGAGACCGGTGTCGAGCAATGCGACAACGGAGCGGCCAACAGCGATACGACGGCCGACGCTTGTCGGTCGAACTGCACGAACCCCCGCTGCGGTGACGGCGTGAAGGACTCCAACGAAAACTGCGACATCGGCAACAACGCCGCCGACATCTGCGCCACCGGAACGGCCTGCGTGGCGGCCGGACAAACCAACGAATGCAGCTGTCAGGCAACGGGGGCCACGGGCGGAACAGGAGCAACCGGCGGCACCGGAGGGACGACGCCCGCTAAGGCCGCCGGCTGCAATCTGATCCCGTAAGGATCACAGGGCCTTGCAGTTCCGGCCCGCTTTGATTAGTTATCCCTTGCAGGAGAGACACATGTCATTCAAGAAAGTCGACCATATCGGCATCGCGGTTCCGAATTTGGAGGAAGCGGTCAAAGCCTATTCCGTCCTTCTCAAAAAACAGCCCGAGCATTTTGAAGAGGTCGCTGAACAAAAGGCCAAGACCGCCTTCTTCGGCATCGGCGAAACGAATTTGGAATTATTGCAATCCACGTCTCCGGACGGTCCCATCGGCAAATTCATCGAGAAGAACGGAGGACGCGGCGGGCTGCATCACATCTGCATCCAGGTGGACGACATCCAATCCGCTCTCGCGGAATACAAAAAAGCCGGTCTGCAGCTCATCGACGAAAAACCGCGCATGGGCGCGCATGGGAAATTGATTGCCTTCGTCCACCCGAAATCCACCGGCGGCGTCTTGCTGGAGCTCTCTCAAATCGATACCCATAAAAACCACTGATTATGACCTTCAGACAAAAATTACTTCTGGTCTCCTTGCTGGCGCTCTCCATCACCGGACCCTTTCGAAGAGCCGAAGCGACCCCCTTCCCGGTCCAATTCGAGGATGAGTCTTTGGCCAAGGTTCACGGCAAAACCTCCGGACCGAGGATCGATCTGATTCTTGCAGATCCTCAATCCGATCATCCCAGAAACGCCCCTCTTCTCCTTCGTCGGATACCGACGGGCTCCCTCACCGTCACGCCGGCGACCCTTTTAAAGCTCCTTGACGGAAAAACGGCCCAATACGACGAACTTCCTTCGGACATCAACGAGGTCATCCGGACGTCCCAGTGGTTTCGTCAGGAGGGGGCCGACGGTCAGAGCGAATCCGTCCCCGCCTTCGTCATCGACTGGCCGGAGAAGTCGGTCCTCCTTTTCGTTCAGACCAATGTCTCCGACCGGCGGCGCTATCTGCACGTCTTCAACGTCAGCCTCGTCACGGGAAAGATCCTTCACCTGCGCACGGAAGGGTTCAACGGAATCAAGGACCTCAAAATGTCTCCGAATGGCAAACTCTTGAGTTTGACGGAATATGAAGACGTCTCCGGCGGGCAGCCGGAAAACCAGAAATACCAGCGCGTCGTCACCTTCCGCACCGACCGGGAGAATCCGAAACCGACGCCGCAGCATCCTTGACATCCTCAACGAAAATATTAATTCTATTTATATTCTAATATTGACTTTATAAATTACTAATTTATTGAATTTTATTGATTTTATTTATTCTATAATCTATTCTAAATAAGTGCCGAAAAAGCAACGTTTAGACTACACCCAACTGGAAGAAGGCTTAAGGCGGTATTTGATCCGTTCGGGCCCTTCGTCCGCTAAACAGGCTTGCCGGGAACTTGGGATCAGCCAGCCAACTTTTTCGCGCCTGCTCCAAAGGCTCAAAAAACAAATCCTACAGGCGGGAAGGGGGCAGCTGACACGCTACGCCCTTCAGGGACTTCTTCCCGACGGTCGTTCGGAAGTCGTCGTGTACACGATCGACGAAGGGGGAACGACGCAACATGCGGCCACTCTGCACGGAATTCAACCGAAGGGCTATTATTTGGCTTCCCAAACGGCACTTATCTCGAGCAATTTCTACGAAACCCTCCCCTACCTCTTTGAAGACTTGCGCCCCTCCGGCTTTTTGGGGCGTCTCATCCCACGTCTCTATCCCGACTTAAGTTTGCCCGATAATGTCCAAAACTGGACGGACAATCATTGTCTTCAATATCTCTCACAATATGGATGGGATTTGATCGGAAATTACATCATCGGCGAGAGGGCTTTTGAAGAGTACTTGGGAAATACCCTCAATCCTCCGGATGTCGTTCCGGAAAGAGATAGAAACAAAAGTTATCCGCGCCTCGCCGATCTCGTGATGTCCGCCGGCATTCCGGGGTCCTCGGCGGCCGGCGAACATCCCAAGTTTCTCGCTTTCAAGAAAGATCAACGAGGACTCATCCCCGTCCTGGTCAAATTCTCTCCGCCGATGGGTGACGCGATCGGTGCCCGCGTCGCTGATCTTCTCGTCTGCGAATACATCGCCCATGGAATCCTTCGCTCTTATGGCCAAATCCCCGCAACCTCCTGCCTGTTGTCGGGCGGAAACCGCCTCTTTCTTGAAATGGAGCGCTTCGATCGAACGAATAAGGGACGCAAGGGCTTGCTCTCTCTCCGCGCCCTTGATTTGCAATTCGTGGGCAAACTCAATTCCTGGAGCGAAACCGCCGAAATTTTGTTTTCCTTGAAAAAGATAGGCGAAGAAACGCTCACCAAAATCCGTTGGCTCGAGACCTTCGGCCGTTTGATCGGAAATACGGACATGCATCACGGCAATATTTCCCTTTTCACGGAAGGAGAAAAGGTTCTCGGTCTCGCCCCCGTGTACGACATGCTGCCCATGCTGTATGCCCCTCAACAGAACCAACTGATTGAAAGATCCTTTGATCCCCCTCTCCCTAAGCCTTCGGAATCCGCTCTCTGGAAGGAGGCCTTTGCGGCCGCCCTCGATTTTTGGAATCGAGTTCAAGCGGACCCGAAAATCTCCACGGATTTTAGAAACAGAGGAAAAGAAAATGCGCGAAAGATTTTAAAACTATCCGAATTGGGAAAGAAGCTCCCGACCTCCTGATGCGCCTTCCTTGACAAAATCACGTCCTCTCCGTTAGAGCAGACGGGTTTTTTTAACATCGTTCATCAGAACAAGGAGATTGTATGCCCGGCGTGCACCCGCCTTTACATCCATCTAGGGCCCTCTTCGAAGGCGAAAAGCCCTTTCCCATCATCCCCTGCTGCGAACACTTCGCGGGATCGGAAAAGCTGATCACTAAGGCGATGGAGCTCCAAAACACGAAGGGCGGGGTCTTCGACATCACGATGGACTGCGAGGATGGGGCGCCGACGGGCAAGGAAAAGGAACATGCCGAGATGATCGTCCGCATGGCGAACTCGGACTTGAACAAGCACAAGATGGCGGGCGCCCGCATCCACGACTACACCCACCCGCTTTGGAAGCAGGACATCGATATCTTGGTCCCCGGGGCCGGAAACGTCTTGGCCTACATCACGATTCCGAAACCGACGGCGGCCTCTCAAGTGAAGGAAATGATCTCCTATATCCAGGAGACGGCGAAGAAGGCCGGGGTCAAGCGCGAGATCCCGATTCACGTCCTGATCGAAACGCACGGGGCCCTGCGCGAAATCTGGCAAATCGCCGCCCTCCCCTGGATGCAGGTCTTGGATTTCGGTTTGATGGACTTCGTCTCCGGCTACCACGGCGCGATCCCGGATTCCTGCATGCGCTCGCCGGGCCAGTTCGAGCACGCCCTGATCTTCCGCGCGAAGGCCGAGCTCTGTACGGCGGCCCTGGCGAACGGCATCATCCCGGCCCACAACGTGACCCTGGATTTGAAGGACGCGGAAAAGACCAAGGCGGACGCCCTCCGCGCCCGCAACGAATTCGGATTCCTCCGGATGTGGTCGATCTATCCCACGCAGATCGACGCGATCGTCAGCGCCATGACGCCGGACTATTCCAAGGTGGAAACGGGATGCAAAATTCTGCTCGCCGCCCAAGAAGCCAATTGGGGCCCGATCCAGTTCGACGGTGAACTGCATGACCGGGCCACATACCGTTACTATTGGGAGCTGGTCCAGACCGCGAAGGTCTCGGGACAGAAGCTTCCGGAAGCCGCTGAAAAAGCCTTTTTTGCCTAATTCAAAAGCATTCCCTCAAGAATTGAGCAGGCTTGTGCCGCCTTTTTTTCGCCGCATCGCATAAAATCAATACCTTAGCGAATTGGACCATTTGGCATCGCGATTGCTCTCTCAAGAATTGGGGGTCAACAAAAGGAAAGCACAATGCCGTATCTCTCGTCCTTACCACTCTCGTCCCTCACGTCCTTCTCCCCTCTTTCTCTAACCCGTTCGCTCGCCTTTGCCGTGGGCCTCTCTTCTATGGGCTGCACAGCCGCATACCAAACGGGTCCCCGCATGCCCACGGCGGAGGATCCGGGAACGACCGAGTCGCACTATCGTCATTCCGCCCTAGAGACTCGTCTCACGGAGGTGATCGAAAACCGCTATCACGCTTCGGACGTCGAAGTCGGCATCATCAACTCTTTTTTGGCGGATCTCGATAACGGGGGCGTCAGCAACGACGTCGCCGGGTCTGCGATCTTAAGGAGAGGCAGCAGTTTTAAGAGCTTTATCTTTCTGACAAGGAACGATGGTTCGATCCGGTTGCTTGAGGATACGGGGGCTTCATTTAGCGCCGATCCTGAAAGCGGCTTTCGGGGTTTGTTTTGCGGCAGTGGAGGCAGGGCCAACAGCTGTCCGCCGACCATGGAGCGGGCCCGGCAACAGCTTCATGGCGTGAACTTCAGCGTCATGGAGGCCGATGCCGCGCAACCGGGTCCGGAAATCGTGATCCCATACGGCGACGGGAGTTTTCGGATCGTCAACTCTTTGTCGCTTTTCAATACGCCTTAACACTCCGTCCTTTCTTCCTCCTTAATTAGGACGGCTTCTTGCGAAAAAATCCCCGGGCGGTCAACCCGGGGATTTTTTTATTCTTCGGCTAGCGACGACGACGATGCAGCTCCTCTTCCTGATCATCCAGAAGGGCGTCGGCGTCGTCGATCCTGGCTTCCAAACGCTTCTGTTCGGGAGTTAATTCCACACGGAGGTTCGCCGGCAATTCACGATACCCTCCCTCGTTGGACGGTTCAGGAGGAAGCCGGGGCAGATCGCGGGGCAGGGCTTTTGCGAATTTCCGATACGACCGCGCAAAAAACTCGCGGCCTCTCCATTCGGAGTCCACATTTTCCATACCTCCTCGGATCAGCATAAACAGGTCGTAAAGGCGTACCACGACCCCTGAGATCAGGTTGTTCGCAAAGGCACGACCGGGATCGAAGGCGACCATGTCATTAATATCGATGATCAACGCATCCAGGCGGCGGCAGGCGTCTTCATAACGGCGAAGCTTTTCTTGTGGGGAGAGGAGGGTCTCGTCCTTCAATTGGGCGATCTCGGATCGGACCTCTTCGATACGACGAAGCTTGATATGAAACAACACATCGAACGTATCCGGATTATAAAAAAGCACGAAGCCGAGTCTACGAATCCCCAGGTTCACGATGGATGTCCCGACTGCGAGTCCGAGAAGGACCAGACTCCAGGGAAAAAGCGCCCCGACGGCGCAAAGGCCGGCCAAGGCCCCCCACCGGGCCGCGAGCGAAAGCCCTCCGACCAGCAAATCTCTCTGGACCAGGCCGCGTTGCTCGGAGGCGCTGAGCCCCAGGGCCGAATAAGGGGCGGAAGGCTGCGTGGGCCGAGGAGCCGGACCGCCTCCTCCCCCACTCAAGCCGTCATTCGAAATGTTGGTTAAGAGGGGAGAAACCGGCTCCCGAAAAATCACGGGATCGTGCAGAATAACGGACGGCAAAAGCGACGGAGGCCGGATCACGATCATTCATCGGCATGATCGGTCGGCGGTTGTCACAAATTAAAGATGAAATACGGTGGGTTTTTCTCAACCCAAAAGCGTCAAAAAATCCCTGTGGATAAGTCCCTACAGGCCCTTTTCCGTCTGTGGATAAGTCCGCAAGCCCCTGAGATGAATCGGGGGCGTTTTCTGGCATCCCATATGCATTTCGATAACCGTCAAGGAGGATCTCCTTATGACGGCACTACCAGCCAAGCGCATGGACCGAGAGATCGAAGAAAGGCATCAATTCGATTTATTGATTGATGCGGTCGCCTACTACCAGGAGATGGTGTTCGAGTATCCGACGATCATGGTCTATCGCCGCATGCTCGAAACCGCCCAGGAGAATCTGAAGAAGGCCGAAAAGGAGCGCGAGCGAAGCCGTCGTCCATATTGACAGGTCCTAGCCCCCTGGTTACAAGCCCGAGGCACTCGGAAAGGACTGGTAACCGGTATGGACCTCAACAAGACACTCGAAGCGGCCAAGAAGATCGTCCAACACGCCGGAAGGCACCTCGCGCAGAGGGCCAAGGATGATAAGGACGGAAAAGAGATCTCGACGGCCAAACTCGACAGCTTTCAAACGACCGCCTACGACCTGGCCTGGATGGCCTCCGAGGTCTACGCCGCCGAGCAATTGATCGCCTACGCCGAAAAAAACGCGGGTGAGGTCGAAAAATCCCTGGCTGAACTCTTCCTGGCGGAGACGGTGAGCCATATCTCCGACAAGATCAGCTTCCGCTTCCACGAATGGGGTGCCGACGAACCGAAACTCCGCGAGACGATCTGGAATCCGGACCTCACCAAATTCGTCGAAAAAATCCTGAACAACGAAAACTATGTGCGGATCGCCAAGCTCGTCTCGGAGAAGGGCGGCGGCACCTACGCCCTGGACGAACAGCACACGATGTTCCGCGAGACGTTTAAAAAATTCGCGGAGGACAACGTCACGCCCGTCGCCGAAAAGGTTCATCGCCATGACCTCCTAATCCCTCAGGACATCATGAAGGGTCTGATCGAGCTCGGGTGCTTCGGGCTTTCAATTCCCCAAAAGTTCGGCGGCTTCCAGGACGACGCCAAGCCGGACAATACGAG
>CAZWYB010000047.1:0-14077 GCA_964637745.1 uncultured Pseudomonadota bacterium
GAGGTCTTTCCGGAGGACGAGGTCGCGGTCATCGAAGGCGATCACACCGTCGCTGACGCCCTGCTCGAACTTCCGTTCGATCACATCTTCTTCACGGGCAGCCCCGCGGTGGGTCGGAAGATCATGGCCGCGGCCGCAAAAAATCTCGCCCCCGTCACACTCGAGCTCGGCGGCAAATCGCCCGTCGTGGTCGACGAAACGGCGAACGTCAAAAACGCAGCCCAACGCATCGTTTGGGGAAAATTCATCAACGCCGGTCAGACCTGCGTGGCTCCGGATTATCTCTTGATCCACGAGTCCAAGGCCAAGGCCTTCGTCGATGAAGCGAAAAAGGTGATCTCCGCTCGCTACGGGGCCGATCCCAAGGCCCAGGCGGCCAGCGCCGACTATTGCCGATTGGTCAACGAGGCCCATCAGCAGATGTTGAAGAAGGTATTGGAGGATTCAGTTAAGGACGGCGCGAAGGTAGAAATCGGGGGATCTTTTGATAGTTTTGGCAACGGATCAGGCGACGGGCGGTTCATCCCGCCTACCCTCCTCACGGCCGTAAAGGAAGACAACCCGATCATGAAGGACGAGATCTTCGGCCCCATCCTTCCCATCCTCACCTACCAAAACCTCGACGAGGCCATCGATCTCATCCGCAAGAAGGAAAAGCCGCTCGCCCTTTATATCTTTTCGGAGAGCAAACAAAACATCGAGAGGCTCCTCAAATCCACGACGGCCGGAGGCACGTGCGTGAATAGCCTCGCGATCCACCTGGCGAACTCGAACCTTCCCTTCGGAGGCGTCGGCATGAGCGGGATGGGCAATTACCACGGCTTCTTCGGCTTCAAGACATTTTCCCACGAGCGCGCGGTCCTGACCCAAGGCCGGATCGACACCCTCAAGATGTTCTACCCGCCCTACACGCCGCGGCTCAAAAAGATGATCCAGTGGATCACCCGGCATTTGGGCTAACGGAGCTAATCTGCCGATACGCCTCATAAAGGACGATGCCCACGGCCGTCGCGAGATTGAGGCTGCGAACCGGACCCCACATGGGGATCGTGAGGACTGAATCGCGATTCGATTCCAAGACCTCCGGAGGGAGCCCCGAGCCTTCGTTCCCAAAAACGAGAATGTCATCGTCGCAATAAGATACCCCCGTATACGGTATTTTTCCCTTCGTGCTCAGATACCAAAACCGGGATTTCGGATTTTTCTCCTTCACCTCGTCCAGACTCTCCACCACTGCAAACTTTAAGTTCGGCCAGTAATCGAGGCCGGAACGTCGGATCTCCTTCGAGTCCAGAAAGAACCCCAGGGGACGAACGAGGTAGAGCTCCGTATCGGTCGCGACGCAGAGCCTCCCGATGTTGCCGGTGTTCTGGGGGATCTCGGGACGAAAAAGAACGACTTTCATGGCAAGACCATATACGGTTCACTGCTGAAGACAACTCGAAGAAGATCAAGCACGATAAGTCCAAGGAAGATGGACCGGTGAAGACAGATGGACTCAGACCCCGTTCATAAAACCCTACACTCCCTCTTCGGACTCGAGGAATTTCGCCACGGCCAGGAAGAAATCATCCGCGAGGTCTTGGAAGACCGCGATGTGTTGGCCGTCATGGCCACCGGATCGGGGAAATCGCTTTGCTACCAACTTCCGGCAGTGGCGGCGGGTAAACGTTGCCTCGTCATCTCCCCCTTGATCAGCCTCATGAACGACCAGATCGCGAAACTGAATCTTTTGGGCATCCCCTCGGCCACGACCCATTCGGGCCTTCTCGATCGCGAAGAATACGACGAGGCGTTAAAGCGATGGGCCGAGGGCAAACTTCGCCTCTATTACGTCTCTCCCGAACGGGTCGCGATGGCGGATTTTTTCGAATTCCTCAAAAGACATCGCCCTGATTACGTGGCGATCGACGAGGCCCACTGCATCGCCCAATGGGGGCATGATTTTCGGGAAGAATACCGCGATCTCGGAAGGATCAAGAGGGAGCTACGCTGTCCGGTAATCGCACTGACCGCCACCGCCACGCCCGAAGTTCAAAAGGAAATCGTCGAATCGCTCTCGCTCGAAAACCCCCTGGTTCGGGTTCACGGATTCTATCGGCCCAACCTCAAATTTCGCGGGCATCTAGAAGGCCGGAAAAAATCACGGAGGAACGAAATCATCCGCCTCCTCGAAAGCCTGCCCGAGGGCGCGGCCATCGTTTATTGCGGGACGCGTAAGATGGTGGACGAAATCACCGACCTCCTGCGCGCCCACCACATCCCCGCTTATCCCTACCACGCGGGGATGGAGGCTGCAGCGCGCGAGGAGACGCATCGGCGGTTTCAGGAGGACGACCGTGTCGTCATCGTGGCGACGAACGCCTTCGGGATGGGCGTCGACCGGCCGGATGTGAGGTTGGTCATCCACGCCCAAATGCCGGGGAGTCTCGAGGCCTATTATCAGGAGGCGGGCCGCGCCGGGCGCGACGGACGCGAGGCCCAATGCCTATTGTTCTATGGCGGCGACGACATGCGACTCCAAGATTTTTTCATTCAAACCTCGTTGGAAGCGGTCCCTCAAGATCTCCGTGAAGAGTGGTTGAAGAATCGAGAAGACAAGCTGCGACTCATGCAAAGATACGCCCACGGTGCCGCCTGCCGCCAGGGCGCCCTCATGGATTATTTCGGTGATCATGACGGCCTGGAGGGCGGCTGCGGGACCTGCGACAACTGCACGGAAACCGAGACGTTCGTCATTTCCGCGGAGCTTAAAAAGGAAATTCGCGTCATTCTCTCCGGGCTCGCCCGCTTCGGCAACACCTCCCACTTCGGGAAAAACGTCCTCGTCGATTGCCTGATGGGAAAATCCAACGATAAGGGCGCTCTGTATGGACACGACCGGCTCTCCACCTTCGGGCTCTTACAAGATAAGAAGCGCGGCGACGTCCTGTCCCTAATCGACCTCCTGATCCGTCAGGGCTACATCCAACAAAACGGTTTTAAGTTCCCCACGCTTTCCATCACGGCCGATGGCGCTGCCGTCATGAAGGATCAAAAGGAGGCCCTACTTCCCAAAAAATTGTTTGAGGAATTGATGACCCGGAAACCGATCCGGGATCGCAAACGGGAACGTACGGGAGACATCCCCTCGGCACGGACCGAGCATTCGAGCCTTTGGGACGCCATCCGTCTCTGGCGCGCCGAAAAGGCGAGACAAAAGGGAGTCCCTCCCTACACCCTCTTCTGGGACCGAACGATCGACGACCTCTGCGCGAAAAAACCAAAGACATTGGAAGATCTCGTGTCGGTCTTTGGGATGGGAGAACGAAAATGCGCCGCCTTTGGAGAGGAATTGCTGAAACTCCTCCATCTCTGATACACTGAAACCCTCTATGGGGAAGAGCGCCCGCCAGGTGGTCGAGGAAATCGGCAAAGACCCTTTAGGGAAGGTGAAGCTCGCCATCACCGACATCGACGGGATTCTCCGGGGCAAAGTCATCCATCGCGACAAATTTCTTTCGATCGCCGATTCCGGTTTCGGCTTCTGCAATGTCGTCTTCGGATGGGACTCCTCCGACATCTGTTATGATAATACGACCTATACAGGCTGGCATACGGGCTATCCGGACGCCTTAGCGGCGATCGACCCCGCCACCTTCCGCCGGGTGCCCTGGGATAACGATATCCCCTTTTTCTTGGCCGACTTCAAAAATGAACGGAACGAACCCCTCGAGGTCTGTCCCCGCAGTCTCTTAAAAAAAATCCGGGACGACGCCCTCCGACTCGGATTCGCAGCCGTTTTTTCCGAGGAGTTCGAGTGGTTCAATTTCCGCGAAACGCCTCAGGAGCTCCACGAAAGGGATTTTCACGAGCCGCGTCCGATCACTCCGGGCATGTTCGGCTATTCCCTTCTTCGGGCCTCCAAGAACAGCGCCTACTTCAACGACCTCTTCGATCTGCTCGGGAAATTCGGCGTCCCCCTGGAGGGCCTGCACACGGAGACGGGTCCGGGCGTTTATGAGGCAGCCATTCTTTATGACGAAGTCGTGGAGGCTGCTGATCGAGCCGTCCTCTTTAAGGCGGGCGTGAAGGAAATCGCCCATCGACACGGCATTGTCCCCAGCTTCATGGCCAAGTGGAACCAGGATCTCCCGGGCTGCGGCGGGCATTTTCATCAAAGCCTCTGGGACAAAGGGCGTAAGAAAAATCTCTTTCACGACGCCAAAGACCCGAACCGCATGAGCGACTTGATGAAGAGTTACCTGGCCGGCGTCCTTCACTGTCTGCCGGAGCTCCTGCCGATGTATGCCCCGACGATCAACAGCTACAAACGGCTGGTCGAAGGCGCCTGGGCCCCGACGACGCCCACCTGGGGGGTCGACAACCGGACGACGGCCGTGCGTGTGCTGCCCGGAAGCGCGAAGTCGACGCGCCTGGAATTCCGCGTCTGCGGCGCCGATGCCAATCCCTATCTCGCGATGGCCGCTAACCTCGCCTCCGGGCTCTACGGCATCCGGCATAAGATGAAGCTGACCGCGCCGCCCACAAAGGCCAGCGGTTATCAGGACAAGTCCCGCGGGGTTCTCGCCGCCGATCTCTGGGAGTCGACGCAGAAGATGAAACACTCAAAACTCGCGAGGGAATTTTTCGGAGAAGGCTTCGTCACTCATTTCGTCCGGACTCGCGAGTGGGAATGGCGCCAATACCTCAAGTCCGTCTCGGACTGGGAATTGAAACGATACTTTGAGATAATCTAAGCGTCCCGCTTCCCGCGGGACAGCGCTCGCTACGGCTCGTGGAGGAAGCTAGTGGATTGGACTCAGACATACACCTACAACTTCCCGACGCGCATTCGTTTTGGGAAGGACGTCATCCGCGAGCTAGGGCCCTTTCTTAAGCAACAGGGTCTCATGCGCCCGCTCATCGTCACGGACCCGGGCTTAGCCGGTCTTCCCCTCTTCGGCGCGATCATCGACGACCTGATGTCCGAAGGTCTGCAATCTTCCGTTCACAAGGACCTTCATAAAAATCCGGTCAAGAGCGATGTCATCAGCGGGGTCGAACATTTCAAAAAGACGTCCCGGGATTGCTTGGTCGCAATCGGCGGCGGCGCCTCCATGGACGTCGCCCGTGCGATCGCCCTCATGGTCCACCATCCCGGTGATCTCTTCGACTATGAAGACTCGAAGGGCGGAGAGGGCCGCATCACGAAAGACATCCCCTACTTCGTCACGGTTCCGACGACGGCCGGGACCGGCAGCGAGGTCGGGAGGTCGACCGTCATTTCCGACGACGTGACCCATCAAAAAAAAATCCTGTTCTCCCCGCGCCTGATGGCGAGGGCCGTCTTTGCGGACCCGGTGCTCACGATGGCGCTTCCGCCTCTCGTCACCGCCGCGACGGGCATGGACGCGCTCACGCACCACATCGAGGCCTATCTCTCCAAGGGGTTTCACCCGATCTGCGACGGCATCGCGCTGGAAGGTGTTCGACTCGTCGCCGCAAGTCTCGAGAAGGCGGTCAAAAGGCCGGACCTCGAATCCCGAAGCCAAATGATGATCGCGGCCCTCATGGGCGGCATCGCCTTTCAAAAAGGGTTGGGGGTCGTGCACTCGACCGCTCACCCCCTCTCGACACTTTTCGATTTTCACCACGGGACGGCGAACGCGGTCATGATCCCTCATGGGATCGCATTCAACAGCAACGTCTCGGCGGAACGTCTCGTCGCCATCGCGGGCGTTTTGAGGATCGAGGAAAGCCCGAAGGCCGTCGTCGATTATCTCGCCGACCTCGTCAAGCGGATTGGCCTTCCGACGAATCTGTCGTCGCAGGGAGTGAAGGAATCCGATCTGGAGGAACTGTCGCGTCTCGCCCTGGAAGATGTCTGCCATGCCTGCAATCCCAAACCCGTCACGCGGGATGATTTTCGTAAAATTTATCGAGCCGCTCTATGAGCGAAAAAATCAAAATCGGCGTCTCGGCTTATTTCATCTATCCCGATCCCAACCGGCCGATTTTCGGTCACAAGATGGCCGCCTGCCTGGAAAACGACCTCGCGCGCTATCTCTCACGCCCCGACGTGATGCCGATCCTCATCGCCGACCTGGAGTACGAGCGGTTGCAGGAGACCTTGCAGGATATGGATGGCTTCGTCCTTCAGGGCGGAGCCGATGTCTCGCCCGAAACCTACGGCCACAAACACCTGGACCCGGAGAAATGGCCCGGCGACCCGCATAGGGACCGCCATGAACTGAAGGTCCTCGAATTCGCGGTCAACCACAATAAGCCGGTCTTGGGAATCTGCCGAGGCTGCCAGTTGATCAACGTCCATTTCGGAGGGACGCTCTATCAAGATCTACTGACCGAGTTCGGGACGAGACAGGTCCATCGCGATCCGATCCTCTATGACCAGGTCCATCATCGCATCGCCTTCACTCCGGGCGGATTCCTAACGGAGGTCTACCCCTACAATCCCGACGACGTCGCCAAGGATCAAGTCAACTCCGTCCATCATCAAGGCATTCGGGAATTGGGGAGGGATTTGAAGGTCGAAGCCGTCTGCCCGGATGATCAGTTGGTGGAGGCGGTGTCTTACAAAGACCTGAGACAAAAATTCGTTTTGGGCGTCCAGTGGCACCCCGAATTCTCCCACACCTTGAAGGATCAAGTCCTGCCTCCCGAGCCTTTGTACAACCGTTTCATCGAAGAGGTCATACGGAGGAAGGCCAAGTGAAGATCGTCAATCCGGCAAACGGCGACTTGATCCGGGAGGTCGAGGAGGACCGAGACAAGGACATCACCTCCGCCTTCGACGCCCTCTCCAAGGGACAAAAAGTCTGGGGCGCGCGACCACCCGAAACCCGAATCGCTGCGCTCAAACGATTTTCCGATCTCCTCGAGACGAACAAAGAAAAACTGGCGAAGACATTGACTCAAGAGGTCGGGAAGCCTATCCGAGAGGCACGGAATGAAATCGCCGGGGCGATCGCCCGCGTCTCTTTTTTTCTTCAATCCTCTCAAAAATGGCTGTCATCCGAACAGGTGAACGAGGCCTCGGGCACGCACGAAGTTTTAGCCTTCGAGCCGTTGGGAGTCATCGCCAACATCTCCGCTTGGAATTACCCCTACCTGATCGCCATGAACGTGCTCGCCCCCGCCTTGATCGCCGGAAATTCCGTTCTCTATAAACCCTCGGAATTCTCGACGCTCTCAGGGCTCCACATCGAGAGACTTCTCTTTGAGGCGGGAGTCCCGCAAGACGCCTTTCGCGCGATTGTGGGCGGTGCCTCCGCAGGTCAGGCCCTCCTCAAGCTTCCTCTGGACGGATTTTTCTTTACCGGATCCTATCGAACGGGTCACGCGATCGCCGCCTCTCTCTCAGGGCGATTGGTCCCGGTGGTCTTGGAACTGGGCGGTAAGGACCCTTTGTACGTCATGGACGACGTGGACATTGCAAAAGCCGCGGCCAACGCCGCGGAAGGTGTCTTCTACAACTGCGGCCAGAGTTGTTGCGCAGTCGAACGGATCTACGTCCACGAAAAAATCTACGAACTCTTCGTGAAGGCCTTCGTGGAAGAGGCGAAGAAACTCAAGATGGGAGATCCCATGGATGGAACGACGACGCTAGGACCCGTCACGCGCCACGCGCACCTCTCTCATCTGAGCCATCAGGTCAAAGACGCCTTGGACCATGGGGCGAGGCTTTTAAGCGGAGGCAAGGCCATCGGCGGGAAGGGCAATTTTTTTGAACCGACCGTCTTGGTGGATGTGACTGCATCCATGAGCGTTATGCGGGAGGAGACGTTCGGGCCTGTGATCGGCATTCAAAAAGTGAAGGACGACGAGGAGGCACTCAAGCTCATGGCGGATACGGACTACGGCTTGACAGCCGCTGTTTTTTCGAAGGACGAGGCTCGTGCAAAAAGGATTTTGGGTCAATTGAACGTCGGAACCGCTTATTGGAACTGCTGCGACCGCGTCAGCCCGTGGCTCCCGTGGTCGGGACGCAAACACTCGGGTTTTGGGGTGACGCTTTCCTACTTAGGGATTCAAGCCTTCGTGAAACCGAAGGGATATCATTTACGGGCTCTTTGACCGTCCGAATTTCGAACCCGATCGTCCTAAAATGAAACCTTTTTTCACGGTTCACCCATAGCATCCGCCTCAAAATCTCTTGGCACGGTAATTGCTCAAATTCGTGGAAGCTCTCAATGACATCTCATTGCAAGTTTCGTCTCGACATAGAGAACCAATATGGGTAGCATTAAACCAATATGAAGGCGACCTTGATCTACTGGCATAAGGCCAGACTTCAAGGCCGCTATGTCCTGGAGATGGAGATCCATCGAATGGCCAAGTCCGAGAAGTATCCGTACGGCGTGAAGTACGGCCTCATTCTGGTCGATGAGCTGAGCGGCAAGCGCGTCCTCATGGACAACCACAATCCCAAGGGGCCTCACATTCACGTCTATGATGAAGAGCTCCCTTATCGCTACGTGGATGAGAATCGGTTAGTCAGAGATTTCAAGGCGCTTGTCTTGGAATACATGGGAGTTAAGATATGAAACACCTCATCGTCTCCTTAAAAACCTCAAACGAAATTCTAAACGACTTCAAGAAGGCGTTCCGCAGGGCCAAGAAGTCGAAGGCGCGATCCTCGCATTACGAAATCAGCTTTGACGACAAAAGGGATTTCGACCGCTTCGTGCTCAATCTACATGTGTTGAAATATATCCTTCTTTTTAAACCAAAATCCGTCTACGAGCTGGCCAAGTTGGCAAGAATGGATGTCTCGAACCTCAATAAGGTCATTCTCTTTTTTGAAGAGATGGGGGCCATCAAGGTGAAGACAGCCACGCAGGCGGGAAGGACTATTAAGACGCCTGTTGTGGAATACGACACAGTCGAATTTAATTTAGCGGCTTGAGATTTCCAAAATCCTTAAGAGCAGTGGAGCTAGGAAGGTAAATGCTTTTCTAGTTTGACCACCCGACGTTTCACTCCGTGCAGATCTTGGGCAAAAACCTGAATGTCCTGGGAGAGCGAATCATAGACCCGGTCGATCTTGGAATTCAAACTCACATTCATTTTATTTATTTCCATCTTTACGTCGCCAACCTCTTTTCTGACATCTCCCAAACCCGCCGACAATTGACTGAATCGGCCGTTATTTAAGGCCCTTTCGTCGACCATCAGCTCCCTCGTTTCCCGAACCTCCTTAACCACATGATCGAGCCGTCCTCCTTGTGCCTGAACGACTTTTATCAAATCATCGAGCTTTTCTCCGCGTTCTCGGACGACTCTCACTACATCATCCAGTCGCGCACCGTGTTCTCGAACAACTTTTAAAACCTCTTCAAACTTCTCATCGGTTGTCATGTTCCGCTCCTTTATGGTCTTCCCGATTTGACGTCAATCCTCTTCCCACCTCGCACGCATAAAAAAAACATTGCAAGCTCCGTGCCATCGGTTCGAGAATCGGTCTTTTCAACGGAGGTCCTATGCCCAAACGTCTTGCCTTAATCTTCGGAGCCTCTTTTCTCCTTACTTTGCAGGCCTTCGCCCTCACCCCACCGTTCGGCGAGAAAATGCTAAAGGAAGAAGCCGATCTTATCGTTCAAGGGGAAGTCGGAAGCGACGTGAAGAACGAAGGCGTAACCGAAAGCAACAACTGCTCCGACACAATCAAGTACGTCGCCCCTCTCAAGGTGGTGAAGGCGTGCAAGGGGAAGGCGGCGAAGGGTGCCGTATTGCCGGTGGTCATTTTTCACAAGAACTATCAGCCCGGCTGCGTGGGCGACCAGGACGCGAGCCTCAAGGCAGGCGATCAGGGACTTTACTATCTCCGCAAAGGAGACGAAGGAGCCTGGAGGCCGGTGCATTGGGATGGGGTTAAATTGAAAGAATCCAATGGGGCTTGGCCTCAATGCCCCTAAGGAATTCCAGCCTTCTTCTTGATCGTCTTCCAGTCCCTCTCTTCCGGTGTCGCCGGATGATCGATAAAATCGTCGATCTCTGAAGATACTTCATAATAACCATCTTCGAGTTTTACCGAAGCTTTGTCGCCAAATTCGGACCATATTGTTTTCAATTCTTCATGCGTCTGATTGGGTTTCCGCATCTCTTCCAGAGAATCACGCACCCATCGCCGGGCAAATTCTCGAGCCAGATCAAGGGTCGGAAACCCTTCGATCACCCACGGCCCGCCCTTGGTAGAGTGTAAATCCTCAATATATACGGAAAAAGTCATAGAACTTTATTTGCTTAAAAAAGCTTTCAGCGCCTCAAGGGTCTTGATCGCCGGCTTTTTGTCCGCAATTTTCTGATTGATCGCCGCGTTGGCATCGATCTTTCCAGTGGCGGCCACGTCAAAGACGAAGGCCTGATCCCAATAATCTTGGGGGCGGTTGGAGATGGGCTCGAGCGTAAGCACTGCCAGGACCCGGAGCGTAATATTCCCTTGGCTGGGAATTGCCGTGACCGCCTTGACGTCGACGATATTCCAGCCTTCGACCAGATTCGGCAACGGTTGGGAGTCGATGACCTTGCCGTTGTCCAGCACGAAGAACTTGGGAGCGGCCGGAGCCACAGCGGGATCGAAGGAGGCGAAGAGGATCATCTTTCCCGCCAACGGACCCGACGCAACCTTGAACGCCTGTTCGTCGAGGGCCGAGTAGCCCGGAAGGGAGATCTGCTTCCGTTCCGCATCGGTGGTTTTTTGCAAAAGCCCGGCGCTCGCGGACAACGGAAGCATGATGGCCCAAACAGCAAGAACCCATTGAATCCGTTTATTCATTGGCAATCACCGATCCTTTTCGCCTTCAACTCTTCCTTGACCGCCACGCCCCCCGTGTCGGTATTGACTTTGATGGAATACTCCGTGTCGCTCGTCGCCGTCAATTCCGATTTCGAGACGCTCCGTCCGCCCGGGGTCGTGCAGTCCGCACCGTAGGTGTAGACATTGCCGGCCTTCGTCAACGGTGTCATCTTGCAGAAGGAGGCGAATTGGGCGTTGGAGGCCTTCATCTCGGCGGTCGGATCCGAACATTTCGCCATTTGCATGGACATCGGCTGTCCTCCGGCGGTCGCCACCGTGCGGTCGTATTGCCATTGGCCCTTTTTGAAGGCCGGAAAATCTTCGGCGAGAACGAGCCGAAACGCCAGGAGCGAGACGAAAAAGACCAGAAGACCGAGCGACCGACGCTTGCATCTTTTCATAAAACCTCCCCGTTGAAGTTTACTGCGCCTTTAAGGACAAAATCAGTTCGAACCTCGCGACGGGCTCGTCCCCCGAGGCCTTGGGCGATGTCGCAATGATGGTGATCGGATGATTCACCCGCTTCTTGGTGCGGATCGTTTCCTTGACGAGTTTTTTCACCAAGGCGCCGTCGCTGCAGACGAAATGGGTGTCGGACTCCGGACGCTTGAGAAAATCCACCTTGAATCCCTTAAAAACCAAGGAGACCTTTTTCTTACTGTCGCGAATCGCCTTCATGGCGAGCAGCCCACCCGCGCAATCGGCGCCGATGGCCAGCACGCCGAAATACATGGAGCCCAGATGGTTCTTCGTCCGGCGGCTGAGCGGAATCTTGACCTCGCTTCGTTCGTCATCGACACACACCACCGAAGGCCGAACATAATTCAAGGTGGGAATCTTGATGGCCCCGAAGGCCCGGAGAAAGAGCGTCGCTTTCCAATCCATCCGTCACCTCACTTTTTCGCGAACCAATAGGCCCAAAGAATAAACACACCTTGCAGAGGAAGTCGCGCATAAAGGCCCCAGAGAGGAATATCCGGATAAAATTGCGGATGAAGGGCCATATGGAGATTGGCCGGAAAGACGGCGATCAAGAGAAGGATCAAACCCCACGCCGCCAGGCGCGTCAGTTTGGGGATCACCACACAAAGACCGAGCGCCACCTCGAAAAAACCGCTCACATAGACCATCTGCAGGGGATACGGGATATACGGCGGCATGATCTCCAGATAGAGACCCGGCCTTAAAAAATGCGCGGTCCCGGCGACGACGAAAAAGACGCAGAGGAGAATTTTAAAAAAAACGCGCATGATCTTCATTGGATGTCTCAGCTTAAGGTCACACCCAACCAATGGCCGATCAGGTACGTCACGGCCCCCGCACTGCCACCGATCCCTAACATCCTTAAACCCCCGAGGACGGCACTCCGCCCCGTGAAGAGACTTAAGGCCGCACCGACCAAAAAGAGAGAAGCCCCTGTCAGGGCGACGGAGACTTCGAGGTTCTTTTTCCCCATCTCGAATAAAAAAGGCGCAAGCGGCACGAGGGCCCCGGCGGCAAATGAAAAGAAGGAGGAAACCGCCGCGCCGAGAGGGGAGCCCAATTCGTCGGGATTCAGGCCCAACTCCTCGCGGGCAAGCGTATCGAGCGCGCGTTTTGGATCAGCGATCAGCTTCGTCGCCACATCCCGCGCCTCTTCCGCCGTCAGGCCCTTGGCCTCGTAGATAAGCGCCAACTCCTCGGCCTCTTCGCGTGGATACTCCTTCAACTCCTCTTGCTCCAGACCGATCTGGTATTCGTACATCTCGCGCTGCGACCGGACCGACACGAATTCCCCCGCCGCAATGGAAAAGGACCCAGCGAGCAGCCCCGCGATTCCCGAAAGGAGGATGATCTTGGTATCCGACCCAGCCCCGGCGACACCCCCCGCCACGCCGAAGATGAGACTCGCGCTGGAGACCAGGCCGTCGTTCACGCCGAAGACGGCGGCTCGCAGGTTGCCGCCCGCGCCGGCGGTCCGATGCCGTTGACCGATGTCCTGAAGGGACGTCGGCAAGGAATGTTCCAAGAGGTGGCTGGAGGAATAGACCGCCATCCCCCTGACCTTGACCGCGGCCAGGGCCATCTTCAAGGGACGGGCGCCGAAGATACGAACCAAGGAGGCGAGGATCTTCGTCCTCAGATCCGGAACGAATTCAGACGGCACCTTCTTCCCGGAATTCTCAATCTTCCGTTTCCAAATGTCCGCTTGTTTGACGGCCTCATCCGTAAGACTGCGAAAGAGACCGCCCCTCCGCGTCCCCTTCTCCTTTTCCGCCAGGATGCGGTAAAGATAAGAGGAGCGCATCTCCTCTTTCCAATTCTGAAGAAAGTCCATCGTTACGACGACCCTTTTTGCATCAGCCGCATCGACTCGCGCCGGATCACCTTCATCGCCGCCGGCAGACTCTTCTTGACGCCCCACTTGACCAAGAAGCGCGGGATCGCCCCCAGGTCGCTCTCGACGCGATAGCGGAGGTGGGTCAACTTCCGATTGCCGTCGAAAGGTTCGAGATCCAACTCCCCGTTCAATCCGCGCAAGTTCCCCGCCCTCTTCTCCCAGGTCGTCTTATAAATACCCTCCGCCTCGCGTGTCTCATCCGCGAAATTTTGGATCACGTACCACTTGTCGGACACCGGCCAGGGGAGGTTGAACATCTGAAAGGTGTAGTTCTCCCACTTTGAGCCGTTCACCCGATGCGCAACCGGATCGATCACCCGACCGCCTAAGGCCTTATACAGGTCCTGCACCTTCTTTGTGCCCTTGACCTGATCGAGGATGCCTTCATCCACCGCTCGGCAATCCATGAGATCCGGCAGTCCGTATTTTGTCCAATCGTTGGCGTAGATGAAGAGCCTCCAGACGACCTCCGGAGACGCCTCCACCACCCCTTCCATCTCCCCCCAAACCCCTTTCTTGAGATAACCCCCGTCGGTCAGGACCTCGCCTCGGCGGAGCCTTTCGAGACGTTCCCCATCGGACGTCGGCTGAGAGCGGATCTCCGCAGTCTCCTTTTCGGGGGCCTTGACTTTGGAGGCGGCCCAGACACCTCCGGCCAGGAAAACGGCAAAGAGGGAAAGTACTAGTAAAAGTTTCTTTTTCATAGATCCTCTGTGCCGTAGTCTTGTAAGATTCACAAACGAAAAAACGAGAGGCCCATGGCAACCACACCGGAACCCCACAAGATCATTTTCTCCATGTCCCGCGTCGGGAGGATCCATCCGCCGAAAAAGGAAGTCTTGAGGGACATCTCCCTTTCCTTCTTCTACGGCGCAAAGATCGGCGTCTTAGGGCTAAAC
>CAZWYB010000048.1:0-11966 GCA_964637745.1 uncultured Pseudomonadota bacterium
ATGTTGTCCGTCATATCGTGATCGCCGGACGAGATGAACATCTTGCCGCCCTTGATCTTGTAACTGCCGTCCGGTTGAGGGACGGCGACGGTCTTGAGATCGCCGACGGCGCTGCCCGCCTGGGGCTCGGTCAAGCACATCGTGCCCGCCCACGTCCCGTTATACATCTTGGCGCAGTAGAGATTCTTCAGTTCCTCCGATCCGAACGATTCGATCAAGTGGGCGGCTCCCCGGGTTAAGCCCGGATACATGAAGAAGGCGACGGAGGCGCCCGTCATGAACTCCGCGACGGCGAGGAAGATGGTCACCGGAAAGCCTTGGCCGCCGTAGGTCGCAGGGACGTCCAGGCCGATGAACCCGTTTTCGGCGAAATGATGGTAGACTTCCTTGTAGCCCTTCGGCGCCCGGACGCTCTTTCCGTCGAACTGGCACGCTTCCCGATCACCCGAGGCGTTCAACGGAGCGATCTCCTGCTGGGCGAATTTGAGACCTTGGTCCAGGACCATATCGAACATGTCCGTGGAAAAATCCTTGAAGGCGGACATTTCCAACAATTTTTCCCAGCGCAGTTGGTCTTTGAGGATAAAATCCACATCGCGACGGTTGACCAAGTAATCCATGACGGCTCCTTGTTATAGAGATTGGGATTCCAACATTGAAAAACTGAACGGGTTTAACGCTTTCCAAAGAGTGGGCTTTTCGATCTTCCGAACCTCGATTGCCGGCGTCCTCGATCTTCGTGAACATCCCTCGATTGGGAAAAGTTATTCGTTACCTTACGGTGTTTGACGGCCAATTCGTTTCTCTTGTCGCCGAGCTTGTGAGAAGGCGCCAAATTCCTCATGACCTTGCCTGCCATGATACCCTCCGAATCACCAATAGGCTATGAAGCTTCCCAGGGCAAAGTCAAATGGTATAAGAAGAGAACGGCATGAAATTCTACTTTGAGGGGGACAATTTTTTCGAGGAGCTTCGTGCGGCGATCAGGATCGCCCGGGAATCCGTCGACATCGAGCTTTATTACCTGGCGAGCGATGCCGTTGGCGGTGATTTCGCGGAACTCCTCGTCCGGAAAGCGGCGGAGGGAATCCGCGTGCGCATGATCTATGACGCCGTCGGTTGCCGGGGGACGGACTCGGGCCTCTTCGACCAGATGGCGCATGCAGGGATCTCTCTCAAGGCGTTCAACCCTTGGTTCCCTCCCAGCGACCATATCGGCCGCAGAAATCATCGAAAATTTTTTGTGATCGACCGCCAACGCGCCTTTTTGGGCGGCTTCAATCTGGCCGGGGAGTATTCGGCGAAGGTCAGCGGCAATCGGGCTTGGAGGGACAGCGGGGCTTTGCTGGATGATCCCCGTCTGGTCGGCAAGCTCGACACGTTGTTCGAGGACTCCTGGCAGGGGCGCATCCATCGTGCGAAGGATTTCATCCGAAGGCGGGAAAAAAGGCCGGATTGGACGGAAAATCCGAGGCAGATCATTCCCAATCACGGCTGGCTCCGGAAGAGCCTGATTCGCGAGGAGTATCTGTCCGCCATCATCCGGGCCCGCCGGTCCATTTCGATTACGAATCCCTATTTCATTCCCGACCACGGCATTCGGGCGAGCCTCCGGCGGGCGGCTCGTCGCGGAATCAAGGTCCGGCTGCTGACGGCCGGCATAAGCGACGTGCCCTTCGCGCGCTGGGCGGGGCAGGCGACCTATGCCGCCCTGATGCGCGCGGGGGTCCGGATCTTCGAATATCAGGGACGCGTCCTCCATGCGAAGTCGGCGGTGGTCGATGAGAATTGGTATACGGTCGGCACCTCGAACATCGACCACTTGAGTTTTTTTCGGAATCTGGAGGTGAATCTCTTCGGTCGCGACGAAGGCTCGGCGCGGATCTTGGAGGCTCAATTCGACAAAGACCTCCAATCCTCCCGCGAGATTCTCCCTGAAGCCTGGAAGTGCCGGCCGTGGTGGATCAAGTTGAGGGAACGATTTTTCTTCTTCTTCCGGTTTTGGCTGTGAAGGGGGCGTTGACGCCGTATAAGCCGGGTGTTACCTCCACCACTCCTATGGATACTCCGTACGACCCGCAAAAAATCGAGGCGAAGTGGCAGCAGGAATGGGAAAAGCAAAAAACCTTCCGCGTCACTGAAGACCCTTCCAAGGAAAAATACTACTGCCTAGAGATGTTTCCGTACCCCTCCGGCAAGATCCACATGGGGCACGTGAGGAACTACTCCATCGGCGACGTTATCGCCCGCTATAAAAGGATGCGGGGCTACAACGTGCTGCATCCGATCGGTTGGGACGCCTTCGGGATGCCCGCTGAGAATGCGGCCATCGAAAACAAGACCCATCCGGCGGCATGGACCGACCAGAATATGGCCACCATGCAGGTCCAGCTCCGGAAGATGGGTTTTTCCTACGACTGGGATCGCGAAGTCGCCACCTGCCGGAAGGAATATTACCGTTGGGAGCAGCTCATTTTCTTAAAGATGTTGGAGAAGGGGCTCGCCTACAAGAAGCGTTCCTTCGTGAACTGGTGTCCCAAGTGCGAGACGGTCCTCGCGAACGAACAGGTGGAGCAGGGCGCCTGCTGGCGCTGCGACAGCGTCGTGGAACAAAGGCCCCTCGATCAGTGGTTTTTTAAAATCACGGCCTATGCCAAGGAGTTGCTCGAGGAGACCTATCATCTCAAAGGCTGGCCCGAGCGCGTCCTCATCATGCAGCGGGAGTGGATCGGCGAGAGCGAAGGAGCCGAGGTCGATTTTCCGGTCGATGAGGAGAATCTTTCCATTAAAATTTTCACGACCCGTCCCGACACCCTCTACGGCACCACCTTTATGTCGCTCGCGGCTGAACATCCTCTAGCCTTGCAGCTTTCCAAAGGAACGGCACATGAAAAGGCCGTCAAAGAATTTATCGAAAAGACGGCGAAGCTGGATCGCGCGAAACGGTTGACCGGCGATTACGAGAAGGACGGCGTCTTCGTCGGTGCCTCTGCGATCAAGCCCCTGACAGGCAAAAAACTTCCGATCTACGCGGCCAATTTCGTCCTCATGGAATACGGGACCGGGGCCGTTATGGCGGTGCCGGCGCACGATCAGCGGGATTTCGAGTTCGCGAAGAAATACAACATACCCATTGAGGTGGTGATTCAACCGGAGGGAAAGGCGTTGGATCCGAAGGGCATGGCCGAGGCTTATGTGGAGGCTGGTGTTTTGGTAAATTCGTCGCAGTTTTCAGGCCTCCCATCGGAAGACGCCAAGAAAAAGATCGTCGCCTTCGTGGAAGAAAAGAAGTTCGGCAAGAAAACGATCAACTACAAGCTCCGCGATTGGGGCATCAGCCGCCAGCGCTACTGGGGGACGCCCATTCCCGTCATCTATTGCGCAACCTGCGGGACGGTGCCTGTGCCGGAGAAAGATCTACCGGTTGAGTTGCCGATAGCGTCGACAGCATCGGAACGGCTTCCGACCGATGTCGAATTCACCGGAAAGGGCGGTTCGCCCCTGGCCCGCGTCGAAAAGTTCGTTCATGTGAAGTGTCCGATGTGCGGTTCCGCCGCCAAGCGCGAGACTGATACGATGGACACCTTCGTGGAATCGTCCTGGTATTTCCTGCGCTACTGTTCGCCTAAATCGGATAAGGCCCCGTTCGATCCAAAGGCCGTCGCGTACTGGTACAAGGCCAAAGACGGTGTCTATGGTGTGGATCAATATATTGGAGGCATTGAGCATGCGGTTCTTCATCTTCTTTATTCGCGCTTCTTCACGAAGGTCTTGAGAGACTTGGGTTACTCGATCCCACAGCTGAAGGAGCCCTTTCGAAACCTGCTCACGCAAGGGATGGTCATCAAGGACGGCGCGAAGATGAGCAAGTCGAAGGGGAACGTCGTCGATCCGAATTATCTGATCGAACGCTACGGGGCCGATACGGCGCGGCTTTTCTCGCTCTTCGCGGCTCCACCGGAGAAGGATTTGGATTGGAACGATCAGGGGGTGGAGGGGGCTTATCGGTTTTTGAAGCGGGTTTGGACGTTGGTGCAGGATGGTAAAATTGGGGTCTCCTCAGAGGAGGAAGTTCGTTGGCGCAACAAGACGATCAAAAAAGTCACCGAGGATTTGGATCGATTCCAATTCAATACGGCGATTGCCGCCCTGATGGAATTTTATAATTTCTTGAGCGACAAGAAAGACGGGCCGACGAAAGAATCGCTCCAGGCCCTCGTTTTGCTTCTATCCCCCTTCGCTCCACATATCTCGGAAGAGATTTGGTCGATCTTGGGGCAAAAGGAGCTGGTGTCCGGCGCTCCGTGGCCGGCTTATGACGAGGCAGCCATCCAAGTGAAGAGCGTGACGTTGGTCGTCCAGGTCAACGGAACGGTCCGTTCAAAGATGGAAGCTCCAGTTGGATTGACCGAAGAGGCGGCTAAGGCCTTGGCCGTCCAAGATGAGAAGGTCCAGAAATTCTTGGAAGGGAAGACGATTATTAAGACGATTTATGTCCCCAACAAGCTCGTGAATTTGGTCATTCAATGATTTTCGCCTTCATCGGCAGTGAAGCCCTTCTTTTGAAAAAGGCCCTGGACAAGCTCCTGGCCGAACGGGTCGATCCGGCCTCCAAGGATTTCAATTTCGACGTCTTCGATGGAGGGTCTCTGGATGCCCGAAAGGTGGCGGACGCCGTCGGGACTTTGCCCGTCTTCGCTGTACGGCGTGTGGTTCTGATCAAGTCCGCCCACGAGTTGAAAAAAGGAGAAATGGACAGGCTCTCCGACCTCCTCGATCGGGTCCCTGAGACGACGGACCTCATCTTCGCGGCGGAAAAGTCGGATGGGCGGACGGGGTTTTGGCAAAAACTCGCGAAGGTGGCGACGGTGCGCGAGTTCAAGCCCTTGGATCCTCGTGAGGCGCCGCGTTGGATCGTCGAGGAGGCCGCGTCAGCCGGTTATCGCATCGATCCCCAGGCCGCTCAATGGCTCGCCTCGGCCGTCGGCGCCGACCTGTCGGCCCTGCGGTCCTCACTGGAAAAGCTCTATCTTTTGAAAAGGGGGCAGAAGGAGATTTCGTTCCAAGACGTCGAATCGTGTGTGGCGTCCGTTTCTTGGAAGACCGTGTTCGAACTCACAGATGCCGTTGGCGCCAAGAACTTGGAAAGGGCCTTGAAGCTGTTTCAACGGATGGAAGACTCGGGTGAATCGCCGATCGCCTTGTTAGCGCTCCTGGCGCGGCATTTTCGAATCTTAAGCAAGGTGAAGGAAGGGGATGCGGGTGGCGTGCCGCCTTTTGTCTTGAAGGATTACCAGCGCCAGGCCGGGCAGTTCGATGTCCGGCGTTTAGAAGAAAAACGAGAGCGGATCTTTCAGACCGATTGGGCCTTGAAGAGCTCTCCGATCGATTCGAATTTGCTGTTTGAACGCTTGCTGATGGATTTGTGTCGCTAGCCCAACTTGGCAACGAGCGAAGAGAGGCGTCCGATGTGTCTGGAGGCGTGTCCCCGATGAATGATGCCCTTCGAGGCGGCCTTGTTCAATTGGGACATCGCGTTCTTCAACAGAGTTTTAGCCAAGGCGGCGTCCTTTTTCTCGACGGCTTGCACGACCCTTTTCATGGCAGTGCGGGTGGCTGAGCGCATGACGACGTTTTGTTCATTTCTCTTCAGGCTCTGCCGGTGGCGCTTGATCGCCGAAAGATGTCGTCCTTTGGGGACTTTTCGTTTTGGACCTTCACCAGCCGCTTTTTCTTCCGCCATTTAATAACTCCTTGATGTTACGTAAAAAAGAGGCGAATGAGTACCATCCCGAACGAAATCATGTCAAGGGCGATAGCGAGCGGAAAAAGGTCCCCTTTTGGAGTGAGTGGTGAATCCAGCGGAAACACAGATGGGAGCTCGAGGGAGAGAGGCATCTTCCTCGACTCAGACTGAAAAGTCGAAGATCGCGAAGCGGGCGGGGATGGTTGGCTTCTTGACGCTCGTCAGCCGCTTTGCGGGGTTGTTCCGCGATATGGCCATCGCCAGCGCCTTCGGGACCGCTGTCGCGGCGGACGCCTTTTTCGTCGCCTTCCGCATCCCCAATCTCCTGCGCCGTCTCTTCGCCGAGGGTGCGCTGACCGTCTCCTTCGTTCCCGTCTTCACTGAGTATCTGAAAAAGCCGCGCGAGGAGGTGAAGAGGGTGGTGGACGTGACCTTCACCTTTCAGTGCACCATCTTGGTGCTCGTGGCCTTGGTAGGAGTGGCGACCTCTCCCTGGCTGATCCGCGCGACGGCCTGGGGTTTCACGCGAGATCCCGAAAAATTTGCGCTCACGGTCTTTCTCACACGGGTGATGTTTCCCTACATCGTGCTCATCTCGCTTGCCGCCTGGGCGATGGGGATCCTTAATTCCATGAAGCACTTCTCGTCGCCTGCGGCTTCCCCGATCTTCATGAATTTGGGGATCATCTTCGGTGCGACCATCCTGACACGTTATTTCAATCCACCGGTCTTGGGTTTGGCGGTCGGGGTCTTGTTGGGCGGCGTGATGCAGTTGGGTTGTCATTTCCCCTTTCTCGGGCAGTTCGGTTTTTTACCCCGCTTCGAGTGGGACCCCAGGCACCCGGCGATCAAGAAGATCCTCGGAATGATGGCGCCGGCGGCCTATGGAGCCGCGGTGTATCAGTTCAACGTCCTCGCCGGCACCTTTCTGGCCTCCTTTCTCCCGACCGGAAGCGTTTCGTATCTCTGGTACGCCGACCGCGTGATGGAGTTTCCGCTGGGGATTTTCGCCGTGTCTTTGGCGACCGTCATCCTGCCGACGCTCTCCGACCATGCCGCCGAGAAAAATTATGAAGCGTTGAAGGACACCTTTGGATTCGGTCTACGGATGATTTCCTTCATCACGTTACCGGCGGCGGCCGGACTTTTTGTCTTGTCGGATGAGATCATCCGGACGCTTTTTCATCACGGCCATTTCACGGATGCCTCGGTGGCGGCGACGTCCGCGGCCTTGATGGCCTTCGCCGTCGGCCTTCCCTTCATTTCGGGTGTTCGCGTGACCTCCAACGCATTTTATTCGATGCAGGATTCCAAGACGCCCGTGCGCGTAGCCACGATGGCGGTTACGGTCGATCTCGTGATGTCGGTCATCTTGATGAAGCCATTCGGCCATGTGGGAATCGCGATGGCCGTGACGTCCGCGTCCATTTTTAATTTTACGATGCATCTGATCGACTTCCGCAAAAAGGTTGGGCCGTTGGGTTTAAGAAGGATCGCGTCGGGTTTGATCCGGACCCTGACGGCGACTCTGGCGATGGGCCTCGCGGTTTGGCTCATGCGTCGCTATGACATTCTGTGGCCGGGACGGCAGGGGACTCTCATTAATATCCTAAAGCTCAGTTCTCACGTTCTCGCCGGAGGGGTGGTCTATTTCCTTGCCGCGCTCGCCTTGAGGATGGAAGAGGTCAACGGCTTGATGCAGGCCCTGAAGAGAAGGAAAAAACAGACGACGCCTCCACCCAATGTGCTTTCTTCGGAAGAGCCCGGGGATGTGGAAATTTAAGCCGGCTGGCGTGAAGGTAAAGGCGATCCGCTGGTTTCCCCCCGTACAACGTATCCCCGATAATCGGATGATCGATCGCCGCCAGATGGGCGCGGATCTGGTGGCGGCGGCCGGTTTTGATGAGGATTTTTAATAGAGTTGTAGGGGCGATGACAAGCATCGCCCCTACAATTGGTTCGTAAACCGTCACTGCCTCCTGCGCCTTGTTCCTCCTCGCCTCCCGGATGTTTTGATAAACCTTCACCCGCTTGCTTGATTTCGGATCGGGGCCGATCGGCCATTCGATCTTTCCGGACTTTTCGACGACGCCTGCAACCAGGGCCGTGTATTCCTTTTCCACTTCATCCTTCGAAAACATCTCACGCAGACGCCGATAGGTCTCTTCATTACGTGCAAAGACGACGAGACCGGAGGTGTCGCGGTCCAATCGATGGACGGCGCCCCAGTCGGTGCCGCCGACGCTTTTTATTTTGGGATATTTTTCGGCAATAAGGTGCGCCAGTGTAGGGGCGAACGGCCGTTCGCCCCTACGAGAGATCAAAGGTTGGGTTGAAATTCCTGCCGGCTTCTCGACGATTACAAAATCCGGATCTTCCAGAACGATTCGGACATCGGTCGCGATCATAAATACAGGCGCCCGATGAGCGCCACCACGATATTGCTCGTTGCATGGAAGAGGATGGGGGCGACGAGCCCGTTCGTCCTTTCCCGAAGCCAGCCGAAGGCCAGAGATGGGAAAAAGATGAAGATGTGCCACCATTGGAAGGTGATGAAGCTGTGCGAAACGGCGAAGATGAGGGAAGCCAAGGGGACGGCCCAAGTCATGGTGAGTGGCCGGATGCCGAGGAAACGGAACGTCTTCGAAAATCGCGTGGCCAAGAGCGTCTGGAGGTAGCCGCGAAAAAAGAACTCTTCGGGAAATGCCACCAAAACCAACTGAACGACGATCGTTTCCAACGGGATTTTAAAAGCGGAAGGCCGGAAGGCGAAATGAAAGACATGGGTCTGATAGAAGTGATTGAGCAGAAGAAACGCGGGAAAAATCGACAGCGCCAAAACGAGATAAAACGAGAGGGAGCGCCCCACCTCCGCGAATGACCGCTCAAAAAATCGGACGGGGAGCTTTCGGAGCGTGACGTGAAGGACCGCCGGATAGATGAGCAGAACGGCGACGAAGGTTGAGAGGTATTCTCCGATAAAAGGAATGCTGCGGAGCTGATAGAGGACTTTGATGGCTCCCAGAACGAAGACGAAGACGAAAGCGGTTTCCGTCAGCATCAGGCGGTCTTTGGTTTGTTTCTGGAGCGAAGGTAGAGAAACGTCGCCAAGGCGATGAGAAAGATTGCAAGCCCGGTGATTTGTCCGGTCGAGGCCAGGCCGTTGAGCCAGATCCCCCGGTCGGCGTCTCCCCGATAGAACTCGATGAAGGCCCTCGGGAGTGTCCATCCCATTGCGAGCACACAGATCGTCTCCCCGTCGGTATGACCGGGGCGAGATACCGCTCTCGCCCCAGGCCCCACATCTGTTTTAGCTTTTGCAGCATCGTTCGCTCCCCCAGCTAAGCTGGGTCCGCTCACTATCATATGGCTTCGCTTGTAGTACCAGTTTACGAGGAGGAAGAGAAAGGTCGCGTGGATCATCGAATAGATCTGCGTCGGATGGAGGGGTGTGTTGGGGTAGTAGTAATAGGCGGTCGACGCCGGATCGGTGAAGGTGATCGCCCAGGGCAGGTTCGTGGGTTTTCCATAGCAGCAGCCCGTGAGCAGACAGGCGACGCGGACGAAGAACTTGATGATCGGAGCCCCCGTCGCGAAATTATCCATGTAGATCATGATCGGGAGTTTTCGGATCTTGAAGTAGGTCGGTAAGGCGATTGCGAGGGCGATGAACCCTCCCCACGATACGAATCCGCCCCGCCAAAATTCGAAGACGCGCATCGGTTTTTCCCAATAATAGTCCGGGGCCTCCACTAAGATGTGGAAGATCCGTGCGCCCAGGACTCCGGCGAGCATCCCGATGATCCCCATGTCCAGCATGGCCTCGGGCTGAAGCCCTCGCTTCTTCGCCGTCGCGAAGAGATAGAAGGTGCAGGCGAGCGTCGCTATCATGATGAAGAAGAAAAAGGAGGGAACCCTGGTCGAACCGATCGTGAAAAGGAACGGCTTCATTTATGAATCTCCTTTTTGCCGGGAGGCGATTTCATCATGAGCCCGATAAGCCAGACGACGGCGCAGGAGATAGCCGAATCCGCCACATTGAAGGCCGGCCACTCCAGCCGGAAACGGAGCGCCCAGGGGCCTATCTGCCATTGGACGATTTTGTCATACCAATGGAAGGAAAGAAAGTCGATCACCTCGCCGAGAAAGACGCGATCCCAGATGTTGCCGGCGGCCCCGCCTAAGATCAGGGCCAAGCAGATGTAGAGGGAGAGCCTCGGATCGTTCAGCCGGAAGAAATAGAGGGTGATGAGCGTCAACGCCAGAAACGAAACGATGAAGAAAAAGGGGAGGCGCACCGAATCCGGCAATCCGGCCATGAAGCCGAAGGCCGCTCCGCGGTTGTGCGTGTGTACGATGTCGAAGATCCCTGGAATGACCGAGAGGAACGAGCCCTGGGGGATGTGACTCACGATCCATCTCTTTGTGATCTGGTCCAGGGCGAAGACGATCGGAATGATGATCCCAAGAATCGTTAATCTAGGTCGCACGCAGCACCTCGTGGCAACGGCCGCAGAGGGTCGGATGGTCGGCGAAGGAGCCGACCTGTTTGCTCCAACGCCAGCAACGCTCGCATTTGGCGCCCTCCGCCTCCTTGATTTCAACGAAAAGGGTCGGAAATTTTTCGCTGCGGCTTGCGGTCGGCGAAATCTCATGACCCCAGGTCACTTGGGAGACGAGGAAGAGCTCTTCCAGTTTGCCCTCGAAGCTCCGAAGGAGGTGTTCGGGTTCGTCGGTCGCCGTGATGACGACCTGCGCCTCGAGGGCGTTCCCGATGATCTTCGCTTGGCGGGCCTTTTCGAGGGCCTTGAGGATCTCGTTCCGGATCTCCAAAAAATTCTCCCAGCGTCCGGCCAGGGCCTCGTTGATCCACGCCGGATCCGCTTCCGGAAAAGTGGACAGGTGGACGGACGCGGCCTTTCCCCGGAATGAGGGCGTGTATTGCCAGATCTCTTCAGCGGTAAAGGACAGGATGGGCGCCATCAGCCGGGCGAGGGGTTTTACGATTTCCGGCAAAACCTTTTGAGCGGCGCGCCGCGCGGCGTCGTCTTTAGCCGAGGTGTAGAGCCGGTCCTTCAGGATATCCAGGTAGAGCGCCGAGAGGTCGACGGTGCAATAACGGTTCAGTTCGTGAAAGATGACGTGGAAATCGTAATTTTCAAAGGCGTCCTTCACGCGGCTCGTGAGCTTTTGAAGATGATGCAGGGCCCAATGGTCGAGCTCCTCATAGGCCACTTCCCGCGAAGAGTCCGGATCGTAGTCGAACAGATTTCCAAGGAGGAATCGGCATGTGTTCCGGATTTTTCGATACGCCTCCACCAGGCGCGTGAGGATCTCGTTGGAGACGCGGATGTCGTTCCGATAATCCTCGGCGGCCACCCACAGGCGGAGGATCTCGGCCCCGTTCTCCTTCAAAACCTTGTCGGGTGGGACGTAATTTCCGGCGGACTTGGAATACTTTTTCCCCTGGCTGTCGACGACGAAACCATGGGTCAGGACCATCCGGTAGGGGGCCTTCGAGCGCGTTCCGATCGAGGCCAAGAGGGACGAGTGAAACCAACCGCGGTGCTGGTCGCTGCCTTCAAGATAAAGGTCGGCGGGGTAACTCAAATCCGACCGTTTTTCCAGGACGGCGGCGAAGCTCACTCCGGAGTCGAACCAGACGTCCAAGATGTGGTTCTCTTTCAACCAATCACTCTTGCCGCAGGTCCGGCATTTTTTGTCTTTCGGAAGGAGAGATTCCTCTTTGGTCGGGTCGAACCAGACATCCGAGCCTTCTTTTTCAAAGAGGGCGGCGGTGCGTTCGATGACGTCCGGATCCAGCAGGATTTCCTTGGGGCAATGCGCGCAGCGGAAGGACACGATCGGCACGCCCCAACTGCGCTGGCGGGAGAGGCACCAGTCGCCGCGTTTTTCGATCATGCCGTAAATCCGCTCGCGTCCCCACGGTGGGATCCACTGAACGCGCCGGATGGCGTCCAGGGCCTTCGCACGCAGGTTGTTCTTCTCCAGAGAGAGGAAATACTGCTCCGTCGCCCGGAAGATGAGCGGATTCTTGCAGCGCCAGCAGTGCGGATACATGTGACGGATCTTTTCGGCCTGCAGAAGGGCGCCCGTGCCGTTCAACTTTTCCAAGACCTTGGGATTGGCCTCGAGCACCTTTAGCCCCACCCATTCCTCCATTCCGCACACGCCCGTAAGCCGGCCCGCGAGATCCACC
>CAZWYB010000048.1:11976-14029 GCA_964637745.1 uncultured Pseudomonadota bacterium
AGGCGGAAACAATTGAAGGTGTTTTTTGCGAGGGCAGAGGGAGACCCCTTTCTTTAAACTTTTCCAGGACCTTGGGACTGCCCTCCTCAACCTTAAGCCCCACCCATTCCTCCCCTCCGCCATCGGCCGTCATCCGGCCCGCAAGATCGACGGGGCTTAAGATCGCGAGCCCGTATTTCAATCCGACGGCGTAGTCGTCTTCGCCATGGCCCGGCGCGATGTGGACGCAACCGGTTCCGGTGTCCATGCTGACGTGATCGGAAAGGACGATCTGTGATGTTCGCGTCAAGAAAGGGTGTTGGGCGGTCATTCTCTCGAGCTTCTTGCCGGAAAAACGGACGACCGCCTCCGGATCCTTCTCGAGCCCCAGCATCTTCGAGAAGGGGCTCAGGAGTTGTTTGGCGATGATGAAATATTCTTGTTTGTACGGAACAACGACATAATCATAATTTTCATGGACGGCTACGGCGGGATTGGCTGGCAAGGTCCATGGCGTCGTCGTCCAGATGACGATGGAAACGTTCTTCCCCGCAAGTTGAGGAGACAATTCCTCCGCTTTCTTCGGATCAATTTTGAATCGGACGTAGATGGACGGCGACTCCTTCTCTTCGTATTCGGTCTCTGCGTCCGCCAGCGCCGTGCGGCAGTTGGGGCACCAGAGCACGGGCCGGAGGGCGTTGTAGACGTTCCCTTCGCGGACGAAGCGCCCGAACTCGCGCGCGATCTGCGCCTCGTAGGGGTAGTTCATCGTGAGATAAGGATTGTCCCAATCCCCCACGACGCCCAAGCGTTTGAAATCCTCCCTTTGAATGCCGACGTACTTCATCGCGTAGTCACAGCAGGATTTTCGAATTTCAAAAGGGCTCATGCCCTTCTTCTTGGCGCCGAGATCCTTATCGACCTGATGCTCGATGGGCAGTCCGTGGCAGTCCCAGCCGGGGACGTAGGGGCTCTGGAAGCCGGACAGGTTCTTGTAGCGGACGATTATGTCCTTCAGGATCTTGTTCAGGATGTGCCCGAAATGGATGTTGCCGTTCGCGTAGGGCGGGCCGTCGTGCAGGACGAACTTGGGGCGTCCGTCGTTCTTTTTGAGAACCGCGTTGTAGAGATCCATCTCCTGCCATCTCTTCAGCGTCTCGGGTTCTTTCTTCACGAGATCCGCCTTCATGGGGAAGGCGGTTTGCGGGAGATTCAGCGTGGATCGATAATCCGGCTTATTCTTCGACTCCGACATTCGTTATCTCAAAGTCTTCCTTGCGCAGAAGATCCGTCATCTTGCGGAGAACCTTTTTTTCTTCCCGGTAGGAGGTCCGCATCCTCTGATAGACGATGGCCCGAGTTGGTGCGGAGACCGAAACGAGCGCGCGTCCGCCTCGCTCTTCTATGTTGAGCTTGATGCGGTAGTACGCGCTGACGGTCCCATAATCGCGATGATCGAACAGGTCGATGTAGTGGGACGTCGCCTTCGTGCTCTGCCACTTGGTGAGTATTCGGTTGGGTTCGGTGTCTTCGCGCTCGATCTTGTATCCCAGGCGGGTGAGGGCCTCGGCGCCCGCCTTGTGGGCCAGGTCCACGGAGGTATTGAACAGTTGGGTGACCGGTTCATAGTCCTTGTCTTTGGAATGGACCAGAACCTTGGTGCAGGAGCTCGCGAACAAGGCCGCCCATAAAATCATGCCGGCCATCGCCCAAGTTCTCCGCACGGACTTTTCTTTCATGCCATCCTCCCGCTGTTGAGGCTTTTTTTAGAAAGCCGCCAATACAGTATCGCCGCAAAAACGATCAGGCAACCGCTAATGAATTGAGACGTCGAAAGCCAGGGTGAAATCAAGAAGCCGCGGATCGAATCGCCGCGATAGATCTCCAAGACGCTTCGGATCACGCCATAGATCATGACGTAAATGAGCAGGATCTGTCCGTCAAATTTCTTATGCCGAAGAAAACACCAAAGGAACGCGCAAAGAAGAAACCGGGCGGCCGATTCCGCAATTTGGCTGGGGAAGCGGGGAGTGGCCAACGGAGCCGGGCTGTAAGCCTTTGCACGAAAATGGGC
>CAZWYB010000049.1:0-13889 GCA_964637745.1 uncultured Pseudomonadota bacterium
CGTGATTGTCACGGATCCCTCCGATCCCGCAACGCTTGCACACTACGCCCATCAACTCTCCGCATCGGCCTCTGAGGGAACCCTGTCTCTCTACCTCGATTATGACATGGATGAACACCAGAGGCTGACCTGCAATGGGCCTTTTCTCCCCTTAAGCGATGAGCAATACACGAGCTATACGACCAATGGAACCCGGCTGGCGACCTTTCATCTGAAAGCCCCTCCCCGGGCGAAGAGGGCCATTTCGGTTCACTGACTTCAGCCCACGTATTTATCCACGTATTCCTTGAGACTCTTGAAATCACGGGGCACGCCGAATTTTTCCAACTTCGTGTAGAAGTTACGGCGGGACATGCCCAGAGACTTTGCGGCGTTGGCGCGGTGAAATCCCTGATCGCGGATCGCGCGCAGAATCTTTTCCAGATCAGGCGGAATGGGCTTATCTTGAGCGGATTTTGCGACTTCGGGTTTTGGAACCGCATATTGGCCCAACAAGACCGGCTTGAATTGGAAGGAGGAGGGGACGACGGTCCCTTTGTCGGTGAACAGTACGGCCGTTTCGAGCGTGTTCTGAAGCTCGCGGATGTTGCCGGGCCAATCATTGCGCATCAAAAGCTGCATGGCCTCCTGGGCGATGCGACACTTCGGTTTCTTCTCCCGGTGGGCGATCCTCTCCAAAAAATGTTCCGCCAGCAAAGGCAGGTCTTCCAGGCGATCCCGCAGGGGAGGGAGGGTGACGGTGACGCCGTTCAACCTAAAGAAAAGATCTTCCCGAAACTTTTTTTGATGGACCAGCTCGGCCAGGTTCCTGTTCGACGCGGAAACGACGCGCACGTCCACTTTGATCATCTGTGAAGACCCCACCGGACGAATCTCGCCCTCTTGCAAGAAGCGCAGGAGCTTGGCCTGAAGGCCTAAGCTCATGTCGGCGATCTCATCTAAAAAGATCGTCCCGCCGTTGGCATATTCAAGTAGTCCGCGCTTGTCGGAGACGGCGTGCGTGAAGGCGCCTTTCTTGTGTCCGAAGAGCTCCGACTCCAAAAGATTTTCAGGAAGGGCGCTGCAGTTTTCCGAAACGAACGGCTTCGCGGCCCGCGAGCTGTTGAAGTGAAAGGCCCGCGCGATGGATTCCTTGCCGGTGCCGGATTCGCCGAAAATCCACACGGGGATCTTGGCCTCCGTGATCCGGTCCACGAGCGACAGGACTTCGAGCATCTTGGGGGAGCGTCCGACGATCTCGCTGTATTCGTTCTTGAGGATCATCCGCGATTTTTTGAGCTCCCGCTGCATCAGCCCCATTTCGCTCGTCTTGAGCTCGACCTCTTCGGAGAGACTCACGTTGACGGACTGGAGTGCCTCGATCATCCGGCTCTTTTGGAGCGCCAGGGCCGCGATGCCCGCGAAGGCCTTGAGCGCGGCCAGGGTCTCTCCCTCGAAGAGGCCGCGAAGAAATCGGTGATCCAGATAAAAGACGCCCAAAACGCCCTCGCTCCCGACGACGGGAAGGGCGATGATCGATTTCAGTTGTTGAAGATGGACGCTCTTGGCGTTCTTGAAGACGGGGTCGGCGACCGCGTTATCGGTCACGAACGGAAGGCCGGTCTGCATGGCCCGTTTCACGGCGGAAAGGCTGGGCAGGTATTCCTCCTTCTCCAACGCCTTTTTGGACATATTGCGCGCGACGGCCAAGCGGAAACCGGGAAGGGGCCCCGCTTCGTTCTCGGCCTTCAGGACCAAGAAGCCGTTTTCGGCCTTCGCAATCTCCAAGGCCTTGTCCATCAAGCGCTTAAGGAGCGCGTCCATGTCGGTCTCTTCCAAGAGTTCGCGATTGAGATCGGCCAGGTCTTCGAGAATGCTCACGATGTCCTCCGTTTTTTGATCCGCTTTTTTGGACGCGGCGGTTTTTTTCGGCAAAGTTTGGAAATCTCTTCTCTCGGCGAAAGTCACCTGCAGTTCGGGTGGCAATTGGGCAAAGATCGTACGGAGGCGCTGGGGATCGCCTTGAAGACCCGCGCCTTCCCGGATCTCCAGAAGGGAGGCCTCCGCTTCATGCGCCATCGCCGGGGCCTCGGAAACGCTCCGGGCCATTTTTCTAAGTTCGTCGATGTGTTTCGCCGCCGATTCAAAACGCCCGACGGACGCCTCGACCAAGGCCAGATATTTTAAATTTTGGGCCGTGTCGCGCTGATTGCCCAGGAGCTCGAAAATCTCCTGGGCCCGCGCAAGGCGATTCAAGGCTTCGGCCAGCTCGTCGTTCTTCAACGCCAGAATGCCGCGATTGCTCTCGACCAAGGCCTTCTGCACCTCGTCTTCCCGGCGGTCCGCGATGGCCTGGGCCTTCGCATAGGCCTCGCCGGCCGACGAAAGGTCCCCGCGCGAAAGGTCTAAGTTCCCTTCCTGAAGGTGAACGGAAAACTCCCCCACGTCGAAATGATCTTCGCGGTAATGACGGATCGATTTCTCGAACAGGTCCCGCGCCTTCTTCCAATCTCCTTCCAACGAGAAGGTCTCAGCGAGGTTCCGGCACAGTTCCGCCCTGCGACGTCCCGAGTCGTCCACGATCTCCAGGCCTTTGCGCAGCAATTCCTTCGCTTCCTTCAAGCGTCTCCGGGATATCTCATAAACGCCCAAAAGAGAGTAGGCGCGTGCGAGAAAGACGCGATGAGCCTCATCGGCGTGATCGCCCTCCTTAAGACAGCGCCGCAACCGGGCGGACGCCTCCTCATGATTCCCCAGGTTTTGATGATTCAGTCCGGTGATGAACCAATATTTGACGGCCCTGAGCTCCGGGGACTCGTCCGCCGCCCCCAAAGAAAACCATTCATCGCAAATCTCCAGGGCCGCCTCATACCGGCCCATCTCGTTTAAGAGATTGATCTTGAGCCGGAGGAGGCGCGATCTCTCGTCGGCATCCGTCACGACCGTAAGGGCCCGGTTTACGAGGTCGAGGGCCTTCGGCTTCCTTCCTTCTTGAGAGAGCATTTCCGCCGCGGACCGCGCGCCGCGGATGACCGTCCCTTCTTCCTTCAAAGCGATGGCGTGATGAATCTTTTGGAGATTTCCGTCGGGCTCTCCTGCGAGCGCCTTTCCCCACGCCCGATGAAGGGACGCGATCTCCGCTTGGGACAACGATTTCAAGACGGAGTCTTCCAGGGAGGGAACGGCGAGACGGCAGGTCCCCGGCCGCTCGCCCGAAACGACCAGCTCCTTTTCCATCAACCGGGCGAGTTGAGTCGAAAGGGCGTCGTCGGACGTCACCTCGGAGAGGCCCGCGATGCCGACGGGTTCATGCGCCGACGCAAGATAACTCAGAACCCGTCCTTCTCCGGCCTCGAGTCCCGCAAGACGATGGAGGAGAATGTCTTCCAAGGATTGAAGTCCTTTGAGACCGGAGAGCCAGGACTTGGAGAAGGGCTTCTTCGTCTGCGCCCGCTTCTCCAACAGGCATCGCGTCAACTCGCTTAACAGCAAAGGGTTGCCTCCGGTCTGATCGAAAAGCGGGTCGACGGCCCCGGAGGCCCAATTTCCAAGCGCCCCCTTGAGGAACTCCAGGCTCTCAGGGCGATTCAAATTCCTCAGGTGGATTTCCACGGCCTGAGGCCAGGCGAGGACATGTCGGAAAAAGATCTCGCATCCGGCCGCGATGCCGTCGTCATTCCACTCCAGAACGACCAATTCGCCTGCGCTCATTTCCCGGAATCGGAACAGGGACACCAACTCCGCTTGGGATCTCTTCTCCAAAGAGGGAAGGATCTGAATCTTGACTCCGGAAAGGGCGCATTGAAATCCGATCTCCCTCAAGAAGCGGGACTTGCCCACGCCCGTCGTCCCATGGATGCAGACGAGAAAGGGCTTCGTCTTTGTATTCCGCAACACGTCGTCGATTTTTAAAAAGTGCTTCTCCGCACCCAGCATTTTTGCGGAGTGATAGTCCGTGATCGGTCCCACTGATTCCGGATTCCCGCCGCTTAAGGCGTCGAGGGCCTCTGCGGCCTGGGAAAAGCGTTCTCCCAACTCCGCGCGGATCGTCCGCTCGATCACCCGTTCGGCGATCGAATCGCCCAAGGCTTTCGGCTGTTTCTGAATAAAGTCCTGGAGACTCCGGCTCCCCGCGCGCGGGTGAACGCCCGCAAGGGCTTCGTAGAAGACCGTCCCGAGGGAATAGAGGTCGCTCGCGGGGAGGGCCTGCCCGTCGATCTTCTCCGGGGCCATGTAGGGGAGGGTGGCGGCATCTTGAATCGGGGCCGTTCCCGACCCCATGAATCCGGCGACACCGAAATCGACGAGCTTCAGGCGTCCGGATTGATCGATCAAAACATTTCCGGGCGAGAGATCGCCGTGAAGGACGCCCTGAGAGTGGAGATAGTGCAGCGCCTCCAACGCCTGCCGGAACCAATCCAAGATTTGAGGTTTCGAGGCCTTTCGCGCCGCCGAGAGGACATCCTGGCCCTCGATATATTCCATCCAGTAGCAGGGGCCTTTTTCTTCTCCCAAGATCTCTTTGCTCGTCGACGAACAACCGAGGATCGAAACGATGGAGGGATGACGGAGCTTGACCAAGAGGCTGACTTCTTGCTGAAGGGAAGAAATCTTAACGGCGACGCGTTGGCCCTCCGGCGTCCGGGCCAGGAAAACCTCGCCCATCCCGCCGGCCGCCAATTTCTTTTCGAACCGCCACATGGGGATAGTTTAGCTCAGATTGTGCGATGTGCGAAGTCTTTTCTCTTCACAGCGTGTGTGAATGCCAATTCCGGGCAACTTTCCGCTAGTTCCGCCGATGGGGGAGGGATGCCAAGCACCGTCCCGGGACCTGCCGTCTTGCTGCCTCTCTGTCTCCCTCGGAGCACGGGCCTGTCTTTAGCCCCGGCGGGCGCCTCTTCTCTTTCTGCGGCCTCCGAGGCGGGGTCCCGTTACTCGGCCTCGCCGGCGTCTCCAATCGCTCCGACATCAAGACGGTCGCCGCCTTTGTGGCAGGCGGCAGTCTTTGAACTCGACCGCATCCCGGCAATTCGAACGCTGAAGGACCTCGACTTTCAACTGGAGGCGGCGAACTCCTTTTATGAAAATGTGGCCTATCACTTGATGGACTCCGCCGTCGCGGCGCGGGATCCAAGCGTCCTCTCGGCCTTCGTGCGTGCGCTTGAAGACCGGCCGTCCCTCGAATCCCTCTTCGAATTCGCCGCGAAAACGGGGCTCGACTCGGCCTATGCGCTTTATGGACACGATCCCCATCCGGAGTCGCCATGGAGTGTCTTGGGTGATTTCATTAAAACGGTCGCCGTCAAACGATCGCGACGGGATGAGCGCCATGGTCTCCGCAGCCTGGAATACGAATTCGGCGAGGCGCGCATCCGCGAGGTCTTTCTCGACGCCCTCTCGGATCCTCACCTTTGCGACAAGGTGGAAAGGGCCCTGATGGCCTCGATCCGCTCGCCTCTGCCTTTCTTGAGACTGAACCGCCTCTTTCACCTCCTCATGGACCGTGATTCGGAATACAAAATCGGCGAGCTGATCGATTGGAACGGCGGCCTGCCCACGGCCTTTTTGGACTATCCGAATCTCGCGATGGATCCGCGTGAATTGCACGACCATTACCAGCGGAAACTGGAGGGACATCTCGAAAGGAAGGAGATCGATGTCCGGGTCACGGACGAATCGGGACTGACGATCGTCTTGAGGCGGAAGTCGGGAAGACCCGATCTTAAAAGGGGTCTCATCGAAGCGACTTTCGAACTGCCGGGCCCGCTTGTGCGCAAGCCGACGATCTATCTCCTGGATTTGCGAAATCCAATTCGAATGAGCGCGAACCGCCTCCATGAATTCGTTCACATCGACCAGATTGCCTTGAACGGCCTCGCGTGGTGCCGGTCGCACTATCGACTCTCCGAACTGGAGGCCTACGACGTGGATAATACCCACCTCATCCTGAATGGAGACTACGATTTTCATTCGGCGATGACGTCTTTGAGCCCTTACGGCGCCCGCATGGGCCGGCGAAATTTCGTAGAAAAGGTCGACCTTCGTCCTTAAAGGTCCCCGCAAAGGCCGTTTGCCCCGACGACACTCCAAGGGTATACTGAACCGATAATGCAGCTGATGAGGACTCTTAGGACCTTCTTTTTAATCTCCCTGATCTCACTCGTCTTTTTTGCCGGCTGCGGCGCCTCGCACATGGCGCCGGGGGCGGCGGGGGACACATCGGGCGGTAACACAGGATCCGGAGACACCTCTGGAGATTCCTCGGCCTCCGATTTGGGAGGAGGGGGTGCGGGTGGAGGCCCTGTCGCCGCGGCCGGAGGAGGCACCGGCTTCGGACTCCCGAAAGGGGGCGCTCAAGAGGTCTCGCCGACGACCAATCCGCCCAAGGGAGACCCTCAGCCCGTCTTTCCCAAGAGGAAACAAAAGGCCTGGCGATTTCATTACGGCCGTTACACCGCCCCGACGAGTGGCGCTATCGTTATAAAGATCCTCCCGCCTGACTACACAATTGGTTTTAACATCAAGCTTGAAGTGACGGAATCGGACGGAGAGATCGATCCCTTCAGCCCCAATTATCCCGGCACTTGGAACCTCGAGCCGGACGGCAATGTCGTACGCCTGATCCTCGTGTCTCCTGCGACTTCCAGCTCATCCCTTAGCGCCGGGTATTGTGATGTCACCGTCAAAAACGACCCGCAAGACGGCACCAACGTCACCGTCGACGGCCTGTCGGCCGATCCCGGCCTTTTGAAGGTTTATCCGCTGGGAGACGTCAGCTATACTCAGATCATCCCCGCCCTCCACGACTGTGGCCGGGCCCAAGGCGGGCTCATCGATTTCACTGACGACCCCAGTATCCTGACTGAAGCCGGAGCCTTCCGTCTCACTCTTCCGTCTTCCGGCAAGACAAAACGCGAATAACTCGAATCCGTCCCCTAAACACAAAGGCCCCTTAACCCCCCTTTTCGCGCAGACTGTGTGATTTCCGGGACTGAAGACCTCACACAGCTAGTGCGCACGGCAAAGTCAAAATCCATAAACCGAAATGATTCCAAAGAGATCAGTCATGGCACGCGACTTGTATTGTTAGGGCTTGGATTGGGGGATTTATGAAGAAGGTATCATTTTTTATCGTGCTCTTAACGGCCTTGGGTTTAGCTCGGGTGGCCTCCGCAGGGGGGTATGCCCTCCAAATGACCGGACCCGCCCCCGTGAGCATCAATGATGAGATTACCTACACGATCAAGGTCACCAGTTATGAATCAAGCTGGACGTGGGTGGGCTTGTCGGACATCTTGCCTGCCGGCGTCGAATTCAAGCGCGCCACAAAGAACGGCCAGCCCTTCGATCGGAACAGCGATCCCAATCTCAGCCAGCAGCTCTGCGAGAAAAAGGCGAACACCAACGAGATCGATTGCAATTGGGTGATCGCAAGCGATCCCAACGGCCGAACGGATACCGTTGAGATTGTCGTAACCGCCAAGCAAGAGGGACAACTCGTCAACACGGCCACTTTGTCCAACAACAATCAATCGGCCACGGTGACCACATCGGTCATCGACCCGACTCCGCGCGCCAATCTCGAACTCACCGAACTCAGGGCGCTCGGAAACTCGAATCGGGCGCCTCTTAATGGCAACGCCTATTACACGATCAAGATCACGAATCATGGGCCTACCAACGCCACCAATATGACCGTCGTCTATGTCTACGATGGCTCCTTCCGCTATGTGGACAATAGCTCGATCATTTTTCTCGCAAACGGAAGCTGCCATAAAGATCCCAATCCGAACGTTTCCCAACTGATTTGCACGCTGGACGAACTGGACGCAGGGTCTTGGGCCGCGGTTCAATTCACCCTCGTCCCGACGCAGTTAGGCACCTTCCAGAGCCAGGCGGCGGTGAGTTCGACGGATACGCGTGACGACAACGCCCAGAATAACAAGAGCCCCTATCTTTCGACGACGGTGGAAAATCCCAGCGCCGATTTAACCGTCAGCGCGACCGCAACGCCCAATGCCGTTTCGGTCAACGATCAGATTCAATACACGGTGACGGTCAAGAATAAGGGCCCGGACGAGGCTCAAAACGTCAAGTTTCAGGACTTCCTGCCGGCAGGCGTCACCTTTGTCAGTGCGACTTCGAATCCGAACGTCAACTGCACCGGTTCCGGGGTCGTCACCTGCAACTTCGCCAAGCTGCTGCAGAATGACACGGCTCAGGTCGATATCCTTGTGAAAGCGCCTTCTGCGGGAACGCTCCAGAACACGGCGAGGGCGTATGCGATGACGGATGATCCAAATACCAACGACAACGAGGTCGTCACGACGACGGTCGTCACCGGCCCTCCGCCGCCTCCTCCGCCCACAGCCGTCTGCGGGGATGGACATACCGACGCCCCTGAAACTTGCGACGATGGAAACACCGTAAACGGCGACGGCTGCGACAGTCATTGCCAGATCGAACCTCCGGCTCCGCCGCCACCTCCACCATCTCCTCCGCAACCTCCCGTCGGCGGCGGAAATATCGGCGGCGGCAACGGCACCGACCAGGGAGGCGACGGGACCGCATCCGCCGGAAATGAGGGCGGGACAGGGGGAGCCCAAAACGGCGATGTCAACGACACCGTGCCTCAAGGCGTCCGCATCACGGCCGCCCAGGGCGGAGGCTGCGCTTGCGCGATCAATCTGCCCGACGCGCGCGGCTTCAATCCGGTGATTTTAGGTCTCACGGTCCTGATGCTCGCTCCGCTTGCGATGTTGCGGTTCGGCCGACATCGTTCCCTCAAGGCCTTGGCCGTGGTCGTTCCTTCTCTCGTGGTTGTCGGAGTTTCTCATTCCGCCTTCGCCTCGACGACTTCCGACCTGCAGATCGTGAGCCTGACGGTTTCGCCGAATCCGGTCGCCGTCGGAAACGACCTGACCTACACGATCGTCGTCAAGAACAACGGTCCCGACGATGCGACGGACGTGACGATCTTGGCTAATCCTATTACCGGCGGCGTCACCTATAAGAGCGCCGGCACAGTCAAGAACGGCGTTTCGGAAACGAGCACCTGTCGATTTCATTCTTACCAGAATCCCGCCCATGATGAAGTCGGTTGCCAGATCAGCAGGCTGAACGTGGGTGAAAGCGCCACGACGACTATGGTCCTATCTCCGACCACGGTAGGTACGCTTCACAGCCGAGTGATCGCCATTCCCAACTGGCAAACGGTCGATCCCGATTTTTCCTCGAGCAATTCAAACAACTTTGCACAAGGCGATGTCACCGTGGTTCCCGAAGAAGCCGATCTGGAAGTAACGGTAAAAGACAATGCCGACCCGGTGACGGTGTTTGAGGATTTCGCCTATGACATTACGTTAAAAAACATCGGGGTCTCGACGGCGAAAAACGTCAAGCTGACGGATACTCTGCCGGGCTATGTCTCCTACAAAAGCAGTCAGGTTTTACTGGTAAACGGCAATTGCCAAATCCAATTCCCGGTCTTTAATTGCGATCTGGATGACATCGCACCGGGGGATAAGGCCCTCATTCAGATCGTCGTCACCCCCTACAAGGAAAACGTGACCTTGACGGACACGGACTACGCCAGCACCTCCACGTTTGAATCCGTGACGAATAACAACCGCGCCCAGGAAGACACACACGTCGTGGAACCGCCGCCTCCGCCGCCCCCGACGGCCGTTTGCGGTGACGGTCATATCGATTTGGGCCTGGGCGAGACCTGCGACGATGGAAACACATTAAGCGGCGACGGTTGTGACAGCCATTGTCAGCTGGAACCTCCGGTGCCGCCACAACCGTCTCCTCCACCACCGCCACCTCCACCAACTCCTCCGCAACCTCCCGTCGGCGGCGGAAATATCGGCGGCGGCAACGGCACCGACCAGGGAGGCGACGGGACCGCATCCGCCGGAAATGACGGTAGGGCAGGGGAGACCCAAAACGCGGACGAAGGAACGGGCGTTCCGACCGGCGCAAGCTTCACGTCCGCCCAGGGCGGAGGTTGCGCCTGCGCGATCAACAAACCCGATACGCGCGGATTTGATCCCGCCATCCTCATCATCATGGGATTGGCCTTGTCTCCGCTCATCTGGCTGCGGCTCCGCAAAGAAACAAACGCTTGAAACAAACATCATGGGCGGCGGGCGGCTCGGCAGGTTCGAGATCACTAACCCCGGCCTTGGACCTGTCCCCGCCGCCCGGAATTTTTTGAAAAAAATAAGAACGAGAAAAAAATATGAACTCGGCTGACAAGATAATCTCTTTGGTCCTCTTAGCGTTTTTCGCTCTCCGTCCCCTCAACGCCATGGCGGCCGTTTTCCTCGTCGACCGCACCGACGACACCGCCGCGGCGAATGTCTGCGACGACAACACCCCGAACGATTGCAGCCTGCGCGGCGCCATCATCAAGGCGAATACCTCCGCAGGCGCCGACACCATCGTCCTTTCGGCCGGCGACTACAAATTGACGATCACAGGGGCCAATGAAGACAACGCGGCCACGGGCGACCTCGATATTCGCGACGATCTGACGATCCTCGGCGACAAGGCGACCACGACCTTCATCGACGGCGGCCAGTTCACCCCGGTCTTGGTGGACCGACTCTTCGATATTCCGGTGGCGGCGAACGTGACGATCCAAAACCTGACCATCGTGGGCGGATTTCTGCCCGTCGGACAGAACGGCGCCGGCATCTGGAAGCGGAGCACGGGCACGCTCACGCTTACGAACGTCGTTTTCGACAGGAACGTCAGCGGCACCCACGGAGGTGCGATCGAAAGCGACGGCGGGGACTTGAAACTCTCCGACAGTACCCTCATTGCGAACGTGACCTATCTCCCCGGTAGCGGCATGGGCGGCGGGATACGAATCACCGGCGGTACGGCCGAGATCGACAACACGACCTTCCAATACAACGTCGGATTCCACGGGGGCGGCGTCGAGATGGAGGGGCCGTCTTCCCTCACGGTGACCAACAGCACGTTCAGCAACAACACCGCCACGCGAGCAGGAGGGGGTTTCCATCAAACCGATGGGCTCTCCGTCTTCACGAACGTGACCTTCAGCGGCAACAGCGCGAGCCAAGGCGGTGCAACGGCGGCCGAAGGTGCGACGACCACCATGAATCTCACCAACGCGACGATCACCGACAATAAAACGACAAGCGGAAATGGGGGAGGGATCCGAAGATTCGGCGGATCGGTCAATCTGATCAATACGATCTTGGCCGCGAATATCGACTCCAGCAATGCGACGCCCGACTGCTACGGCGTCCTAAATTCCCTCGGCCACAACCTGATTGGAAACGATCTGAATTGCACGGTCATCGCATCCTCCGGAGACCAGATCGGCACGTCGGGTAGCCCGATTGATCCTAAGGTCGGCCCGCTCTCCGACAACGGAGGTAAGACCTTCACCCACGCCCTTCTTAAGGGAAGCCCGGCGATCGACGCCGGCGACAACGGCGTTTGCACGACGACGGATCAACGAAGTTTGACCCGTCCTCTAGACGGAAATTCGGACGGGACGGCGGTTTGCGACATTGGATCCTACGAGTTCAGCCATTGCGGCGACGGCATCGTTCAATCTCAATCGAACGAGCAATGCGACATCGGCGACGGAGCTGCGGACACGTGCGCCTCCGGCACCGCATGCGTCGCACCGGGACAGGCGAACGAATGCACCTGTCAAGCGCCTCAGACGCCCTCCGGATCCGGAAGCGGGTCAGGAACCGGCGGAGGATCCACCTCGGACAACGGCTCAGGTTCGGGAACAGGGGCAGGGGACGGGTCCACGGGAACGACGTCTTCTCCAAAAAGCGGGGGCTGCAGCCTGATCCCATGAAAAGGAAATCTCTCACATCGGAAGTGAGACTGGCCGTGCTCACGCTTGCGCGCGAAACGGGAAACGTCGCCTTCGCCTGTTTCTCGGCGGGCATCTCGAGATCCTTGTTCTACAAGATCAAGCGGTCATTCGATCTCCATGGCGTCGAAGGACTCCAAGCGAAACCGCGCAAGAAACCCAAAATGCCGAACGCCTTTTCCGAAGAAATTATTGCAAAGGTGTTGGAAGAAACCAAAAACTTCCCGACCTTTTCCTACAAGCGCCTCGCCGAACGGCTGCGCGCGGAAGGCCTTGCCATCAGCGGTTCCGGAGTCTATAAAATTTGGAAACGTCATCATCTGACGACCCGCAGCGTTCGTCTTGCACAAAGCTGTATCTCGACATAAGAGGAGTCATGAGACGCTTTTCGGCCTCATTGATATCCGTGCTTTTAGCGTTATTCACTCAGTCCATCGTCGTTGTCTGCATCATCCTGATTTTTTCAACGCTCAAGAGCAAAAGCGGCGCGGAGGATCTCGTTAACTTCTATTTTGTCTCAGGCATTGCCGCGCTTCTCTCTTTCTTATGCTCGGGCGTGGCGGTGGTGACTTCCTTTCGGAGCTTATACAGAGGGACGGAGAAGCGCGCTCAGACTCTGTTTTCCGCCATTGCGGGCGTTGTGTGCCTCTTGGCCTCCGGAGGGGAGCTCGTGTGGCTGTTGATCATGGGCGCGTTCGTGTACGTCATTGGAAAAGGATCGCGTTAGATCCTCATTTGGAATCTCTTTAAGGAGGCGAGCCTACGGATGGATTCCGTCTCCTGGACACGCTGATAGAGGCTTGAAGACCGGCCTCCGTGGTAGGGATTGTCCTCGGTGACATGAACGAGCCGTAATCCCATTTCCTCCATAACCTCGTCTAAATAGTCGGGATGGAAATCTATGTCGCTCAAGATATACCCACCGACCTTGGTCCTGGAAACGATCTCGGCCCAGGTCATCAGGCTAACCAGCGGAGGGCAAAAGTAAAAAGCTTGCAGGTAAACGGCAAGGTCGAGAGGTTCCGTAGCGGGAAGAGGATCCAGAAAAAGATCCACGTCATGCAAACGGATTTTCTTCAATTCGTAATTCGCGATTGGGATACGGATGGAAGAAATCGTCTCGGTGCCTTCCGAGTCATGATGGAGACTAGCCTCTCCGGGGCTTCGCGTTTGGAGAAGGTCGAGATATTTCTCGCGGCCTCGATTCAGCTCTTTCGCCCAAGGCTCATTCTGCCAGAGCTTGAGGACGGTGAGATCACGACGCCTTAAATCTGTTTTCAAATCGGGGTTATGATCGAAAACATGAAGCTCCCCGGGACGTTCACCCGAGAGGAATAGGAGAAGAAGTTCCCTCGTTTCCAGGGCCGTTCCACCAAGAGAGCCATAAACGGCTTGGACAACCTTCTTGAGCAATTTTAGGTGTCTTGACATATCTTCAGGAAGCGCCAAATCGGTTTCACCAGTAACGGCCTCGGCCATCTCGCCAGGCTTCAAAGAGAGCCTTTCGGTTCCCGAAAGTATTTGTGATTTGAGTCGTTTTAGAACGGCATCGGCGATTCCCTTTTTGAATTCGTGGTCAAGAATTCTTGTTTTAATTTCTTTATTGCTCAAGTGATGAGGACTCAACATTTGTAGAATTGACGTCAACTCCTGGGCCATATGGCGCAATTCATAAGGCTTCCCCAGGCCGGCTCCGAATTCACCGATTCTCAGAAACTTTCTGGATGTCAAGTCGGTCTGTTTGACCAGGTCCAAAAAATCGGGGGAGTGCCATCCAAATTCCGACATGTCAAACATGGCGGGATGAGGTATGGGGATTTTTCCTCTTTCATAGACCCGTTCCAAATTTTGAAAAGCCCGAAGCGCGGGAGAAAGACTCGCATAGGCTTCCCATTCCTCAAGGTAGCGGGCCTTGGGCTGATCGAGAACAAGCTCGTTCGTCGGCCATTCGGTCGCGGCATGAGGCGTTTCCCTGCGGCGGATCAGAAAATAATAAAGCAAGCCGAGCGCCAAAATTCCCGCGACCGATACCAAACGGCCC
>CAZWYB010000050.1:0-13776 GCA_964637745.1 uncultured Pseudomonadota bacterium
GAAGGCGCGGTCGACGCCGCCAATATGCTGAAGCCTGCGCTCGCGCGCGGTGAGCTTCGGTGCGTGGGTGCGACCACTTTGGATGAGTACCGTAAGCACGTCGAAAAGGATCCGGCTCTCGAACGGCGCTTTCAGCCCGTCGTCGTCGGCGAACCGACGGTGGAGGATACGATTGCGATCCTTCGCGGCCTGAAGGAACGTTACGAGGTCCATCACGGTGTCAAGATCCAGGATGCCGCTTTGGTCGCGGCGGCGACCCTCTCGCATCGCTACATCGCGGACCGCTTCCTGCCCGACAAGGCGATCGATCTGGTCGACGAGGCCGCCTCCAAACTCCGGATCGAAATCGACAGCCTGCCGACCGAGATCGATCAGGTCGAGCGCCGCATCCTGCAGCTCGAGGTGGAACGGCAGGCGATGAAGAAAGAGACCGACAAGGCCTCGCTGGAGCGACTCGCCAAGATCGAGCAGGAACTGTCGTCTCTGAAAGAGCAATCGACGAAGCTCAAGGCGCATTGGCAGAACGAAAAGGCCGCGATCGCGAAGATCCGAGAGGTCAAAGAGAAGATCGAGGCGACGAAGTCGGAGGCCGAACAGGCCGAGCGTCACGGCGATCTCGGTCGCGCGGCGGAGCTCAAATACGGGCGTCTCCACGAGCTGCAAAAGAGTTTGGAAAAAGAGAACGGGCATCTGGCGAAGCTTCAAAAAGACGTGAAGATGCTCAAGGAAGAAGTGGAGGCAGAGGATATCGCCGAGGTGGTCGCGAAGTGGACGGGCATTCCGGTCTCCAAGATGCTCGAGGGTGAGGTCCAAAAACTCATTCACATGGACGAGCGCCTCAAAGAGCGCGTGATCGGCCAGGACGAGGCCCTTCAAAAGGTGTCGAACGCGGTCCGCCGCTCGCGCGCGGGGCTCTCGGATCCGAATCGGCCGATCGGGTCCTTCATCTTTATGGGACCCACGGGCGTCGGCAAGACAGAAACGGCGCGGGCCTTGGCGGAATTCCTCTTTGACGACGAACAGGCGATGATCCGGATCGATATGTCCGAGTACATGGAAAAGCATTCGGTGTCGCGTCTGATCGGCGCCCCTCCGGGTTACGTCGGCTACGAAGAGGGCGGGCAGTTGACCGAGGCCGTACGGCGGCGCCCGTATTCCGTCGTCCTCTTCGACGAGATCGAAAAGGCCCATCACGACGTCTTCAACGTTCTCCTGCAAGTTTTGGACGACGGGCGGTTGACCGACGGCCAGGGTCGCGTGGTGGATTTCAAAAACACCGTCATCATCATGACGAGCAATATCGGGAGCCAATACATCACGGAGCTTGCCGGCCAGGGCGAGAAGGCTGAGAAGGAGATGGAGCAGAAGGTGATGGAAGCACTCCGTTCCCATTTCCGGCCGGAGTTCTTGAATCGCGTCGACGACATCATCCTGTTCCACTCCTTGAAGGAAAAGCAGATCGAGAAGATCGTCGACATCCAGATAGTCCACCTCCAGAAATTACTTTCGGAAAAGAAGATCACCCTGAAGCTCACCGCGAAGGCCAAGCAGGCTTTGGCGAGCCAGGGCTACGATCCCGTCTACGGGGCAAGACCGCTCAAACGGGCCATTCAAAAACATCTTCAAGATCCACTCTCCATGCAGATCTTAGAGGGAAAATTCCACGAGGGAGACGTGATCACCGCCGACGCGGCCGACGGTGGGGCGCTGGCGTTCCGGAAGGGATAAGTCGGCTAACGAATGCCGGAAACCAAACGAAGCTTCACGTTCTTACGCGACCCGATGGCGGGGTCTCGGGCTGGGTCTTTTTGATTCTTGCGGAGGCGCTGCAGGAAGGGACGGACGCGGTCCGTCAGGAATTTTTCGATTCGAAGATTGACTAGATCCGGCTGTTCGACCAGGCCGGCGTGGGTCGCCTTGTGCATGATGAAGAGCTCGGAGTCCGGGATCATCCGATGCATCTTTTTGGAAATCCACATCGGCGTGAATTGATCGAGCTCCCCGGAGATGACGAGCGTCGGCACCTTGATCGTCCGGAGCATGTCCTCGGCGGAGCTCTCCTGGGCGCTCTTCAGGAGCATTTGGAAAAAGACCGGATCGACGGATAGAATGTGGTCGATGTAGCGCTGCGTGTCCTTCTTGTCGATCATGCCCGTGTGCATGATCTTCAAGACACCTCCCATGAAGAAGGAGAGCGGGTTTTTCAGGAGGAGCCGACTGATGAGGCTGCTTTCCCGAGGGAAGGCCAAGGCGATTTCGTAACAGACCTTGAAGAGATAACGCGAGAGTTTGCTGTTGTAGAAATGATCCATGGGACGGCCGTAGGTCCCGAAGCAGAGGATCAGGCCCCCGACGCGTTCCGGCCAGCGGCGATAAAACTCCAAGATGACCTGCACGCCGAGGCTATGACCGACCAGTACGGGCTTCTCGATCTTATGGTAATCCAAGACGGCCTTGAGGTCCTTGACGAGGGCCTGAAGTCCGTAGTTTTTGGGGTTCTTTTTCAGTTCCGATTTTCCGTGTCCGCGGTAATCCCACGTGACCACTTGATGGAGCATCCGGAAGGCGCGCTCCAGATAGACCCAGAAGAAGGTTCCGACGCCCAGGCCGTTGCAACAAACGACGGCTGGATGACTCTTGCCGAAAGAACGATAAAAGATATTGGTCCCATCGAAGCTGGGGATCTTCCCTTCCTTGACGAATGAGAGGGTGATCAACTTCCCCCGCTTTTTCTCCGTCACTTTGACTTTTTCGGCTGCCTCGGCCATATGCGCTTCATAGCATGACTTCCGGTCCCAAAAGCAAGCTCTGTCTCGAGGCCCCGGCGAAGGTCAATCTGTGCCTCCGGATCGTTGGCAAACGGTCGGACGGCTATCACGACCTCCAGAGCTTGATGGTGCCCTTGACGATCGGCGATCGGCTGGAGGTCGAGGAAGCGCAGGCGTGGGAGGCGGTCTGTGATCGTCCGGACGTTCCCGTAGGTCCTGGGTCGCTCATCGAAAAGGCCTTCCGGTTTGCCGCGGGGCGGTTGGATTACCGGAAGGGATTGTCCCTCCGGCTTTCCAAGGTGACGCCCATGGGGGCCGGTTTAGGAGGAGGCTCCAGCGATGCGGCGGCCGTGATTCGAGGGGTTGAACGGGTTACAGGACGGCTGCTGCCCGAGGCCGACTACGCTCAAGTAGCCTTCCGAATCGGGGCCGATGTCCCCTTCTTCTTAAGGGATGGGGCCAAATGGGTGGAGGGGGTGGGAGAGCGGGTCACTCCAGTGACGCAGTTCCCCGCTCTCAATGTCCTCTTGATCAACCCCGGAATCCACATTGCGACCAAATGGGTTTATGAGAACCTAACGTTGACATCTCCAAACCGGACTGCTAGCCTTCCACGCGCTTTTTTGTCGATTGCGGATCTTTTACCGTTTGTGACCAACGATCTGGAATCGGTCGTGCTGCCCCACTATCCGGAGGTGGCTGAGATCAAAAGAAATCTCGGCGCCCTGGGGGCGGACGCGGCCCTTATGTCCGGGAGCGGATCGACCGTCTTCGGTCTATTTGCCGACCCCAAAAAGAGGGATCAAGCCCTCGTGGAAATAAAGAGTGCACAGCCCAAGTGGTGGGTTTGTGCGGCTAGCAATTTAGTGCGTTAAGCCCAGGGGGCTACGCCCCCTGAAGTAAATTCGGGGGTCGTCTAACGGCAGGACAAGGGTCTTTGAAGCCCTGAATCGAGGTTCGATTCCTCGCCCCCGAGCAAAAGATTTTTATTATGTCCATCTACCAACAAATGAAGATCGTGGCCGGAACGGCGAATCCGGAATTGTCCAAGAAGATCGCCCAAGTGATCGGCGTCTCGCCGTGCAAGACCATCATCCGCAGATTCGCTGACGGCGAGGTGTTCGCGGAGCTGGAGGAGAACGTCCGCGGCATGGACGTCTTCGTCATCCAGCCGACCTGCGCTCCGGTGAACGAGAACCTGATGGAGCTCCTGATCATGATCGACGCCCTCAAGAGGGCCTCCGCGGATCGGATCACGGCCGTCATGCCCTATTACGGCTATGCCCGCCAAGATCGGAAGGTTCAGCCGCGCACGCCGATCACCTCCAAACTGGTGGCGGACCTGCTGACGGCCGCCGGCACTCACCGCGTCCTGGCCATGGATCTCCATGCGGGGCAGATCCAGGGCTTTTTCAACATCCCCTTCGACCATCTTTTTGCGACGCCGATCTTTTTGGATTTTCTGATCAAAGAACGCGGGGCTCCGGACGACCTGATCATGGTCTCGCCGGACGCCGGCGGCACCGAAAGGGCCCGGGCCTACGCGAAGCGCCTGAATGTGGACTTGGCCGTCATCGACAAGAGACGCACGGGGCCGAACCTGTCGGAGGTCATGAACCTGATCGGCGACGTGGCCGGCAAACATGCGGTCATCGTCGACGACATCGTGGACACGGCAGGAACGCTGACGCAGGCTGCGCGGTCCATCATGGAAAAGGGCGCCAAGTCCGTGATGGCGATTTCCACGCACGCGGTCCTTTCGGGTGAAGCGATCAAGAGGATCAACGAGTCGCCGCTCCAAAGTATCGTCATCTCGGATACGATCCCCCTGGGAGATAAGGTCACGCGTTGTCCAAAGATCAAGACATTGACGGTCGCACAACTTTTGGCGGAGGCGATTCGTCGGATTCACACCGGCGAGTCCGTTTCGTCACTTTTCGTCTAAACAAGGTAAGGATTATGGAAAAAATAAAACTGAAGGCTGATGCACGCGATGTGGGAACGAAAGGTTTGACCCGAGTACTCCGCAAGGGAGAGGCCATCCCAGCCGTTCTTTACGGCAAAGGCGAGAAGCCGATGGCCCTCTCCGTGAACACGAAGGAGTTCACGCACCTGATGAAGGGCGCCTCGGGCCGGAACGCCCTCGTGGAGCTGGAAATCGGCGGCAAGGGGGTCAGCGACCGCGTCGTCGTCATGTTAAAAGATTATCAGACCGATATGATCCGCCATGAGATCACCCACATCGATCTCCTGAAGATCAACATGAAGGAGAAGGTCCTGGTCAAGGTGCCGGTGCATCTGGTCGGTAAGGCGATCGGATTGCAGAAGGGAGGACTCGTGGAACTCGTTCGGCGCGAGCTCGAGGTCCGCTGCCTGCCGGACAAGATCCCGGACAAGATCGACGTCGACATCACGAATCTGGACATCGGACACAGCCTGCACCTCAAGGATTGCCCGTTACCGGAAGGAATCGAGTCCGCTCAAGCTCAGGACCTGACGGTCGTCTCTGTCGTGGCGCCTCGCGAGGAAGTCATCGAAGCCCCGGCGGCGGCAGTCCCGGCCGAGGGTGCGGCGGCCCCAGCTGAAGGTGCTGCGGCTCCTGCGGCTGGCGCAGCGGGCGCGGCGGCGAAACCCGAGGGCAAGGCGGAAGCCAAGGGAGAGAAAAAATAAAACTCATAGTCGGCTTAGGCAATCCCGGCGATTCCTACAAGGACACGCGCCACAACATCGGCTTTCTGGCGGTGGATTACCTGGCGAGTTTGCACGAAGATTTTCAAGACCGGAGAGGTTGGAAAAAGAAGTTTAATTCGTTTTGGCAAAAGGGTTCTTTGTGGGGGCAAAACGGTATCCTCTTGGAGCCGCAGACCTACATGAACCTGTCGGGGCAGGCAGTTCGGGAGTGCATGGAATTTTTTAAGATCGAGCCCAAGGATCTGGTGGTGGCGCACGATGATCTGGATCTCGAGATGGGACGGATCAAGTGGGATTTCAAGGCGGGCGCGGCGGGACATCAGGGAGTGAGTTCGATCATCGATCACCTGGGGACGAAGGAGTTTTACCGGGTGAGGATGGGCATCGGAAGGCCGGTCATGAAGCAAGAGGTGAAAGACTTCGTGCTGTCGGGCTTCCGCGGCGAAGAGAGAAAGAAAGTGAACGAGGACATGCTGCCGGAGGCGGCGATGCTCCTCAGGAAATGGATCGAGGCGAATTAACGTTTCAGGAGGTTTCATGACGGAGAAGAAGAAAGACAGGGAATACGAGACGGTCTATATCTTGAGGCCGGATCTCACCGACGAGATGGAAAAAAGGATCCAAGACAAGATCGCCGAAACGGTGAGCCGCTTTCAAGGAAAGCTCGAGTCGGTGAAGGATCTGGGCAAAAAGCCTTTGGCCTATCGCATCGCCAAGCACATGAAGGGCCATTACGTTCAGATGAATTATTGGGGGACCGGACAGGTCGTGGAGGAGCTGGAACGCCATCTCCGTCTTTCGGAGGACGTCATCCGCTTCCTAACCGTGAAGGCCGAAAAGCCGCCCGTCGCCGAACCCAAGACGACACAGCAGGAGGTATCCGCATGAGCACCATGGCATCCAGCGCGAACGCATCCGGCGGCCCTTCTCCACGAAGGGGCAAGAAGAAGGTCTGCCGCTTTTGCGCCGACTATCAATTGTTCATGGATTATAAGGAGCCCAAACTCCTTATCTCTTTCGTCACGGAGCGGGGAAAGATCATCCCCCGCCGCGTAACCGGGAATTGCGCCTATCATCAAAGACGCATCCAAGAGGCCGTCAAGAGGGCGCGGATCCTGGCTTTGCTGCCGTTCACGACGGTCTATCAACCCTAAGATGTTGCTTTCGATTTTTGCGACGGCGGGGCTCTCCCTCGTCCTTTATCTGACGGGTTTTTTCGTCGTTTTCACCCCCTTGCCGGTGATCTTGACGGCCTTCAAGAAAGGGAAGACCTCCGCCTTGATCAGCGCGGTCTTGGTCCTTGTCGGCTTGTGGGCCCTCTACCGGTTTCCCGAAAAGCCGTGGGAATTTCTTCCCATGATGGTCTTTTATCCCCATCTGGAGCTGAAGGCCGTCGCACTCTTAAGCCTCATTTATTGCGCCTATTACCTTTGGACGGCCGTTTTGGTCGTATGGGCCTCGCGCAGGACAGGTCGGTACGCCCGTGTTGAGCCCCTTTTTGGCGGGATGACGGCCGCCTCGATCGGGCTTCCCCTGGCCGTCCTGTGGATCGGGGCTCATGCCTTCGGTTTCCACCTCCTGGACGGCATCTCGGAGTCCATGAATTTCCTTTTGAAGAAGATGGTCGATCTTCAAGAATCCTCCGGGATGTCGAGCGAGGACGTCGCCTATCTGAGGGAGTTCGCCCCGGCCCTTGTCGCCCGAATGATTGCGATCCTGCCGTCCCTTTGGATCAATTTTTCGATGCTCGCTTTGAGTTTGAATATCCTCTTTCTGCGCCGGTGGACGCCGGCGGCCCATCCTTTCCCGGAATGGGCGGAGTTCTCTCTCTGGCGGCTTGGAGAGTCTTGGATTTGGCTCCCGATCGGCGCCGGCGCCGCGTTCTTCCTCAACCATTATTTCGTTCAATCGGACCTCTTGGGCCTGGTCCTCATCAATGCCCTCATCGTCTTGGGAGGGCTTTATTTCCTGCAAGGGTTGGCCGTGGTCTCCTTCTTCTTTCGGAGGCGGCTTACCTCCTGGATGAGGCTTCTGGCGTACCTGGTCATCCTGCTCTTCATTCAATTCGCCGGGGTGGTCGTGATCGCCGTCGGATTGTTCGATTTTTGGTTTGATTTCAGAAAGCTGAAAAAGTTAACTTAACGCGATTTTTTTTGGAGGTATTATGCAGCTCATCTTAAGAGAAGACGTCCCGTCCCTGGGCAAGGCCGGCGAGGTCGTGAAGGTTTCGGAGGGGTACGGACGGAACTTCCTCCTCCCCCGCAAAAAGGCGGTCGTTGCCACGGCCGGCAACCTGAAGCGGTTGGAGCAGGAAAAGCAGGCGATCGAAGCCAAGCGCCAGAAGACCCGAGGCGAGGCCGAGACCCTGGGACAGAAGATCACGGCGCTGACGGTCACCTTGGAGAAGCAGGCGGGCGAGGAGGACAAGATCTTCGGATCCGTTTCCACACGTGAGATTGCGGAGGCCCTGGAGGCCCAAGGCGTAAAGCTCGACCGCCGCCTGATCCGCATCAAGACTCCGATCCGCAACGTCGGCGAACATTCGGTCGAAATTCACCTCCAACACGACGTCGTCGTCCCTCTCAAAATTACCGTTGCAAAAAAATAAATAGAGAGCGAAGTCCAGCTTTGCTGGACGGAGCGAACGATATGGAAGCCCCTAAAGTCGAGTCCATTGCCAGCCGTCTCCCGCCCCAAAACCTTGAGGCCGAGCAGGCCGTCTTGGGCGGCATCATGCTCGAGAACGACGCGATCAACCGGGTCGTCGAGTTCGCGGAGGTCGACGATTTCTACCGGGAGTCTCACCGCAAGATTTTTAGGGCGATGCTCGAACTTTCAGAACGCTCCGAACCGATCGATCTCATCACCCTCTCCAATCTCCTGAAAAGCAAGAGCGAGTTGGATGATGTCGGAGGCGCGGCGTATCTCTCCTTTTTGGTCGACAACATCCCGACGGCGGCCAACAGCGCCAATTACGCAAAAATCATCCGCGAGAAGGCCGTCCTCCGCAAATTGATCCAGGGGGCGACCGAGATCGTCACGCGCGGGTACGAGGCCAGCGAAGATGTCGATCAATTTCTGGACCAGGCCGAAAAGGTCGTTTTCGACATCGCACAAAAACGGATCAAGCAGTCCTTCTTTCCGATGAAGGACATCGTGAAAGACGGCTTCAAGACCATCGAAATGCTCTACGAGCGGAAGGAGATGGTCACGGGTGTTGCGACGGGTTTTTTCGAGCTGGATCGCCTGACCTCGGGGCTCCAACCTTCCGACCTTGTCATTGTTGCGGGACGTCCCAGCATGGGCAAGACCGCCTTCGCCCTCTGCATCGCCGCGCACGCCGCCCTTCAGAAGAAGGTGCCGTGCGCCATTTTTTCACTCGAAATGTCGAAGGAACAACTGGCCCAACGTATGCTCTGCATGGAGGCCCGCATTGATTCTTCCAAGATCCGCGGCGGCTTCCTGGCGGAGTCCGATTGGCCGCGGCTGACACAGGCGGCGGGAGAGCTTTCCGAGGCGCCCATCTTCGTGGACGACACGCCGGCCATGAACATTTTGGAGATGCGCGCCAAGGCCCGGCGCCTTCAGAAGGAGCACGGGCTGGGATTGATCGTCGTCGATTACCTTCAGCTCATGCGCGGAACGACCTGGAACAGCGACAGCCGGGAGCGCGAGATTTCGGAAATTTCGCGCTCGCTCAAGGCGCTCGCGAAGGAACTGCATGTCCCGGTGATCGCCTTGTCTCAGTTGAACCGGATGGTCGAAAATCGGAAGCCGCCCAAGCCGATCCTGGCGGACCTCCGTGAATCGGGCGCCATCGAGCAAGACGCCGACTTGATCCTCTTCATCTACCGCGAGGAGGTCTACGACCGGGAGACGGTCAATAAGGGTGTCGCGGAGATCATCGTCAGCAAACAGAGAAACGGTCCGATCGGAGACGTGAAGCTCGCCTTTCTGGGACCCTACACGCGCTTCGAGAACCTCGCGCACGACTTCGGCGGCGCCGTCCCTCCCGCCTCTTTTTGATCGCCTACATTCTGGGCGGCAGGGCCGGGAATTCTTCCGGTTGGTCGTCTCGGTGTTTCGGATACAAAAACGCCGGTCTTTTCTGAGAAGGATTCCAGACCGGATTCCACGCCCGGTTGAAAAGATCGGAATCCTGTTCGAAGACGATTTGCTTTCTCGCTTCCACCCAGCACTCCTCTCCCATCAGAAGAGAATCTTCGCCCTCGCCGACGAGGCCTTGGCGACATTCGGGCGAGAGATAGGGCCACAGTTCTCCGGGAAGGACTCGATAGACCAACCGCCAGATCCGTTTCTTGTTCCAATGGTCCTCCGGCTCATAGGGGAAGGCCTCGCGGTGGGTGCGGTACTTGTAATAGAACGCCATTTTTTTGCGGGCGATCAACATGGGAATTTCCACTTGAGACAGAGCTTCGGTGATTTGCGCGATTTCGGCGTCGTCCGCATCAAGAGACACCGGATGGGCGAGGTCGAGACGCGTTTGCGTTGCGACGGCCCCGATGAAGGCAGCAAAAAGAAGAAAGTAGAATGAAACGGGAGGTTCTGGAGACTCTTGGGCAACGCCGTCGCGACACCAGATCAAAAGCGTGATCAAGGGAAGAAAAAGCGCCAGTCGCTCGCCGGCGGTGAAGACGTCGTCGGACCCGAAAGGGAGAAAGGCCAGAAGCCCCGGGACCAGATGACGAAAACCGACCGTCGACTCCGGACGAAAGGCCTTTTGAAGGAGGAAGAAGAGGAAGATCGCCGCGAAGAACGTCAGTTCGATCTTCAAGGCGATGGGCAGGGATTCCCTCGAGACGAGCGAGAAGAGACCGGGCTCGGAGAGGTGCAAGGCCGGGAGAAGGCGTTGGGCGTCGATCAAAAGGGATCGATCGCCCAGGACGAACGTGAGTGCTGCGAGGACGAGGAGGGTGACGCAGACCCAGCGATGATTCTTTAATCGTTGATCCAGCCACGTTCCGAGGGCGAAGCCTGCGATCACGATCAAGGCCGACCGATGGACCCAGAAGGCCAGGAGCATGGCGGCCGCCGAGAAGGCCATCTTCCGGCGGTCTGTCGAGAAGCGCCATGCCGGCAACAAGGCCATGACGACGAACATCTTGGGGAACTCGATCGCCGTGAAGAGAAAGACGGGAGAGAGCGTGATCCAGACAGAGGCGGCGGTTTGCCGCAAAAGCGAGGACCCGCCCGCGATCCAAAAAAGAAGGGCCGCGAGGAAGAGGGAGATGCAGAGAAATCCGCGGATCGTCGTCTCGGTGCTGAGGCCGAATCTTTGCAGCATTCCCAGGAGGGGAAAGATCCAAGAGCTGTCGGCGATCCTCACGTGACCGGTCCTCGCCCACCAATCGACCTGGAGGGCATAGTAGTAGGCGTCGGTTCCTTTCAGAAAGGGTTCAGACTGAAGATGGAAAAAAAGAGTCGCGCAGGACAGGAAAAGAATCCCTAAGACGATCATGGATTGATGAAATTTAGGGCCCGATCTCACAGTCGACGCCGTCCTCCGTCGGCAGGAAGGCGTCCGTCAGCATCGTGGATTGGATCACGTAAGGGTTAATGCCTTGCAGAAAACGATCCCAGGTTTGGAAGACCTCGGTCGGGGTGTTGCCGAAGATCTCGCGCGGCGATTGGAGATGATTTTGACCCAGCGTGCAGTGATCCCAGCGCGCAGGTGCCTTGGCCGCCGGCCCCTTCTTGGCGATCCAGAGTTGGTTGAAGAGTTCCTGTTTCTCGTTCGGCTGAAGCTCGGCGTATCGTTTCAAATGGAGTTCGCTTTGGAAAATGGCGGCGTCGTTTGTCGGGGCGGTCTCCTTTAGGTATTCGGACGTCGCGATGACGGTCGGATATTTTTTGCCGAAAATGCGTATGCCCGCCGGAACCGCCTCCCAATTGCCTTCCAAGACGTCCGCCGTCTGGCTGATCGGCTTTTCCTTCGAATCAGGCCGCTGGACTTCGATGGATTTATAGATGACGAAACTGCCGTCGGAGCGGAGGCGCAGCCGTTGGCGGGGGAAATCCGCGCCGAACTCCTCTCCCTTGCAATCCTTGCAGCTCATGGGCTGGAAGAGGAACGAGGAATACGATCGGTCGACGAGCGGGGCCCAGGCCGCGGGCGCCGAGGGCTGCGGCATCGCCGTCTGCGGCAACACGATCTGTCCCTGGGGCGTGACGAAGCGCATCTCCGAGATCAACGTGTCTTTGTATTTCGTCCCCGGAACGACGTCTTTGATCGTGAACGTCAGGTCCGAAACCCCGTTCAAGGGCGTCGCCAGCGGGACGCGCTGAGGCCCCATGACGTCGTTTAACGCGACCGTCTGTGCAGTCCCGTTCGCCGGCTTGATCTCCAGCTTCGAGACGCGGCCGTTCGCGTGATAATGCATGTCCGAGCGCTGGTAACCGTTCCAGACGATCAAGCTCCCGATAGCCTGGGGCTGACTGAATTGCAGATGCGCCGATTCGCCGCGTCCGTCGTTCTTCTTTCCGTCGGTCGACCAGGCGAAGTCGACCTTGGCGTCGAAGAGATGGGCGGGATGATAGGCCGTTTGGGGATCCAGGATGGAGCTCGCCGAAACCTGTGCCGGTTGCAAGGCCGGCAGCAGGAAGGTGACGGGTTGTCCATTGTTGAGAAAACGAATCTTTTGGATCTTCACCTTATCGCCGGAAGCGGGCGCCACGAGATCGACCTTCAAGAACAGGCTCTTGATGGGCTCCGAGAGCGGTGACGTATCGGCGTTGAAAGGACGTACCGAGCGGGCGATTCGGAGGAGTGACGTATTCTGAGCGTCCTGCGTCAGCACGTAATAACGATTTTGAGAATCCTTGGTCTTGCCGTTGACGTAAACTTTGAGGGCGGAGGGATCGATCGGGCCCGCGGCGGCGATCTCGATCGCCTGCGCCGGGACGGGTTGTTCAAACTGGAAGAAGACGCCTTCGTCCACGCCGTGGTCCAAGGAGCCCGGGGACCACGTCCCTTGGCAGGCCGGGTCCAGCAAACAACCGGTCGGGGCCGAGCCGACGGCGCTGCTGGTGGCCGAGGCCGTGAGGACGATGTTTCCCGCCTGGGCCTCGCCGACCAAGAGGCAGGATACGATCATCGCCATCAGGATTTTTTTCATAAGGCAATCTCCTCCAGGGAATACTGACATTTGGAATCGTTCTGAAACAAAACATCTTCGGAAATTTTTGTCTCACCCTGCCACATTTCGCGGACGATCGTGTTCTGGCGGTATAGGCCGTCCGGTCGCGACGAGAAACGGTGATCGCGTTCGATGATCCGATATTTTCGAACGGGCCGCTCGGAGGCGTTGAGGCTTGCCACAAGATGGTACGGGGTTAGTTCAAAGTGAAATTGGAACGTCAGGGCCGTCGGGTTCTCGAGGCGCAGGTCCTTGAAGTTGTAGACGACCGTCGCACCGGTTCCGAACGGGATCCGGCGGTCGTCGTCGGGAAAGAGATCCAGGCTGTGGTGGTGGCGCTCCGTGACCCGCAAGTCCGAATGGAGGCTCAGCCAAAAGAGGGCGTTCGCCAGCTGACAAAGCCCTCCGCCGACGCTGTGAGAAGGCCGCCCGCGCTCGAGCGAGAGGCCCTCACGGTAGCCCCTGGACACGGAAGGGACGCCGACCAGCCTCCAAAAGGAAAAGGTCTCGCCGGGCTCGATCAAGATGTCGTTCATCGTCCGCAGGGCCAGTTGGAGATTGGTTTTTTTATTCTCGAAGAGAGACGGATCCACGCCTTTCAATCGGCGTATCAGCGGGAGGCGGTGTTCTCCGATGCGGAACGAGAGAGGCGCCGTATCTTGCCGTTCCGCCCACAATTTTCGAGAGAGAACAGATTCCGCATGCCGGAGAGAGCGACGGATGGAGGACGAAAGCGCGTATCTCATTTTCAGAAAATGTGGCGTCATTTGGATTTTGGGAGCGAATTAATGATGGGATAACCCTTTCCCGGCAGTTGAAAATGCCACCATTCGGAGTTCAGGGGCTTGAGGCCGACTTGATCCATGAGAGTGATCAGCAAATCGCGATTCCGGCATTTTGCCTTTTCATCCGCTGCGCATGGATAGTGGGGAGAGGCCTTGGCGGTGAAGTCATCAAAGGGAGTCGGCATCTCGAGGGGCTTCCCGGAGTCGTCGGCCAAGGTCACATCGACCGCGATCCCGCGGTTGTGGTTTGAGCCCTTCTGAGGGTCGGCGACATAGCGGGCGTCCGGTACGATCTTCCACATGGCCTTCTGAACCGCCAAAGGTCGAAAACAATCCCAAAAGACGAGTTTTAATTTTTTTTCCTGGAGGAGAGGC
>CAZWYB010000051.1:0-9830 GCA_964637745.1 uncultured Pseudomonadota bacterium
GAGATATCTTTGCAAAAGTAGTTCCATGAGGACTTGACGGATGGCTTCGATTTCTACCATCTTTGTGTCTCTCATGTCTAAGTTTTTGGAAATAGGCCCCGGCCGAGGCGACTTTCTCTTCTTTTTGGCGGAACAGAATCCCCTGTCGACGGTAGTTGGTGTGGAATACAAGCACAAACGCTTCGAGAAACTCACGGGCCGGGTCGAGAAGAGGCAATTACCGAATGTGCGGCTTTTGCTGGGGGACGCACGGACCGTCCTGCCCCAAGAATGCACGGACGAGGAGTTCGAGAAGATCTTCATTCTCTTTTCCGATCCCTGGCCCAAGCGGCGGCATGAGAAGCACCGCCTCTTTCAGGAGCCCTTTGTGAAGGAATTGCATCGTATCCTCAAGCCGGAGGGGCGCATCTATGTGGCCCATGACGACCCGCGATACATTGCCCAGATCAAGGACGTCTTTCGCAAATTCGTATCCAGCTTCGTCTTTCACGAAGACGGCGTCGAATTTACGACGTTCTACGCCGACAAATGGAAGAAAGAAGGACGGTCGATTTCATCTTTTTCTTATGAAAAAATTGATGCTAGAGATCACGAAACCATAGGAGTGCCTTGTGCCTACGCAACCGTCGAAAACGCTTGAGACCTTCCCCAATCCGCAGCCGGATCGGGATTATGAGATCTACAACGAGTGCCCCGAGTTCACGAGCCTCTGCCCCAAGACGGGCCAACCCGATTTCGCCCTGATCAAGATCCGGTACGTGCCGGACCGGCTCTGCATCGAGCTCAAGTCGCTTAAGCTCTATCTTTGGTCCTACCGGAACGAAGGCGTCTATTTCGAAAAGGTCACCAACCAGATTTTGGATGACCTAGTCGCCGCCTGCTCCCCTCGTTGGATGGAGGTGGTCGCCGATTTCAACATACGCGGAGGGATTGGGACCACGATCACCGCGATCTATGAAAAGAGAAAAGGAACGCGGCAGGGGCTTCATTAACCCTTTATTAAATTCATAAATTCTTCGCGGGTCTCCTGGCGGTTACGGAAGGCGCCGAGCATGGAGGACGTGACCACGCAGGAATGCTGCTTCTGAACCCCGCGCATCTGCATGCACAGGTGCTCCGCCTCAATGACCACGGCGACGCCCTTCGGTTCCAAGACCTTTTGCATCGTCTCCGCGATCTGTTTCGTCAACCGCTCTTGAACTTGCAACCGGCGCGCATAAACGTCGACCAGGCGCGCGATCTTCGAAATGCCGACGATCTTACGGTTCGGGATATAGGCGACGTGGCACTTGCCGAAGAACGGAAGGAGATGGTGCTCGCAGAGGCTGTAGATCTCGATATCCTTCATCGTCACCATCTCGTCGTTATCCTCCGTGAAGAGGGCGCCGTTGATGACCTCTTCGATGTCCTGATCGTAACCTTGGGTTAGAAAACGCAAGGCCCTGGCGACACGCTGAGGTGTCTTCTTCAGGCCCTCTCGCCTCGGATCCTCCTGGATTTCCGATAGGACCGATTCGATGAGTGAAACCAAATTATCTTGAACCTCTTCCTGGGGGGCGATGGCCACGAGTTTGGATTTGTTCTTCATGTCATGGATTGTTATGGGAGGCGGCGTTCGGCGTCAAGGGACCTTCTCTACAAGACGAGATCCTTCCAGCCGCTATGCCCTTCCTTCCAGCTCGGTACTTTTGCGCGGCGGGCGCGTTTGCGGGCGATGTGATAGGCAAGGATGTGCGAGGCGTCCAACCCCTCCTTCTCCAAATCCTCGATGATCGCCCGCGTCTCGGTTGGTTGCGTATGGGTCGGAGGGACGCCATTGTCCAAGAGGATGAGCGGTGGGTGTTCTTGATAGGCGGTGATGGGGACGTAATAGCTATGCCTAAGGATACGCCACAGGCGAAAGGCGTTCATGATCGAAGGGTCCTTTTCGAGCTTCGCTTCCAGGGCCTCGGGCGAGGCCAAGGTGTCGCCGCTGAAATAAAGGGCCAGCTCGCCGCTTTTTCTCCAGAGATCGAATCCGATCGAAGGCACTGTGTGGAAGGTGTAATCGAAATCGAACGTCATGCCGTTGATTTCGGTCAGCCGACCCGGGAAGACCGGCTGAAAGCGGTCCCCATCCAGGATCCGTCGCCCCAGGGCAAGTTCGAACTGTTCCGACAACATGTCGTGGATCGTAGGCGTCGTATAAAAGCGCAGAGAAGGGAGCTGGCGGATGAGCTTGGGAACAACGTCGCCGCAATGATCCGTGTGTCCGTGGGTGAGGATCACGCCTTCGATCCGATCTAAGGGAATGCCGACCGCTTCCAGATAATCCAAGGTATGCGACGGCGGATCGACCAAGAGGCAACGACCCTGATTCCACATCATGAATCCGCTCGTCGCCCCGTGCGGGTCGAAACCGTCCGATGTCCCGATGGGCCAGAGGCCGGGTTTTCCTTCCAACGCGCCTCGCAGCGTCTCTTGGAGGTTTTTTTCCGACTCCGGAGAGAGGCGGAGCCTGTAGCGGCGCGGCGGATATTTCTTGAGATCGATGACTCCCGACAAGGCGTTGTGGTCCGTCACCCGAAAGCGCTGATTTCCCAACCTCTCGATGGTGACCTTTCCGATCTGGATCCGCCCGTTCTCGTCGGTCGAACGGGAGATCCAGCGTTCTTCGGTCGGAGGCGACGTAAAGCCCCGCTCCATCTCGGCCAGCAGATCGGGGATGGCCAGTGCATCTGGCGGATATTCTCGGACCACTCTTTCGGTCAGTTCCGTCGTCCTCTTAGCCAAGTAAGAGAGTTTCAGATAGCGCGTCAGGTTATCGGCCTGCTCCGGGTTCTCCGCGACGAAGGTGTACTGCGTGTCTGCAACCGCGAATCCCATGTATCCCAGGAAATCAAAAGGAATGAGTCCGTTGTCGGGTCCCGAGAACTGGGAATCATGGATAAAGACGGTCGGCGTGCTGTGACGAACCTCCGATCGTGGGATCCCCGTCCCGCCGGCCTTGAGGTAAAGCCCGTAGGCCCATTTGTTGATCCAAGGCTGGGCACCGAAGCATATAAGGCCTTCGCTCGTGGCGAGCGCCGCCCCTCCTTGGGGAGGTAGGAGGAGTCGGTTCTTCGCGATCATGTGGTCGACCACTGCGAATCGCACGGCGGGCGAGGCCTCCAAAGAAGGACCTTCTGCAGCCGGGGCCGGGATGGAGAAACGCACCTCTTGGGAGCTCCGTTCCGTCTCCTTGGCCACCAAGGCCTCCATGGCCGGAACCACATGGACGAGTTCGGGCGTCTCGACCCATTCTTGAGGAGGCGTCATCACCCGGTTGAGAACGATTTCATGATGACTCTCCAGTCCCAAGTGTCCCACCCCGCGAGGATAGCGTTCCACGAGTCCGGTATGGAGAGAGGTGAGTTCCTGTCCCGGCTGCAGAGAGATGCCCACCCTCCCGGAGAGGAAGTGGAGCTGCGGCAACAAGGGGGTGCTCGCAACCACGGCCGATGACGCACGGCGTCGTAAGTAGCTGATATTCAAGGACATTGGCGAATGGATCGAAAACATTGAGAAAAGGTTGCGCCCGAAATCGAGTCAGGCGGTGAAGCTAGCGAAGACGTTGATGAATAAAATCAGCCGTCCGGTTGGCGAAGGCCATGATGGTCTCTTGGGGATTGACCCCCAACGAGGAGGGAAAGATCGATCCATCGGCGATGAAGAGATTCGTGACCCCATGGACCTCTCCGTTCGCATCGACGACGGAAGATCCGGGGTCGGACCCCATCCGGCAGGTTCCCAGGGGATGAAAGGCGGCGATATCCAAATCGGTTCTTTTAACCCGGAGGCCGTCGAAGCCCTTAAGACCCGTCTCCGGCGTTACGATCGGCAGGGATTTGATTCCCGTAAGAATTTTACGGGCCCCCGCCTTCAAAAAGGCCTCGGTGAGAAAACGGATGCCCTTGACGTATTTTTGGATCTCCCTCTTTCGGATACTGTAATAAATGATGGGATCTCCGTTGGGCAACCAGCGGATCCAGCCCCTCCCCTCGTCCGAGATCAGGAATCCGAAGGTCGCCAGATGGTCAAAACGCTCCATGAACTCCTTGTGTTCCCGGGGTGGGAGGCTCATCGACACGGCGCCGAAGGAAGGCGGCGTGAAGGCGCCTTCGAACATGATCCCCTCTTCCGCCAGGACGTCGCAGCAGTAGCCCTGAGGGACGCCTTCCCAACCCCTGATTTCTTCGTCAAAGGCGCCTATGATTTTTCCCGTCGGGTGGATCGTCAGGTGCCTTCCCACGTGCCGGTTATGGAGCGCGATTCGATTCCTTCTTAGGAGGCGGGGCGTGTTCAGAGTCCCTGTGGCGAGAACGACGGCCTTCGCATCCACTCGGATCGTGCGCGAAGTGCCGGTAAAGCGTCCGATCACTTCGCCGCCGTGCTCCAATTTTGGAATGACCTGCTCCACGCGGCAATGGACGTAAAGCTGGGTTCCGTGTTCGATCGCTTTGGGAATATAGGAGAGGTGGACGCTTTGTTTGGCGTCGGTCGGACACCCGAAGCAGCACACACCGGAGCCGCGGCAGCCCCTGACGTTTCGGCGGAGCGGGAATCCGTGATGGCCCATCGCCTCGATCCCACGCCGGAAAATTTTTGAATTGCTTCCCAGAACCTCATCGGCGACGGGAACGACGTTTAAATGGTTCTCTACACTGTCGAAATAGGGCGTAAGATTTTCGGGCGTAAGATCCGTCAGGCCGAATTCCTTTTGCCACCGTGTGAAGACCTTGTCAGGCAGTCGGAAGCATGTTCCCGAATTGATGACGGTCGTTCCGCCGACCGCACGTCCCGTGGGGAGAAGAATGGACGGGAAGCCCAAAGTGATCTGTAAGCCGGCATTGTGGTAAATTTTTTCGGTGATCTCGACGGCCTCGCGCCCGAAGTCGTTGATGCTGAAATAACCCCCTTCCTCCAAGAGGACGACGGAGCGTCCTTTCTCCGAAAGCTCCTTGGCGACGACCGCACCGCCGGCCCCCGATCCGATCACACAGACGTCCGTTTTGAGGAAGAGATCGCGGTCGGGGGTGTCGAAGTGTTTTGGCAGTTCGGTCCGGTGACGCGCCGGCGGCGGTTCATAGCCGAGCTTTTTATAGATTGTGGGCTGGGAATAATAAAGCGCTTGAATGTTGGACTCGACGAGCTTGCAGAGGAGATTTTTGACGTAAAGGCGCGACAGCCGCCAACCCTCCAACGAGGCCGTTCTTTTTTCAGGCGGAAGTCGCGTGAATCGTCTCCCCTGGGTGAAGAAAGGGCCGAACTCAAGGCCCCAAAGCGTCCCTCGAAAGGCTAAACGGATGTTTCTTGGGCAGAGAAGGATATGCCTCTCGACCCGATCGATGAGATCCACATCGGCGGGCGATTCGGTCAAGAGCTCGGTTTTGGGCAAGAGCGTTTCCGCAACGGCGGCTAAAATCCTGCGCTCGTAGGAAGTCAATCGTCGCACGCTTTTCTTGCTGTAACACAGGTTGGTCGGGACGGCGAGAAGGTTTTATTTTCGAACCCTCCTCGTTCGATTTTCAAACCTTTCGGGTCCACCTAATGGCCTTCTCAAGCTCAGATCCTCTTGGCACGCGTTCTGCAAAAGTTCCATGTGATGAGTCGCGAGGCCACACCATCCGTCGATGAATGGACGCTGCCGCTGAGGCGCCGCGCCGACCTCCTCTTTCAACAAGGCCGGGTCCAGGAGGCCGCGAGGATTCTCGCCGATATTCATCGCGTGTTTCGGGGGCGCGAGTTCGCGGTTCAAAAGTTCCGACAAACTGATCGGGAAGAAATCGACCAACCTCAATCCGTCACCTGGAGGAAATTATGAGCGTCACCATCATCGGACACCCGTACGACCAAGGGCTTTCCATCGAAAGCAACGTTCCTGCAGACGAGTCTCAAGGGTCCGTCTCCCCTCCCTTCCAACCCCAATGGAATGCAAATACGCTGGCCGATTATCTTCGCCTCTTGGACGGTCGGGGCACCGTCTGTCTGCCGCTGGCGGCTACGGCGGAGGTGCCGTCCCCGGAAGAATCCGTTTCCTCGGAGGAAATCCAGCGGGTTTGGGACCAGGTCGTGAAGGATTCCGGCAAACAGGTCACCCGACAAACGGAAAGCGCCCAAGCGGATTACAACCGGCAGAGAGGTAAGAAAATGCAAGCTCTCTTGGAAGAGGCGTTGAGTTGCGGGAATATCGATATGGCGATGCTCTTGGTTTCCAACCTCGAGACGAGCGAGGTGAACGGCGTCGCCGCCGGTCTTTTGCGGAGAATGAGCGAACTTCAAGGACAAAGGACCGCAATCGCCGACCAGATTTCCAAACTGGGAAACACGGAGGACGATTCCAAAAAGTTGCAGAGCCTGAACATCCAGGTGGGAAACATCGGCACCGAAATACAGACCATTCAGACGTTTCTTCAGGACGTCATGTCGCAGAAGAGCGAGGCCCAACAGATGGTCAGCAATTTCCTCAAAGAACGGCACGAAACCGCTATGGCAATATTGAGAAACGTTTGATTGTCTCGGTCAGCCGCCGTATTTCCTCAAAATCTCTTCCAATTCCTTTGCCGTCAGGTTTTTCCCGACGACCGTTTCCATCACCTCGCCGTTTGGATTGAGGATTAGGAAGGTCGGCCAGCCGACGACTCCGTAACGGTCCACCATCTTTTTGCATTGCGGCGTCTCTTCCGTGCAATCCACTTTGACGGGCACGAACTTCGATGAGAGAAAATTTTGCAACTCGGCATTAGAGAACGTCCCTTTCTCCATTTCGACGCAGGGAAAGCACCAGGAAGCGAAAAAATCGACGAACAGGGGTTTATTCCCTTTCTTGGCTTCCGCGAAGCCTTCGTCGGAGTCCTTGATCCAATGCATCGAAGTCACCGGTGTCGATCGGGCCTTGTGAAAATGGCCGTAGGCGATCGATCCGTAATAGGCTGCGGGCAGCAACAGAAGGACTGCGAAGGTCCGCTCGATCCAGACGGTGAAGCGTCCCCCGTGAATTTTCGCCGCCAGGCGGTGATAGAACGTTCCGATGATCAAAAACAGGCTTCCCATCCCGACGCCGTAGACGAAGAGCAGCACGAATCCGCGGATGAGGTTTCTCTCGTGGGCGACGTAGAGGAGCAGAGACGCGATGACCGGGCCGACGCAAGGCGCCGCGAGAAATCCGACGGTGAACCCCGAAAGGATCGAACCCCAAGCCCCCGCACCGCCGAGCTTCGCCAGACGATTTCTCAGGGCGAGCGGGACTTGAATTTCGAAGAGTCCGAAAAGAGACAGCGAAAAGGTCAGAAACAAGGCGACGCCGATCAGAAGAAAATAAGGGTTCTGGAAAAGAAATCCCAGACTCCTTCCGAAGAGCGACGCGGTGAGTCCCAAGAGGGCGTACGTCAGCGACATGGAAAGGACCAAGAGGAGCGAATAGAAGAAATTCTTTCCGAGCTTATCCTCGGTTTTCCGGACGCCGATGAAGGCGAGCGTGATCGGTATGATCGGAAGGACGCAGGGCGTGAAGGCGCTGCCGATTCCTCCTAGAAAGGTGAAAAACAGGACCCACAAAAAGCCCCGATTCTGGAAGAGGTTGTCCGTAAAGTCGCCTCGTCGTTCCTTTGAGGCCTCGAGGTTTGCGGAGGCGACGGTGATGGGGACTTCGATCTCTTTTTGGGTGAATCGAAAGCAGAGCTGATCGGAACAGCCTTGGTAGGTCAAAAGGAGTTTGAGCTTGTGGTCCCCGTCCCCGGCGCCTTTCTTGGCCTGAATGGCGGTCTTGATGACGGCCCCCGCTTCAAAAATTTCGACATCCCTCCCCGTGAACGGATCTTTCGCCTTCATGGAGGGGGTAAAGTCCAGAGGTTTGAGCGAAAAGTCTTGTGCGTCGGACGTGCCATCGACGATCATGAGCCCCATCTTGTCTTTGTAGAGATGATGTTTTGGGGGGATGAGAAACTGTACCTCGAAAGGGATTTCTCCTCCGGGGGAAACGGTCCGGGGAGAGAGGTCGGTGGACCATGAGAACGGATCGGTCAACTGAGCTCCCAACGAGAGCGGCAAAACGGCCAAAAAAATGAACAGCAGCAGAGTTTTTACGGGAAATTTCATAGAAAATCGCGTATACCATACCATAACGTTTTATGAAACAGCCCGTCAAACGCATCAACCAAGCCCTCCTCCAGGCCGCCCTTCGCGTCGTGAAGTCCGTCAAGGCGAAGGCCCTGTTTCTTTCCTTGGATCCTTTGAGCGAGCTGCCGGAGGAAGAGCCGGCGAAAGACTGCTCCCTCATTTTCGTGACGCGCCGGAGCCAGGAGGAGTTGGACGGGATGTACCCCGACGGCTTCCCGTCTTCCCGGCCCGTGATCACCCTGCCGAAGATCGACATGACGCGTATGGGCCAGGTCAAGATGGCCGTCGTCCTCGCCGTTTCGCACCGGTTGATCGAAATAGGCGATCGTATCGTCTTCGTGACGGGCCATCCGGCAATGAACACCCTCGACGCCGTGCTCTATCTCGATACCTCCAAGGAGCAGGAAGTCTTGACGACGCAGGGATTGGATGGCATCGGCGACCAAGTCAAGCCGGAGGTCTTCCAACAGACCTTGGCGATCGCCCTCGAATTGGCGAGCCGTGGCCGCGAAGGCAAGCCCATCGGGACCATTTTCGTTCTCGGAGACGAAGAAAAGGTCCTCCAACTCTCCAAACAAATGATCATCAATCCGTTCAAGGGATATTCGGACGAAGAGCGAAACATCCTGAACGGCAATCTCAAGGAGACTCTGAGGGAGTTCTCCGCCTTGGACGGGGCCTTCCTCATCAGCCAGGAAGGCCTGGTGTTGACGGCCGGCCGTTATTTGGGGGCGGCAAGCGACGAAGCCACCCTCCCCCGCGGGTTGGGTTCCCGGCATATCGCGGCCGCCGGAATCACCGCCTTGACCAACGCGATCGCAATTGTTATCTCCGAATCCACCGGCGACGTCCGGATCTTTAAGAACGGCAAGATCTTGATGGAGATCGAAAAGCCCATCAAGGTTCCGTCGGCAAACTAATCAGGAGAAGAGATCATGAAGGAAGAGTCCAAATCTACGCGGTTCGATTTCATCGAATCCGACAAAAGAATCATCGACCAAAAACTGCGCAAGCACTCGCTGCCTCAGGCTGAATTGCAGAAAATGGTCAAGAGTTTGTCGGATGAAAAGGATAAGTCGGACGAATTGGTTGTTTATAAGGAAGCCGAGTCCCACTCCTGAACGCTATTCGGGAATCGTCGGGAACTGCCCTTCCACGGAGACGTTCGTCTCGAAGACTTTTGCGCATTCCATCAGAAAGAGCTGCTTGACGTCCCTCATCGAGGGACGCCAACCGACCTCCTTTTCGAGAGACGTCACCCCCCTTTCCTTGATGCCGCAGGGATGAATGTATTGAAAGGGCTTCAGGTCGCAACTGACGTTCAAAGAAAAGCCGTGAGTTGTGATGCCTTTTTCGATGTGCAATCCGAGGGCGGCGATTTTCTGGTTGTCGATCCAGATCCCGGGGTAGTCCTTATCCCGCGCCCCTTCGACATGAAAGTGGTTCAAGATTCTTAAAAGGGTCTCTTCAATCTTCCAAACCAGTTTCGGGATGGAATCCTTCAGGCGGATGATGAAATAGCCCACCAGCTGGCCGGGACCGTGGTAGGTGACTCGCCCTCCCCGGTCCGTCTTGTAGAGATTCATCCCGTGTCCACGGATCCATTCCTCCGTGACGAGAAGGTCCGAAGACGAGTCGGGCCGGCCCATGGTGAATGTTGGTGGGAGTTCCAAGTGAAGCATATGGTCGGAAAA
>CAZWYB010000051.1:9840-12340 GCA_964637745.1 uncultured Pseudomonadota bacterium
GAGAGGGCCCGGCCATAGGAAACAACGCCGGCGTCGGTACAATAAATCATGCAATATCCTCGACAAGCTTGTGCGACCCCTTCCATTCCTTGAGCGAGGGATGGATCCTCCCCTGCTCGTCGTATTCCAGGCAACCGTAGGTCAGGCGCACGACCTTTCCCGGGTTCGAGATCTCCAGGGAGACCTGTTCATTCCACAATCCCGTGTTGATGTAAACCTTGTTGGGCGCGAATTGGCGGAACACGGCATGATGGGTGTGCCCGAAAACGACGATCCGGACGTTCTTCTCGGAGAGAAGGATTTTCTTGGCCTCATGGTCCAGTTTCGGGCTCACCGGAACCTCTTTGATGATTTGCAGCGTCGTGAGCAGTGCCGCCCGTCGATGGGGAGACCGCGTGAATCGAATCCAGATGAAATAGCTGACGATGCGCACGATGGTCCGAAGGGCGAAGAGAGTGTCATGGATGACGGCCCACCGCAGGTAATACTTGAACGGATAAATCTTGTCGAAATAAGGGCGCTCTTTTTTAAGGGGGTTCAAGAAATGAATCACGAAAAAGCTCCCCCACGGAAGATTGACGACGGGAACGGAAAGGCCTCGGGTCAGAAAATAGAGACGTTTGTTGTAGGCGTTGTCGGCGAAATATTGATTTCCGTGCTCCACGTGGACGCCGTCGAAGAGATACGTCCCGATCTTGACTTGAACGTTTTGACCTAAGGCCTCTTGTAATTGTCGGTGCACGGCCGGAAAGAGCAGCCCCGGATCGTGATTCCCCAGAACGAAAGTAATGGACCGCCCCGGCATCGCGGCGAATCGCTTCATCGCCTGGAAGAGCTCGGGATGACCTTTTAAAATTTCTCCGCTCCTCTGAAGGGCCGCTTCTTCGGTGATGATATCGGGTGCCGGATCCATGATGTCGACCTGCAGGTGGTTGAAGAAGTCCCCGTTGCAGATGAGTTCGATCTCGGCGTCGCTATAGTCGCCGGTCGAATAGTGCTCCAGGAATTCGATGAATTTATCGTCGTAATAGAAGTCTTCGAGATAATTCCGTCCCCCGTCAGGGAGGTATCTCCCCCTCCCGATGTGAAAATCGCTCACGATCAATTTCAGTTTCTTGCCCTGGCTCACGTTGTTTTAAGACTTTGAGTGTAGCATGTTCCACCCGATGCGGAAATATTGGACGCCCGTCGCCGCCGTCAGGACGGTGGTCGTCGCCAGGATCAGATTCCAGATCAAGCCGTTTCGAAGATCAAAAGGGAGCGCGAACTTCTGGGTGGTGAGGAGGGCCGCAAGAATGGTCGTGATCTGGAAAAAGGTCGTCGCCTTGGAAAGATAGGTGGGTCGGTAGACGATGGGCGCCTTCCGGGACTTCAGAATCGCAAGGCCGACGCTGATGAAAAGGTCGCGCGCGATGACCAGGCCGGTGATCGGAACAGGAATATAGCCGCCCTTGGTGAGCGCCAGGAAGCTGAAAAACATGAGCAGCTTGTCGGCCGTCGGGTCCAAAAAACCGCCGAGCCGCGTCCGTTGACCGAGAATGCGGGCGACCGTGCCGTCGATCATATCCGTAAACGCGGCGAGGCAAAAGATGGGAAATGCGATCTCCCAGCGGTTTTGAAGTCCATAGACCAAAACGCCGAAGGAGGCGATCATCCGAATGAACGTGAGAAAATTGGGGGCGTTCAGAGATTCCACTTTAAGAGGGGCTCATTTAGCATAAGTTCGAAATTTATTGTAATGTTTCTCATCCACCTCGGCCTCGAGGTAGATTCCGTTCGGGCGGTCTTCCCTCTTGAGGACACGCCCGGTCCGATAAAGAAGGGAGAGCTCCGATCCCGCCTGATAGGGCATCAGAAGGGTCACCGGACGATAGGTTTCGGCGAGTTTATCCTCGACAGCCATTAAAAGTCGGTCCGTCCCCTCCCCTTTCAAGGCCGAGATGGCCACGTCTCCGTTCCTCATCAAGAGGTTCGACATCGATCCGTCTTGATCCAGCTTGTTGAATACGCGGAGGAGTGGCTTTCGATGCAGATTAAGCTCCTCCAAGACGCGATCGACCGTCTCCATCTGGTTTTGGACGTGAGGGTGCGAGAGGTCGATCACATGGAGGAGCAGATCGGATGCGGCCACCTCTTCGAAGGTGGCGCGAAACGCCTCGATTAATTGGTGAGGCAGTTTTCGAACGAAACCGACGGTGTCCGAGACGAGGATTTCGCGTCCCGACGGAAGCCTCAGGCGCCGGACCGTGGGATCCAAGGTCGCGAAGAGCTTGTCCTCCACCAGGACGGAGGCGTCCGTGAGGCGGTTCATGAGGGTCGACTTGCCGGCGTTGGTGTAGCCGACCAGGGAGACGGTCGCGATGGGGATCTCGCCCCGGCGCGTTCGATGGAGCCTGCGATGCGACTGGACGCGTTTCAGATCTCGGTTGACGAGGGCGATCCTCACCTTGGCTTTCCGACGGTCCATCCCCACCCGCGTCCCCCCGGGCCCCCCCGTCCC
>CAZWYB010000051.1:12350-13709 GCA_964637745.1 uncultured Pseudomonadota bacterium
CGGGTTCCGATCCCTCCGGCCAGCTGAGAAAACTCGCGTCCACGGCCGGCGAGTCGCGGCAAGAGGTAGCGAAGTTGGGCGAGCTCGACTTGGAGCTTTCCTTCCCGCGTTCGCGCATGACGGGCGAAGATGTCGAGGATGAGCCCCGTTCGATCGATGACCTTGACGCCCAAAATCGTTTCCAGATTCCGGTTCTGCGTCGGGTTCAGGTCCTCGTCGAAGATGACGACGTCGATGTCTTCGTTCTGAACTCGCAAGGACAATTCCTCCGCCTTGCCCTTTCCGATATAGGTGGCGGGCGTAGGCGACTTCATTTCATGGAGATCCTGCGATCGGATCGTCGCTCCGGCGGTTTTAGCGAGCCGGGTCAGTTCTTCCAGGGAAGATTCTTCACGGATTCGGTCGCGTTTGGAGGTGTAAACGCCGACGAGAAAGGCGTTTTCCTGGGTCTTACTGCAGTATGGTGACGGGCGATCCAAAGAGTCTATCGACCTCCCTTACGAGCTCCGTCGAGGGGTTGACCGTCAATCCCTCCGGCAACTCTAAAATGGTCTCACCCTTCGCGGAATCCTTCAAGTGGATGAATGCGGGGGCCGATCCTCTGAAATGAGACAGGAGGGATTTGAGCGTTTCGAGCTGTTCCCGCGTGACTTTGGGGGCGGGCAGATGGAAATGGACCTCGCGGGCCATGACGACCCCTCCGCCGCTCATGATGGTCGTTCCGGAGATCAGATCCTTCAAACGGACGATCTCGCGGGCGATCAGTTTGGCGACGTCCTCCTCCAGGTCCACCGTGCCGCGGACGAAAATGGGTTCATCGCCTTTCAGAAGAGGATGGACCCGGCGAAACAGGTCGGCGAAGACGACCACCTGAAGGCTTCCCTTCAAATCCTCCAGCGTGGCGAAACCCATCCGGTCGCCCTTTTTGGTGATGAGCTCCCGGAGAGAGGTGACGACGCCTCCGACGGAGACGGTCTTCTCTTTTCCATCCGGGCTTTCCGTTTCGGTCTGCTTCTCTTTTAAGTCGCGGATGGATTCCGTGTCGTAGGGTGTGCGTTTCTTCAACTCGTCGACGAAGTCCGAGATCGGATGACCCGTGATGTAGAAACCCAAAGATTCCTTTTCGAAACTGAGCTTTTCCTTCGCCGGCCACTCCGCCGTATCGGCCAAAAGGCCCGTTCCTCCGTCTTGCGTCTTGGGGGACGGAGAGTGGTCGAAGAGCGCCCCCTGCCCCGTCGCCTTCTGTTTTTGGATCCTCGAGGCCCTTTCCAGCACTTCGTCGATCGCGCGGAACGCCCCGGCGCGCGTAACGCCCAGGGAATCAAAGGCCCCGCACTTGATCAGACTCTCCAAGACGCG
>CAZWYB010000052.1:0-13660 GCA_964637745.1 uncultured Pseudomonadota bacterium
AGAACCGGCTGGATGAGATCAATAAGCTGTTGAAACTGAAGGACAAGCTCGCCACACTGGCCGGTAACGGGGATACCGCGGCCCAAAAGTTGATCAATCAGATCGACGCAATGGATCTGGAATCCGAACAAACGGATCTCGATAATGAATGGCAGACCTACTACGCCGACGCCAACGTCAATTGGTCGGCAGACAGCCTCGATCCCACGGGCGACGCCGATGGCGACGGACTCACGAATGCAAAGGAACTCGAGCTGGGCACGAACCCATTTGCCACCGATTCGAACGGAGACGGACTCAAAGACCCAGCCATCCTCGCGTTCCTAGGTACCGATGTGGGACAGACCATTCTGAATACGAAATTCCACGGCGACGTGAAGGCCTTGGCCGCATCCGGTGACTGGAACGGCGACGGCATCAGCAACGGCGACCCCGACGCCGGCCTCCCGAGCGTCATGCATAAATATCACGTGGGCAGCAACGGCACGAGCGGCGGCGATACGAGCGGAACGACAGGCACCAATGGTGCGACGGGCGGAGCTCAAAACCTCGACTGGGCGGCATTCACAGGTGCCCAGACCTATGACGCCAATACGGACCAGACCGTGGACGTCACGGGCGACATCCAGATCAATTTGAGCGGCGACGTCACCTTGAGCGCCTCGGACGACGGCAAGAACCTGATCATCACCGAAAATGGCCATACAAGCACTTTCAAAAACGCCTTCGACCACCGGATCAAGTTCACGGGCGACACGACGAGTATGAAGACCAAGGGTGACGTCATGTCGAAGCTTCAGGCGACGGACGCCAATCATGACGGTATGGCCGACAAGGGCGCCTACTGGACCGGAAATCTCTCCACGCAGAGCGCCGCGGCCACGGCGATTGCGCCGGACATCTTCGGCGGCACGATGCCCATGACCAATCCCCAGCCGACCGACGTGGATTTGGAATACGATTGCTCGGGAGCCAGCGGCGTGGCGACCCTGCCGACGTCTTGGAAAGGCAAAACCCTCACCTCTTGGGTCATGAAAAAAGACAGCTCCGGCAACCCTGTCCTCGAAGGCCGCGAAAAACCAGATGGTCCGGCCGTCATGAAGATCCGTCTCAAGGGCGGTGAAAGTGCCATAGCGTCGTTCGGTATCGAATTCAAACTCCAGGCGACCGGGGCAGATGCGGGCCAGTATTTCAAGACCGACATGAAGTGCAAGGTGACGGGCTCCGATCAACGCGACTTCATCGAATGCGGCGTGGGCAGCGACATCTCCGGCGGCGCGGGCAGCGACTACCTGATGGCCGACATTACCGCGACCAGCCAGGCCGAGAACGGCGGCAGCATCGACGGTACCACCATCGATGGCGGAGAAGGTGACGACTTTATCCAAGGCACGGACGGCAACGACCACCTGATGGGCGGCGACGGCATGGACGACATCAACATGGGTCGCGGCAATGACACGGCGGACGGCGGAACCGGCAATGATTTGATCTACGGCACGGTCGATATCGACCCGGTGACCGGAAAGCCCAAGGCGACGGGCGATACGATCACCGGTGGGGCCGGGAACGACGCCTCCAATGAATGGGACATCGACCAGGCGGGATCTTCCATCGAGGAAGGTATTGGGGATCTGGGAGGTCTCATCGCCTGGTACCAATCGCAGACCGACAAGGCCAGCGGCGCCCTCTTAGACGAACTCATCAAGCACAAAAATGAGGCCGACTGGGCACGAAGCACAGCCGCCCAGGAACTGTCGACGGGCAACAACACGCTCATGCAGAGAAAGCAGGCGGAATTCGAAGCGATCTTCGGCGGTCCTCCGGTACCTCCGCCGACGACTCCGGGTGGAGGAACTCCCCCCGGCGGTGGAACCCCTCCAGGGCCGTAAGGCTAGTACTTCACGGAAACAAGATACAAACCACAGGCCGGGGCCGTCGCCCCGGCCTTTTTTCTATCCCTTCCTTTCAAAATCGCCTTCACGTCACTCGCGGTCAGTTTCCCCTTTCCAACGTCCACCAACGTTCCCACGATATTGCGAACCATGTATTTGAGGAAGCCGTTACCGGTGATCTCGATGTGTAGGAAATCCCCCCCTCCCCCCTTTTTCAAAGGGGGGTCCGGGGGGATTTTTCTAATATGAATCCTTTTTATCTCCCTAACCGACGTCTTCGTATCGCTTTGGTGCGCCCGGAAGGCCGAAAAATCATGGCGGCCCATCAAACACGTAGCCGCCCTTCGCATCGATGCAACGTCCAAGCGGTCCCAGACATGCCACGCTCGGCCTGCAAGAAGCGCCTTCCGCGCCCTGCCGTTCCAGACGACGTATCGATAGGTCTTTCTCTTCGCCGACTTCCGGGCGTGAAAATCGGCGCCCTTCTCCTCCACTTTCGTTACGGAAATATCTTCGGGTAGGAGGCCGGCAAGGGCGATAAAAAGCTTTTCCGTAGAAACACCCGACGTCGTCTGAAAATGCGCGATCTGCCCCAGGGCATGAACGCCGGCGTCCGTACGCGACGCCCCGATCAAATGGACGTTTTCTTGAGCGACGCGCCGTAGGCTGTCTTGAATGGCCCCCTGGATCGTCTTCTTATGAGGCTGGATTTGCCAGCCGGCGTAGTGGGTGCCGCAGTATTCGATGGTTAATTGGATGGTTCTAAAACTCAAACAAGAGACCCCCGCTGGCCGTTAGATTCGAAAGATCGATCCCATTCCGACCGAAGCTATTGATCCATCCGTACCGACCTTCAAGGATGAAGTAGATATGGTTCACGCCCATGGTCTCTTCCATGAACTCCGAAAGGTCTTCCACATAACTTAAATCCACCTGAAGCCCCAAGGCGGCATGCAGACCGTACTTCACACCCTTCGTCACGTTCCCCTGGACATTTTCCCGAAAGAGCCAAAAATCCGGACCGGCTTTCGCATAGGGGATCAGCAATTGATCCTCCTTCCAGACGCCTCGAAACGTAAAACTGCTGCATAGGGGGATCATGGTGAAATGGAACCGGTCACCTGACTGGGCTCCCGAAACTTTGCCGACCGCGGAGCCTCCGGCTCCGACGTATCCCACGCCGATCTCGGCACCATAACGGGAATGGTAGAGAAACCCGAACTCGGCCAGACCCATGGGATTGATGGTTCCCAAAAAATCCCTCGTCGTCCGATTTAAGGGCATCCAAACACCACCTTTGAATTCCAGAGAGAACCACTGGGGCGTTTTTTCGACAGCTTGAAGGGTCGACGGGAGAAAGATTAAAAGAAATAAAACGGCCCGGCTACGGAGAACCCGGGCAATGATGAGCATCGCCCCTACCATGACTATCCCTAACCAACACCCCGACGATCCCGACGCCTCAGGCACCAACCCGCATCCCCTCTCTCCAGCGGCCCCCGCCAATCCCACGGTTTCCTCCGGTGTCGCCTCTGCCGGCGAGCCGTCCTTCAAGGTCGTCGTTCGGGGGCCGATATTTCCGGCCTTGTCGACGCCTTCGATGCCGACAAAGTAAGTGACGCCGTTCAAAAGCCCCTCGATCTTGGCGTCCACCGTATTACCCGAAGAGGGTTGCGGGATCGTACCCGTCGCCTGCGTCGCTGTTACGACGGTGGACGCGTCCGTCGTCAGATAAACATTGTAGTGATCGATATCGTTCTGCGTGAGGCGCGTAAACGTCACGACGATTTTCTCATTCCCGAAATTCACGCTCTGGATTTCGATCGCCGGCGGCGGCGTGTCGACATTAATGTCGATGGCGTTCCTCCCGACGAGACCGGATGAATCCGTCACAAAGACGAAGATGCGATTCGTCCCTTCGGCGAACTTGCTTGCATCGTAAGGGATCGACGCCGTCGTCACGTCCGTTCCCGCGGTACCGACGGTTCCCGAGGCCACGGTGGCCCCATTCCCCGTCTGATCGCCTCCCACGGCGGCACGGTACGTGCCCGTCGCGTCCGAGCGGAAGGTGACCGTAAAAGACCCGTTGACGGTGAGCGAGTTGGTTCCCAACGAGGTCGAGAGATTGGACACGAAGGGCTTGTCCGTGATGACGGAAATGGTGGCATTGCTGTCGGATGTATAGAGGTAGCCGTCGGCGGTGCTGGAGGCGACGACGGCGCCCGGACTGGACGAGAGACGGAGAGGATCCGGCGTGGTATCCCCCGACCCCGTATTGTTGAAGTCGATGACGCTGGGAGGATTAAAAACGGGACCCACCCCGATGTTGAGATCGATCGCCGAAAGCCCCGAGGATCCCGTCACGAAGGCGTATATGTCCGTCGGATTCGTCACGTTCGCGACGACGATCCCTTTCAGGCCCGCATTTTGCGTAAGGGCGATGGGGTTCGTTCCGCTGGCGACCGGATCCGTATCCACTTCGGTGTCGGTCGCCGTATCGATGACATGAACCGTCGTATCGGTCGCATTGATGACCATGAGAAAGTCGCCGTTGGGCGTTAGCGCCGCGTCCAGCAACGACTTGTTCGTCGTCGACAGCGTGATGGTGGAGGGGGTCGCGGTCGACCCCGCCTGCATCACGTAAACGAGCCCTGCTTCCGTCGTCACGTAGATCTTGTTGGGGCGCGAGGAACCGATGGGAGTGGCCGCATAGATAAGCGCGTCAGGGGTCACGGCGGCCCCGACGCCGTTGACCAGCGCGATCGACGTGCTCTTCTGGGCCTGCGTATCGAAGACGATGACCGCATTGTGGGCCTGATCCACAAAATACAGATTTTTGTCCTGAAGGGAGCCGTTCGGATTGGCGGCGACGTCCCCGAGCGCTCCGTCGATGACGTGCGTCGAGGTCGGCTGCGCCGTGACGTCATTGAGATTGATCGACAGGAAATCTCCGTCGGACTGGGCGGCGATCAGAGAGCTGGAGAAAACCGCAAGCCCGGTGACGTCCCCCGTGAGATTCACGCCTCCGCTGGTCGCGGAATTATCGATCAGGGGCGGAATCTGCTGCGCGGAAAGTGCGAAGATCTGCGTGTCAATGATGGAGATGGAATTTCCCGCGGCCTCTATGAGGAAGCGGTCGCCGTTCATGATGAGACTGTTCGCCTGCGACGAAACGATGCTCAGTGCGGCCTTCTCCGCGCTGGGGAAGGCAAAAAGAGACGTCGGAATAAGGAGAAAAAAACCGGCAAGCTTTGCGACCAGCCTAGAGGTGCTTTTCAATCAAGATCTCCGCGATCTGAATAGCGTTCAGAGCCGCCCCTTTACGGAGATTATCAGCGGCGACCCAAAGATTCAATCCATTGGGAATGGAGCCGTCTTCCCGGATTCTTCCGATATAGACTTGGTCCTTTCCCGCGGCATCGATCGGTAGAGGGTATTCTTTCTTTCCGGGATCGTCCTTGATCACGACATTCGGTACGCGGCTCAGCAACTCGCGCGCCTCGGCGGCCGTCGCCTTCTTTTCCGTCTCGATATTGACGGCGGCGGAATGCCCAATAAAGACGGGAACGCGAACCGCGGTAACGGTCACGCTCATGTTCGGGGCCTCGACCATTTTTTTCAATTCCTCGACGATCTTCGCCTCTTCCTTGGTATCGCCGCCCGGCAGGAAGCTGTCGATCTGGGGAATCACGTTGAAGGCCAAGCGATACGGAAAGACTTTCATGACCGGATCTTTCTGATTGAAGAGGGCCAAAGTCTGATCCGCCAATTCGTCCGTCCCGCCTTTTCCCGCACCGGATGCGGATTGGTAGGTGGAAATGACCAGACGTTTGATGCCGAATTTCTCGTGGATGGGTTTCACCGCCACGGCCACGGGGATCGCCGAGCAATTGGCGCCCGCAATGATCCCCTTATGAAGCCCGATCGCCTGCGGGTTGACCTCGGGCACGACCAAGGGAACCATAGGATCCATCCGAAAGGCGCTCGAACAGTCAATCGCGACGGCCCCTTGTTTGACCGCTTTCGGAATGAGTTCTTTGGAGACGACGGTGGGCGTATCTCCCATCACCAAATCGACGCCCTCAAAGGAGTGGTCATCGACGACACGAACCGTGACGTTCTTTCCCTGAAACGGAATCTTTTCTCCGGCGGACTTGGCCGTGGCGAACAATTTCAACTCGCCGACTGGAAATTTTCTTTCCTCGAGGATCTCGATCATCTCCCGGCCGACCACTCCTGTCGCGCCAAGGATGGCGACGTTATATTTTTCCTTCTTCATGACACCTTCTCCAATTCGCCAACCACCTTCTCTCCCATTTCGGAGGTACTGACCTTCTTCATCCCTTCCGCAAAAATGTCACCCGTCCGATATCCCTGATTCAGAACCTCCGCAACGGCCGATTCCATCTTGGTCGCCGCCGTCTCCTCGCCCAGGGAATGCCGCGCCAAGAGGGCGCACGATAGGATAGTCGCCAAGGGGTTGGCAACGCCTTTTCCGGCGATATCCGGCGCGCTTCCGTGAACGGGTTCGTACATTCCCTGCGGAAAGCCCAGGCGATTCTTCTTGGCCCCCAGGGACGCGGAAGGAAGCATCCCGATGGATCCGGTCAACATGGCGGCCTCGTCGGACAGGATGTCTCCGAACAGGTTCGAGGTGACGATGACGTCGAACTGACGGGGATTTCTCACCAACTGCATGGCGCAATTGTCCACGTACATGTGCTCAAGCTGCACTTCGAGAAAATCTTTTTGAACCCTCGTCGCGACTTCACGCCACAAAATGGAGCTTTCCAAAATGTTCGCCTTGTCCACGGAAGTGACCTTCTTCCTTCTCTTTTGGGCCGCCTCGAAGGCCGAACGGACGATCCTTTCGATTTCCGGGGCCGTATAGACCTCCGTGTTGAAGCCCTTCTTTCCCTTGGACGTTTCTTTGATCCCACGCGGCTTGCCGAAATAGATGCCCCCCGTCAATTCGCGCACGACGAGGAGATCGATGCCTTCAACCACTTGGGGTTTTAAGGACGAGGCCGAAAGCAAGGCCGGAAGGATCTTTGCAGGCCTCAAATTGGCGAAAAGCTTGAGACCGCTCCGGAGCCCCAAGAGGGCCTGCTCGGGCCGTTTCTCATGCGGCAAGCTGTCCCAGGCCGGGCCACCGACGGCCCCCAGAAGGACCGCGTCCGCCTTCTTGGCCTTCGCCAAGGTTTCGGAGGTCAGAGGCGATCCGTGACGATCGAACGAGCATCCCCCGGCGAGATCTTGTTCCAGCTCGATCTTCACGGAGGAATTTTTTAAGGCGCTGCCCATCACGCGCGTGGCAACGTCCATGACCTCAGGACCGATGCCGTCTCCGGCCAGGATAAGAACCTTTGCTTTCTTTTTTCCCATGCTCATCCCTTCTTCTTGAACAATTCTTCCAATTTCTTCTTCGCGTCCGTCGTTCGATCCTTCTCCTTCAGGCGCTCCGCCGCCATCTGAAACATGTCGCAAAAATTGGCCCTCTCCTTGTCCACGACCCGCTCCGCCACCGGCTCGCGGCACTCGTTATAGGAGAGAGGGTCGTAGAATTCGCAGTTGCGGCAGCAGTGAAGATCCGCCCCGCAGGAAAGACACGTCTCGCTCCTTCCCACCCGGTCGGCGACCTTCACCTCTTTGCCGCATTGATAGCAGGAAGGCATGTCCCGATCCCATCTCAGAGCTGTGCCGAAATCTTCTTCTCGATGTGCTCAAGGCGGTTCAAGGCGGCGATATAGGCCTTTGCGGAGGCCACGATGATGTCCGTATGCGACCCGACGCCGCGGACGGTGTGATCGTTCCTCTGCAATTCCACCATGACCTCGCCCTGAGCGTCCGTGCCGCCGGTGACCGCGTTCACGACAAACTTCTCCAACTGCCCGCTGAATTTCGAGATCTTCTTCAAGGCCTTAAAGACGGCGTCCACCGGACCGGCGCCCGTTTCCACGGCCTTCACCTTCTTGCCTTTCTTTATCACTTCCACGGAGGCCTTCGGTTTCTTTTTTGTGCCGCAGGAGACTTCAACCGACTTCAAAAGATAGATTTCGGGGACGGTCCTAACGAGACCGGTCACGATGGCCTCCAAGTCCTCCTCGAAGATCGACTTCTTCTTATCCGCCAATTCCTTGAACCGTTTGAAGGCCTCTTCCATTTCCGCGTCCGAAAGGTCGAATCCCATCCCCTTCAATCGCGTCCGAAAGGCATGACGCCCTGAATGCTTGCCCAAGATATAACGATGCTCGGTCAACCCGATCGACTCCGGAGTCATGATGGAATAGGTCAGCTCGTTCTTCAACAGACCGTCCTGATGGATTCCCGACTCGTGCGCAAAGGCGTTGGCCCCGACGATCGCCTTGTTCGGTTGGACGGAGATGCCCGTGATGTGCGTCAAGAGCTTGCTGGTCGGATAGATCTGTTCGGTCAGGATGTTCGTCTCCAATCCCAGCTTCTCTTTACGTACCTTCAAGGACATCACGATTTCTTCCATCGAGGCGTTGCCGGCCCGCTCTCCGATTCCGTTGATCGTACACTCCACCTGTCGCGCCCCGTTCTCGATCGCCGCGAGCGAGTTCGCGACGGCCAATCCCAGGTCGTTGTGGCAGTGGACGCTGATCGTCGCGCGGCCGATGTTCTTCACGTTGTTTTTCAGAAAGGAAATCAAGGCGCCGTATTCCGAGGGGATCGTATACCCTACCGTGTCCGGCACGTTGATCGTTGTGGCCCCCGCGTCGATCACCGCCTCATAGACTTGGGCCAAATACGCCCATTCGCTCCGGGTGGCGTCTTCGGCGGAGAACTCCACGTCGTCCGTGTATTTCTTGGCGTGACGCACGGCCGCCACGGCGTCGCGAAGCACCTCCTCGCGCGATTTGCGGAGCTTGTATTTGAGGTGAATGTCCGAGGTCGCGATGAACGTATGGATCCGGCTCTTGCGGGCGTCTTTGATAGCATTCCAACAGGCGTCGATGTCCCCCACGCTTGCGCGCGAAAGGCCCGCGATCGTCGGCCCCTCGACCTCCCGTGCGATTTTTTGCACCGCAGAAAAATCGCCCGGAGACGCGATGGGAAAGCCCGCCTCGATGATGTCGACTTTCAGGCGCGCGAGCTGCTGCGCCATCCGGATCTTTTCTCCGGTATCCATGCTGTAACCCGGCGACTGCTCGCCGTCCCGCAAGGACGTATCGAAAATTTTAACCACTTCACTCACGGGCCGAATTCCTTTCTTCCTCGTCGCCTTCCCTCACCATCGGGATGACGGAAAACCTCTGTCCTTTCGTGCGCAATTTTTCGGCCCGCGCGGCCGGCTGACGCCTCTGCCGAAGGTCCACGAGTACCATGACGGGTCCCGAAAGGGCGTAGGTCAGGAAGCCCAGAAAGAGAATGATGTGCGGATTGATCGCCACGATGCCGATGAAGGCCGCGGCGCCCAACAGGACGTAAAACGCGTTGTCCTTCTTGACGTCGTACTCCTTGAAGCTGCGGTAGCGCACCTTGCTGACCATCAAGACGGCGAGGATGGGCACCATCACCAGCATGATCGTCCCCTTCAGCGTCTCGGAACCGAATCGAGCGAGAACGTCGTCATAGAACAGAGAGAACGTCGCCAACAAACAGGCCGAAGGAGGCGTCGCCAGCCCGCTGAAGCGTTTCTTTTCCACCACGGTCGTCTGGACATTGAAACGCGCCAACCGCAAGGCCGCGCAGGCGAAGAAAAGAAAAGCGACGAACCAACCGCCGGTCTGAAATTGGTTCAAGGTCCAGGTATAGGCCAGAATGGCCGGCGCCAGACCGAAGGACGAAAGATCCACGAGAGAATCGTATTCCTTACCGAAGTCGCTCTGGGAATGCGTCATTCGGGCAATCCGTCCGTCGATCATGTCGAAAAAGCTGGAGAAGAGGATCGCCCAGGCCGCCGTATGATGATCGCCGTTGATCGACCGCACGATCGAGAAAAAGGCGAAGAACATGCCGGCGGTCGTGCACAGGCTGGGAAGGAGGTTCATGCCCCGGCGCAATTGGACCCTTTTCATTTTCAACTTAACCTCCCCAAGACCGTCTCAGCGGCCTTTACGATCTGCCCTTCTTTCACCAAGATCTCCGCCTCTGGCGGGAAATAAACATCCACCCGCGATCCGAATCGAATGAGACCGAACCGCTCCCCTCGAGAGACGGCCTCGCCCCCCTTTAAATAACAAACGATCCGACGAGCGATCAAACCGGCGATCTGGATGAAGAGCACGTCCTTTCCGTTGGGCTTTTGGATCACGATGGCGTTCTGCTCGTTATCCAACGAGGCCTTTTCGGCGTACCCCATCAGAAACTTGCCGGGGTTGTACCGAACCTCCTTCACGCAGCCCGATACGGGAACACGGTTCACGTGGACGTTGAAGACGTTCATGAAGACGCAGACCCGCTTCATCCGCCGGTTGAGATATCTGGATTCATCGACCTCCGCGATGGAGATGACCTTCCCGTCCGCCGGCGAAACGACCAAGTCTTCTCCCTCCGGAGGCGTCCTCTCGGGATCGCGGAAGAAATTCAAAACGAAGGCGGGCAGGAGAAGCAGGGCCGCCCCTGCGATCGGACCCGCAAGCCAGGCTACGGCGGCGGCGATCAGAAAGGCGATCGCAATAAAGGGATACCCCTCCCGCGCGATCCCGATCGACGGCCTCATAATGGGCTCTTTGGCTTCGGCCATTTCCATTTACTTTCCTTTTCCTTCCACCAAAACGTGTTCGCCGCGCTGGATGGCGATCATGCCCGTCCGGACGACCTCCATGATCCCGAACGGCTTCAAGGCCTCCAAGGCCTTGTATAGCTCTTCCTCGTCTCCCGTAAACTCCAAGACGATCGCGTGCGCGTTGTTTTCCAAGACGCGGGCCTTCAAGCGTTCGGCTGTCTTCAGAACGTCGTTCTTGCGGTCGGTCTTCATCTTGACCAGACAGAGCTCGCAGGTGATGTGCCGTTCGCGTGTCAGGTCTTCCACCGTAATCACGTTCACCAACTTGTTCAACTGCTTCAAGATCTGCTCGATGATCTGATCGCTGCCGTGGGTCACGATCGTCATCCGCGAGAGCGTGGGATCGATGGTCTCCGAAACGGAGAGGCTATCGATATTATACCCCTTGGACGAAAAGAGGCCAGCCACGCGGGCGAGGACGCCGAATTCGTTTTCGACCAACACCGAGATTGTGTGTTTGCGTTCCATAAATCACGCCAGCAACATATCATCGAGAGCTTTTCCGGCGGGCACCATCGGAAGAACGTTCTCCTCCTTGGCGACCTGAAAATCGATCAGGACCGGCTTTTTGACCTTCAAACTCTCCTTCAGAATCGGCTCCACGTCCTTGGGCTTGTTGCACATAAAACCCACCGCCCCATAGGCCTCGGCGAGCTTGACGAAATCCGGCATGCCGGGCGCGAGGTCCGAATGGGAATACCGATGGCCGTAGAAATACTCCTGCCACTGGCGGACCATGCCCAAATAGAAGTTGTTGATGATCGCCGTCTTGACCGGCAGTTTGTACTGCACGGCCGTGGCGATCTCCTGGATGTTCATCTGGATGCTGCCGTCCCCGGAAATGCAAAAAACCGTCTCGTCGGGATAAGCCATCTGGGCGCCGATCGCGGCGGGAAGGCCGTAGCCCATCGTCCCCAGCCCGCCCGAGGTGCACCACTTGCGCGGCTTATTGAACGGGAAGATCTGTGCCGTCCACATCTGATGCTGGCCCACGTCCGTTGTGATGATGCACTCTCCTCCCGTCACATCGTAGATCTTTTGGATCACGTACTGCGGGCGGAGATCCCCTTTCATGTCCTGAGGGTAATAGATGGGATGCTCTTCCCTCCACTTCTTGATCTGATCGTGCCATCCGGAGACGGAGTCGCGATATTTGCGCGCCCGTTCCGGGTCGCGGTCGACGATCTTCAATAATTTCTCCAAGACCTGCTTCGCGTCGCCCACGAGAGGCACATCCACGGCGATGTTCTTGCCGATGGAACTCGCATCGATGTCCAAGTGGATCTTTTTCGCCTTCACGGCGAACTTCTTCACGTCGCCGGTCACGCGGTCGTCGAAGCGCGGGCCCAAGGCGATCAGGAGGTCGGCGTTGTTCATCGCCATGTTGGCCCAATAACCGCCGTGCATGCCGATCATGCCCATCGAGAGGTCATGGTTCCCCGGAAAACCGCCTAGGCCCATCAAGGTAATGCCGACCGGCAGGTTTAATTTTTCGGCGAATTGACGGACCAGATGCGAGGCCCCCGAGGCCAGAATCCCGCCGCCCATGTACAAGACGGGCTTCTTCGATTGATAAATCAGCTCGATCGCCTCTTCCATCGGTCCGGAGGCGGGCACCACTTGAGGATGATAACCGCGCATGTCGACCTTCTTGATGCCCTTGTATTCGGCGGTCGCCAGCGTCACATCCTTCGGGATATCGACCAATACCGGTCCCGGCCTTCCTGTGGATGCGATGTAGAACGCCTGATGAATAATGCGCTCCAGGTCGTTCACGTCCTTTACGAGGTAGTTGTGCTTGGTGCACGGACGCGTGATCCCAACGATGTCCGCCTCTTGGAAGGCATCATTGCCGATCAAGTGCACCGGCACTTGTCCGGTAAAACACACCATCGGAACGGAATCGAGCATAGCCGTCGCGAGCCCCGTCACGGTATTGGTCGCCCCGGGACCGGAGGTCGCGAGCACCACGCCCGGACGCCCCGTCACACGCGCATAACCGTCCGCCATGTGCGTGGCACCCTGTTCATGCCGAACGAGAATGTGTTTGATCTTATCCTGCTTGAAGATCTCGTCATAGACGTAGAGCAACACGCCGCCCGGATAACCGAAGATCGTGTCGACTCCCAAATCTTGGAGCGTCCTCAAAAAGATCTGCGCACCTGTCATTTTTGCTGGTGCTTCGGCAATCATCATCTGATTCATGTCAGTCTTTGTTATTGTCGGAGAAGAACTCATATTTTCACCAATCGTTTCAAATCCTTACATACCAGAACTTTCACTTTCTCGTCTCAGAAAAAACAAAAGTTGTGGGACCTTTAAATAAACCTGGGAATGTGGTTTTTTGTCAAGGGATTTCAATAGGTTGCAAACCAGGCACGCCAGGCTTGACGGGAGTTATAACATTGTTATACTTTACTGGACTATGGCGTTGACCAAAAAACTTATGAAGATCGGGAACAGCACCGGCGTGATCATTCCCAATGATATTCTGCAAACCATTGGGCTACAGGAAGGCTCCGAGGTCGAAATTGTCATCGAGAAGAACGGGATTTTCCTAAAACCCATGAATTTGAAGGACTACAAGATCATGAAGACCTTCCTCTCCGTCATGGAAGATTATGACGAAACGCTCCGAAAGCTCGCCAAATAGATGCCGGAATACCTGGAACTAAAACACATCCTGGCGATGCAGGAGGTCTTGATCGAAAAGTACGGTGGGCTTAAGGGAATCCGAAGCCAACACCTCCTCGAATCGGCGATCGCTCAGCCCCGACAAAGCGCCTTTGGAGAGGATCTCTTCAAAGATATTCCCTCCAAGGCGGCGGCTTATGCCTTTTATCTCTCGGAAAATCAGCCATTCATCGATGGAGACAAGCGAATTGCGACGGCGGCTGCAATTACCTTTCTGAGGCTGAACAATTATAACATAAAGGCAAATGAAAAAGGACTCTACGACATCATCATGCAACTCGCCAACAAACGGAACACCCAAAAAGAGCTCGAAGCTTGG
>CAZWYB010000053.1:0-13501 GCA_964637745.1 uncultured Pseudomonadota bacterium
GTGGGGCTCGAGGCCTATGGCTTGTCGATCGTCGAGCGCGTGCCGATCGAGATGGATCCGCATCATGCGAACCTGAAATACCTGCGGACGAAGCGCGATAAGCTGGGACACATCCTTAAAAAAGTGTGAAAAAAACCTCGGGTGTTATTGAAGGTCTTTCTGGTAAGGGGCTGAGATTCGGCATCGTCGTCAGCCGTTTCAACGCCGCCGTTTCGGAAAAACTCCTCGAGGGGGCCGAGAAGACGTTCGGCGAGAAGGGGGTCGCCGCCGGAGGCCTCAAGACGGTTTGGGTTCCCGGCGCCTTTGAGATTCCGATCGCCCTCCTGAAGCTCGCGAAGAGCCGCAAATTTCACGCCCTCGTGGCCCTGGGGGCGGTCATTCGAGGCGAGACGCCGCATTTCGATTACGTTTGCCAGGGAGCGGCCACAGGCGTGATGCGTGTCTCGCTCGATTTCGGAATCCCGATTGCCTTCGGGGTCTTGACGACCGATAATGGAGAGCAGGCGATGGAGCGTGTTGGTGGAAAACAGGGTCACAAGGGAGTGGAGGCGGCGCTCGTGGCCATTGAAATGGCGCGCCTGATGATGATGAAGGTGAAGGCGAAGGTTTAAACCATGGGAAATCGGAGAAAGGCCCGGGAGATCGCCCTTCAGATCCTCTACGAAATGGAGCTCAAGGCCTCCGAACCGCACTCCATCTTGGAATGGTACTGGAAGGGCCAGGGGCCCGATGTGCCCGAAGAGACGCGGCGTTTTGCGACGGATCTGGTCGAAGGGACCTATCGGAACCGGAAGGAGATAGACGATCTCATCGAAAAACATTCCCTCCACTGGAAGTTGATCCGCATGGCGGTGGTGGACCGCAACATCCTCCGGCTCGCCGTCTACGAACTCCTCTACCTCCACGATGTCCCTTCCAGCGTTATTTTGAACGAGGCGATTGAAATCGCCAAAAAGTTTGGTACAGAGGACTCAGGCGCCTTCATCAACGGCATTTTGGACAAGGCCGCCAAAGAGGTTCGCAATACGTGATCAATCTGGTTCTTTCTTCATTGCCAATCGACGAAGTTCCGGGGCAGGTGGCGCTCGCGACGTTCTTCGAGGACATACGCCCTCTGAAGGGATCGACGAGCCTCATCGACTGGCGATTGAACGGTCGGCTTTCGGACCTCATTATTCAGGGAAGGCTTTCGGGGCAGTACAAAGAATCCTTGATCATGCCGTCCCAAGGGCGGATGGCCACCAAAGACATCTTTCTCTTCGGCTTGGGCACCTCCTCGGATGTTTCGGAGAGGAAGATGGAGGACGGTTTTTCCGTCTTGATCGACAAGCTGGCCCTTTTGAAGTCGCCGGACGTGGTCGTCTCCTTCGGTGATCTTTCCAAGGATTTCATGGGCTGGAGGGCCATGCTCCGGAGCTTTATGAATTCGCTCTCCGCCAAACACGATAATTTTCAAGTGGTCTGCGCCGAGGATCCGCGATGGATTTCCGAGGCCAAGAAGCGGAACATGGACTTCGGAGCACAGGTCGCCCTTTCTTACGCTTAATAAGGATAAAAAATGACTGCTATTTCACGCCAACAAGTCCTGGAAGTGTTGAAAACCGTCATCGATCCGGAACTCCACAAGGATATTGTCTCTTTGGGGATGCTCAAGGATTTTCAGATTGAGGGAAACAAGGTGATGGTCGAGGTGACTCTCACCACACCGGCCTGTCCTCTGAAAGATCGGATTACGGAGGACGTAAAACTGGCCTTTCGCGGACGGCTCCCTCAGGTGGCCGAAATCGAAGTCAAATTCGACGCTGAGGTGAAGGGGTCGCGTCCCATCGGGACCCAGACCAACCGCCTTTCGACGGTCAAGAACGTGATCGCAGTGGGGAGCGGAAAGGGCGGCGTCGGCAAATCCACGGTGGCCGTGAATCTGGCGATCGCCCTTCAGCAGGAAGGGGCGAAGACCGGCATTCTGGACGCCGACATCTATGGACCCTCGATTCCCATCATGTGCGGCGTGAAGGAAGGCGAAAAGCCGAGTCTCAAGGAAGGCAATCGCATCATTCCGTTAAAGCGTTTCGACATGCCTCTCATGTCAATGGGTTTTCTGATGGCCTCGAACGACGCCGTCATCTGGCGCGGGCCGATGCTCGCCAAGATGCTGCAGCAATTTCTGGAACAGGTGGAGTGGGGCGAGCTGGATTATTTGATCGTCGATCTCCCTCCGGGGACGGGCGACGTGCAGATCTCGCTCGCCCAGTTAATTCCGATGTCGGGCGCCGTCGTCGTGACGACCCCGCAGGACGTGGCTCTGGCCGACGTCAAGCGGGCGATCAAGATGTTTCAGATGACCCAGGTGCCGATCTTGGGGATCGTCGAAAACATGAGCGGTTTCGAGTGCTCGCATTGCCACCAGACGACGCCGATTTTCGGCGGTGGGGCTTCCGATCCCGAGAAATACAAAAAACTGGGAGTTGATCTTCTGGGCACCTTGCCTCTGGAGACGGAGACGAGGACGGCGGGCGATGAGGGAGAACCCATCGCCGCCCGCGCGCCGAAATCCCGCCAGGCTGATCTCTTCCGCGCCTTGGCCCGCCAGATCGCGGCCCACCAGAGCGTCCAGAATTTTTCCAAGGAACTGGAGCTTCCTTCGCTTCATTAAAACCGGTACGATCGTGGCATGAGATGCCGCATCGCCTCCACATCCCCCGATGTCACCGAAATCCTCTGTGCCCTGGGGCTCTTCGAGGATTTGGTCGGCGTTAGCCGCTTTTGCGACTGGCCGCCGGAGGTGACGATCATCCCGACGGTCTCCGATTTCCTAAGCCTCGATCTCCCGACCTTGAAAGAGGTCGGCGCGGACATCGTGATCAGCTCGACCTACATTCAGAAGGATATTGTCCGGGGTCTGACCGAAAATCACATGCGCACTCTGGTGCTGCACCCCTACAACTTGCAGAGCATCTTCGATAACATCCGCCTTCTGGGAGACCTTTTCGGACGTTCCTTCGAGGCGGGAGACTTGGTCAGCCGCATGAAGCGGGAGTTTATCGAAATCCGTTCGGAGGCCGCGGGTTTTTCCCGCCATCCGCGCGTATTTTGCGAGGAGTGGGGAAAACCCATCGTCGTCGGCATCGGATGGATTCAGGAGATGATCGAGATCGCCGGCGGAGTCCCTACAGACGGCCCTTTTGTGTCGGTCGTCGATACGTCCCGGCGGACGATTTCGGACCGGGAGTTGTGCGAGAGAAATCCCGAGATCATTCTGCTCGCCTGGTGCGGAATGGGCGGCAAGGTGAATCCCAAGGTCTTGGAGGCCCGCGAAGGGTGGGCGGAAATCGACGCCGTGAAGAACGGCCAGGTTCATTCGGTCGACGACACCTACTTCGTCCGCTCGGGACCCAGGCTGACCCAAGGAACGCGGAAGATTTTAAAGTTCGTCAAAGAATTCCAAGGCGCCGGTTTATGATCCGTTGGCTTTATGTGGATCTCAATTCCTATTTCGCCTCCGTGGAGCAACAAATGGACCCCAAGCTCCGCGGCCGTCCGGTCGGCGTGGTCCCGGTGATGGCCGACACGACCTGCTGCATCGCCGCCAGTTACGAGGCCAAGAAATTCGGCGTCAAGACCGGGACGATCGTGGGAGAGGCGAGACGGATGTGTCCGGGTATTCGTTTTGTTGAAGCGCGCCACGAAATTTATGTGACCTATCATGAAAAGATCGTCGAGGCGGTGGAGTCCTGCCTGCCCGTCACGTCCGTGATGTCGATCGACGAAATGGCCTGCCGCCTGACCGGACGGGATCAGAGCGTCGACAACGCAACGGCGCTGGCGAAACAGGTCAAAAAGAAAATCCTAAAAGTTGGTGACCAGCTTCGTTCGTCGGTGGGGCTCGCGCCGAACCGGTTTTTATCGAAGGTCGCCTCCGACATGCAGAAACCGGACGGCCTCGTCTTATTGAGGGATGAGGATCTGCCTTCGGCCCTCCTGAAACTCAAACTGTCGGATTTTCCCGGCATCGGTCCGCGGATGGAGGCGCGGCTTAAAAAGTACGGCGTCCGGACGACTTCTCAACTGTTGGATTTGAAAGTGGGAGCGATGAGAAAAATCTGGGGTGGCGTGGGCGGGGAGCGGTTTTATCGATGGCTCCGAGGCGAGGACTTGGAAGTCAGTCATGCCGAGAACCAATCCATCGGCCATTCGCACGTCCTGCCGCCGGAGTTAAGGAATGAAAAGGGGGCCTGGGCGGTGGCGCAGAGGCTTCTGCAAAAGGCGGCCGCTCGGTTACGGAAAGTCGATTCTTGGGCCACTCATTTGGCCCTTTCCGTCTCCGATACGGACCGCGGTCATTGGGGGGATACGATCAAGATGTTGGAATGCCAGGACACGTTGACCTTGTTGGAGGCGCTGCGTTCTTTGTGGGAGAGGCGGGAGTGCGGCGCGCCGATGAAGGTGGGCGTGACCCTCTTTGGCCTAGTTCCGAATCACGATAGGACTTTTTCCTTTCTCGATGATTTACGCCGGTTGAATTTGAGCCGTGCGATGGATGCGGTGAACGCCAAGTTCGGCCGAAACGCCCTCTACTTCGGCGGCGTTCACGAGGTTCTCTCTTCGGCCCCCACGCGGATTGCATTTACCAGTATTCCGGATTTAGATGTTTAGTAATATAGTAGTAAATATTTAGTAGATTTAAAAATTGTAAATAGTATTATATTAGTATATTTTTGGTTCTTGATTCAAAATTTATTTTAAATTAATTAACAATATTAATAGGTTATGAATATAAAAGAATCAGTGACTTTAAATGATAAGAATTCTTTTGTTATTGAATGTAACAATCGCTATCTCTCAGAATTAGAAATCAGAAGAAGAATTCCACGTTTTTGGGATACGGCAGATCTTTTAACCAAGATCTACCAATGGCGGAATTTTCGAGCTGTTCCAACGCCTCTTTTAAATCAAGAGGGGCGAGCCTTTTGGTTTTGCTACACACCGCACATCCAAAAAGCGCAAAGTCTCGTGGATAAATACGGATATGACACTCTTTTTGAGAATGTTTCGGAAAAGGCAAGGAAGAGAATAGAGAGAGATAATCTCCTCGATGAGGCTTTTTTTTCCTCTCAAATTGAAGGGGCTAAGACCACTCGAAAACGTGCAGAAGAGATGATTCGCCAAAATTCATCACCGAAAAACAAAAGCGAACGGGAAACGTTTAATAACTTTCGCGCAATGGACTACATCGTGACCCACCCTGAAAGGAGCATCAGCGTCGAAGTTATCAAAGATTTGCATCGCATTATTACGGATCAGGCTTTGGAGTTTGGACAGCCCGGGGAATTCAGGACCAGTCAGCATGATACGGTTGTTGGAGATATGTTGAAGGTTGACTACACTCCTCCACCTACCGATAAAATGGAAATCTTTCTTGGTGATCTCTTGCGCTGGTTGAATCAAGGTGTTCAGGATTTTGAGGGGCATTTCCTACATCCATTGGTGACGGCCTCCATTTTACATTTCTATTTTGTATATCTCCATCCGTTTCCTGACGGAAATGGACGTACGGCTAGAGCCCTTTATTACCTTTATCTCAATCGTTTCTACAACGCGATGCCCTATCTTTCGATCTCTCATGTGATCGGTGGACGGAGAAAGGCCTATGATCAGGCGATTCTAGATGTCGAAAAACACGGAACGGATCTAACATTTTTCATCAACTATTCCTGTGATATCACGACTGAGGCTGTCGATAATTTAAGATTTGCCGTTGAATACTACGCAGCAGCAAGTCGCGTGGAAGATTTAATCGGGAGCCGGTCTTTCGAGATCAATAGAAGACAACTGAGCCTTATGAAGTATCTACTGCGTCCTAATGTAACTCACGTTGACGTCAAAAAATACCAAAAGCTTTTTAAAATTGTATATGAGACGGCGCGTACGGATCTGCAGGACTTAGAAAAAAAGGGTTTTATCAGCGGACAAAAGGTAGGGAAAAAATTTATTTATAAACTCAAGAAGGAGGAAGAATATGGCCAATGAAAATAAGAATCTCGGCGTGAGTATATCCGATGAGGTGATTAAGGGAACCTATTCGAATAACATCATGATCCAACATACTCGCGGCGAATTTGTTATGGATTGTATGACTGTCTTTCCGCCAAAGGGTATTATTGGTGCTAGGATCATCGTCTCGCCAGGTCATGCGAAACGCCTCTTAAAGGCTCTTGAGGAAAACATCATTCGTTATGAAAAGGTATTCGGAGAAATTCCGGAGGAATCTCCTCCTGCTCCAGGGCTCGTCAATTAGAACTATCTAATCCCACCGCCCCGGTATCTTTGCGTCACACTTCGGGCAAATCCCGCCCGGCTTCATCCGATAAGAAAGGATATCGTAACCGATGCGTTCGATGAGGAGCGCTCGGCACGAAGGACAGAAGGTGCTTTCCCGGTCTCCCACCTGGCCGGGACGGTTGCCCGGATAGACGAAGTTCAAACCTTCCTCCTTTCCGATTTCGTAGGCGCGGATCAATTCGCCGTTTGACGTGTTATCGTGATCCCTCATCTTATAATCCTTGTGGAAGGCGGTGACATGCCACGGGATGTCCTTGGAGACGCCCGCCAAGAACTTCGCGATGTCTCGGAGCTCTCCCTCCGAATCGTTGAATCCGGGGACGATCAAAGTGACGACCTCCAGCCAGAAACCCATGTCGTGCAGGCGCCCGATCGTATCGAGCACCACCGACACGACGCCGCCCAGTTCGCGGTAATGCTTGTCCTGAAAACCCTTGAGGTCCACCTTGTAGAGATCGACCCAAGGGCGGATGTAGTCCAAGACCTCGGGCGTGCCGTTGCCGTTGGAGACGTAAGAAGTGACGAGTCCTTCCTTCCGGCAGGTCTTGAAGACCTCGACCGCCCATTCGCTGGTGATCAAGGGCTCGTTATAGGTGCTGGTGACGATGCGCGCCCCTTCAGACTTGGCGAGGTCGGCGAATTTCTGGGGCGTCATCGGGATCGGCCGGGCGGTGGAGTTCGGGTCCCGAAGGGATTGAGAGGTGAACCAGTTTTGGCAATAACCGCAGTGATAGTCGCAGCCCAGCATCCCGAAACTCATCGCGAGCGAACCCGGATAGGCGTGGAAGAACGGTTTCTTTTCGACGGGATCGAGCTGGAGGGCGCCCACATAACCGTGGGGGACCTTCAGGACGCCTCCCTCGTTATAACGGACGAGACAGATGCCCGCCTTGCCTTCCTTGATGACGCAACGATGGCCGCAGGAAAAACAACGGACGCGTCCGCCCTCTAATTTTTCGTAGAGGAGTCCCTCTCGGGCATATTTCTGGAGGACGTCGTTGAGGCCTTGGGCCTCCTGAGCTGGGAGCGCCATAGCCCTAGGGTAAGCAGGGCGAGGGCCAATGTCCAGTAGGCCTGCCTGTAGGTTTCAAGGCCCTGCAACCCTGGCCCCGTCCTAGTCAGGGAACACGATCCTCCACCGGTGATTTCGGCGCTTGCGACCGGTAAGGCGAAAGTGACGGCGGTCGTCGCCTCAACCTGTGCGAGCTTCGTTCCGTCCACGATGGTCGCATTGGTCACGACGAGGGCCTCCTGACCCGTTAAGGTTGCGTGCGTCGGGGGTGTTGCCGAAGAGGCGCCGCTGTTTCCCGTGCTGCCTCCGGTTCCGGAAGTTCCGGGAGGTGCCACGGGAGGCATCGTTACGGGGGGCGCCGCAAAAACCTTGTATCCCTCGTTTGATCCGACATTGATGTGGCCGTCCGAAGTGATGACGACGTCTCTTTGATTGTTTAAATGATCGAACAGGACCGATCGGTCTACGGGATGATCCAACGTCGCCGTCCCGTCGTCTTTCCCGCAGTGGGCTGCATAGACCGTGCCGATTCCGTCTTGTTGATTCAAATTGGCGATGTAGGAGGCTCTCAGTTCGGGCAGCTTGGACGAATCGCGTTCGGCGGCCGCCACGTTCACCGCAAGGGACCACATTTCTTTGGTGATGGCTTGGACGTCGGAGACTCGGGGACAGACCTGGCCCGCCGCCATTTTGACGCGGTGGTGATCGACCACGGAGTAAAACTCATCCTTGCCTTCCTTGCAATAATAGAGATCGGCTAACACGGCCGGTTGTTGGACCACGGGCGCCGCCGGTTTCGTGTCTTGAGGAGCCCCATCTCCGGTTTTGCGGTCCGGGTTTGAGACCGGCTGATCTTGGGGTTTCGCGGGCGGTTGCTCGGGCGGTTTCGGAGTTGTAGTTGTGGGCGTGTCGATGACGGGAGGGGGCGGAGTCTTCTCGCAGCCGCAGACCGGGCGCTCGATTACGCATTTCTCAACCTCTTTTTTATCTTTAGATGAGGAATCCGTCGTTCCACCCACTTGGGAGCATTCGCCGGAGGACAAGGGGAACGTGATGCGATAGGAAGTGGCTTCTTGAGGCGTTGCGACGTTTGCTCCATTGGCGCGGTTCTCAACATTGGCGATCTTGCCGATGGAATCGATTTGATCCGGGTGAAAACAGGGCAGGGTGTAGAACTTGCCCAGATTGTCGACGGAACAATAGGTCTTTTGGCCCACGGGGGACGTGGGCGTCTTGCAGCCCCCGCCGCAGAGTTTGATGTTCGCCGTGGTGGTTCCGTAAGGGGGCTGAACGGTCAGCGTCGCCGTCCCGGAGGTTTCATCGGACGTGCAGCTTGCGGTCGTCGGGCTCTTGGCCGTGCTCAAAACGCTCTTCATACAGCTGTCACGATCCGTGACCTGTTGCTCGGACACGCAATGGAAGCATCCGTAATCCTCCGGCGCTTGGTCGCAATGGCAGGCCGTACGGTCAGGCCCTTGCGGATACGCCCCGCCCGACTCGTTGATGGCTTCAAAGATGTTGTGCGTCTTTTCCCTGCAGCAGTTGAAGAGTTCTTCATTCATGCTGGTTTCGGCAGGGTTTACCCCCGTCTGAATCGAGGGGTCGGGATGCAGGTAGGCCTTGCAGCAGGTATAGTCATCGTCGGTATAGCTCGCGCACGGATCTTCTTCAGCCGGCGGCGGCGTTTCCTTTGGCTTTTCCTTTGCGACGCGCACTCTCGGAGTTTCCTTTGTTTCTCCCTTTTCACGGGTTTGTTGTACGGCTACCTCATACTTTTCCTGGACCGCTTTTTCCGCCGGCTGTTCCGCGACGTAAACAGTCCCCTCCTGAGAGGCAACATCAGTTTTTGGAGGTGCATAGGCAATTTTTTCATTCTTGATTGCGGTGAGTGGTGTGTCCATCGTGAGGACGCCGGTGAAGACATTGCTATTGTCTCCCCCTCTCATCGCTGTCTCTGCGGGAGCGGCAGGACTTGGCTGCACGTCATACTCCTTGATCGGAGATACATAGAGTTTCAAATCCTGCGGTTGAGCCAGGCTATCGGTTGTCTGGCTCTGCGCCGGCGATGAACTCAGCACGAGTAGAGAGACAACGGATGTTCGGATGAGGAATGCGAGGGATTTTTCTGTCATAGGTTCTTGGTGAAGCAAGGCCTATGCCAAGGAGCGTCAAAAAATGAATTTCGCGTTTTTTCAGGAAATTCGAAGGGATATGAAAAAGGGGCCCTTGCGGGCCCCCTTATTAATACTTATCAAACTGATAAATTTATCACTTTGAATTATCAAAGTGAGAAACGGCGGGCGCGGTAAAAAATCAGGACGGCGATGCCGACAACGAAGATGCCGAAAGGGACGGCTTTCTGATGACCGGGAATCAAAGAGGCTTGTGCCGTACCACTGTTGCACCCACCGCTTTGGGCCTCTTCGTGGAGCGTGACGACAATGTGCTTGTTCGTATTCGTGGTCATCAGGAGTGCGGCAGGCAGAGTGCCCGTATTCGATAATTGATCTTTGTCGAAGGTCACCATGGATTTGATCGCATTGATGTCCGTTCCCATCAGCTTCAGATGAGGGATGCTGTCCTGGGTGTCCGACGGGGCCGCCGTATCCAGTGAGAAGGCGGGATTGGAACTCGCCAAGGCTTCATTGATGTCCGCGACGCCCGTATTGACCATGGTCGTGTAGTTTTTGTCCGAATTATCTCTTTCGTAGTTCTGGACCGCGATCGCGAAGTTGTATTCGGCGTCGGGAACCTTCCCGACGGACGTCGAAGGATGGGCGTCATCGAGGATAAACTCCTTACCGTCAAAACAGGTCACCTTGTCGTCGTAATTCCAGCGATAACAGACAGGCACATTATTCTTATGAACTATGGGTGCGGGATTATCCGTGACCGGTGGATTGTCCGGAGCCGGATTAGGCGTCGGTGCCGGAGTCGGTGTTGGCGTTGGTGCCGGAGGCGGAGGAGGCGGCGGTGTCGGCTTCGGCTCAAGATGGCAGGTGTGATCGCATCCGTCGCCGTCGGTCAGGTTGCCGTCGTCACAGGTCTCGTTGGCATCGATATTTCCGTCGCCGCAGCGGGGCGCCGGAGGCGGGGGCACATTGCATCTCGGATCAGGATCGTTGTGGCAAGCGCCGGTCATCGCGTCACAGCTGTCAATGGTGCAGCTATTACCGTCGTCACAGGTCTTCGGCGTATGCTGGCAAGCGCCGTTGAGGCACGAATCGACCGTACAGGGGTCATTATCATCACAGGTTTGGCCATCGCCGCAGTAATTGTAAGCGGGTTTCATCGTTTCGGACGAAGTGTCCCGAGTGGCTGCGGTTGCCTCCGTTGTCGCGGAGACGCGGGGCGTCCATCCTAAGATAGCGATCGTCAGGGCCAAGGGACCGAGGAGTTTTGTTGTGATTGTCTTCATAGTATCTCTTTTTGACCGCAATTCCTGTGCCAATGCGGTTATGGGATCGGAGGCCACATGGATTAGCCAAGCAAATCAATGGCTTTTATTGTTATCGGCAGGTGAGGGTAGAAAGTTGCGGGGGTTCCTTTTTGGGGTCTATTCTCCCCAAAATGAGGAGACAACTACTCTGTTCCTTTACAAGTACCAAAGTTTTCAATACCTTATAGGGCAATAGGTTCTGGGGGTACCACTTAAATTCTTTGGAGGAGGAGAAACGATGATCCAAAAACTAGCTGTTTCTATTGCCCTTTTCACGGTCGTTCTGATGGCTGTTTCTTCCGATCTTGCGGCCAAGACGGACATGGAGTTTATCCTTGATGCCTCTGGCAGCATGCGGGAGGCCATGGGGGCGGCGAACAAGATTGAGGCCGCCAAGCAATCCATTAAGACGGCCTTGGATACCGTTTCGAGCGACTCCTTCGTCGCTTTACGGGTCTATGCCCATCGCGTGGCCCAGACCGACAAGGCGGGGAGCTGTCTGGATTCCGAGCTCATGATCCCCTTCGGTCCCTTGGACAAGGCCTCGTTCGCCTCGAAGTTGGACTCCATCCAACCCAAAGGCTATACGCCGATCGCCTATTCCCTCCAGCAGGCCGCGAACGACTTCGGTTCCAACCGCGAGTCCGACCACGTGATCATCCTCGCAAGCGACGGGGAGGAGACCTGCGGCGGCGATCCGGTTCAGGCGGTGAAAGACCTGATCGCGAAGGGCTTCAAGGTGAAGGTCAATACGATCGGGATCAATGTCGATTCGAAGGCCCAGGCCCAGCTTCAGGCCGTCGCCGCCGCCGGAGGCGGCCAATACTACGACGCCAAGGACGCGGCGAGTTTGGGATCATCCCTCCAGAAGCTGACCCAGGAGGCGTTGCTCGTTCAGAAGACCACGGCAAGTTACGGGACGGAGATCAAGGGAGGCGATTCCTATGAAACGGCGGTCGCACTGACTCCGGGCACCGAATACCATCTCAATCATCACCAACGAGTCAATCAATTCGATTATTTCTACATCGACCTGAAGAACGGCCAGGAGATCGCCGCGACGGTGAGTACGCTGACCAAGGGCGTCGGCATTCAAGGTACACAACCCACCGAAAATACGAGTCCCTATGCCGGCATCCAGGTTCATGACAGCGCGCGCAACAAGCTCCGCAACGAGGAGATCATCGGCTCCCCGAACACGACGAAGACGATCATCGCCGATGCCAACAAAGACCAACGCTATTACATCCTGATCGGAAGCACCTACGACAACATGCACAAGGAATCGCCGTTCAAGGTCGAGATGAAGAGCTTTTTCGACAACGGCACCCAACAGGACGCCGGGGACACCTTCGAGACGGCGATGACGGCGGATAAGGGCAAGCCGCTCAACGGGGCCTTGCCGTCCACCGATCCTGGAGACGTTTATAAGATCGCCACGACCAAGGGGGAGCCCTTGAGCCTCACCGTCATGGTTGAAAACCAGAACTCCGCTTTGAACGTGAAGGCCTTCGATGATCTTCATGTCCAATTGGCCGAAGCGGGTTCACCCAACAACGGGGCCGGCTTCCGGATGAGCTTTTCTGCCACCGGACCCGTGACCTTCATCCGCGTCCAGCGCCGCTGGCCGGACGATCCGGGGACGAAATACACCGTCAATTTTGAGGGTGCTCCGACACCGACGCCAACGCCGCCCCCGGCGGCCGCCGCGCAACCCACTCCGCCCTCGGAAGGCGGGGCCGCGCCGGTCGTCGCTCCACCTGCGCCGTCCGCTCCTCCACCTCCCGTTGTGACGCCGCCTCCTCCAGTAGCGAGCGAAGGCGGGTCCCCCGCCGTAACGAGCGGTCAGCCAAGTGCCGCGGTATCTCCCCCCGCTTGGAAATGGACCTCCCAAGAAGCCCTCAAAGTGCTTGGGAGCGTTTTTGGCGGCGGCTTTTTGCTGGGAGTCATCCTCGGAGCCTATGTGACCGCAAAAATCAAGAATCGAAAAAAAGCCGGAGCCTAGCAAATGAAGAGATGGATCGCCGTCGTTCTCTTATCCCTTGTGTCCGCGTCGCTCTCCGCCCAATCCGTTCCCGCGGAGGTGACCGGGGGTGATTCCTTTGAACGTGCCGTGACCCTCCCTGTGGGCCAAGATTTGAAGCTCAGCCATTACCAGGGGAAGGGACGCTATGACTACTTCATGGTGGATCTCAAGGGGGGACAGACGTTGGCGCTGAGCTTGACGACCGGAGCCAAGGGCATCGACGTCCGGCCCGACAATACCTTCGTCGAGACGGCCCAGCCCTACGCCAGCATCGAGGTCTTTGACGGTCAAAAGAACAAGATCACGCAGTTGGACTTGGTCGCCGAGGCCAACAAAAGGAAAAGCGTGGAAGTGGACGCGTCGACGGCTCAAAAGATCTATCTGTTGGTCGGAAGCTCCCTTCAAGGCATGCACAAGGATCAGGTGAGTTTCAAGACGGAGATCCGGAACAATTTCGACGCCGATTCGGAGCAGGACGCCGGCGGGACCATGGAGACGTCCTTGCCCCTGCAATCCGGACGGACCTACCGGGATAACTATCTGACCAAAAACGATGAGGCCGATTTCTACCGGATCGCGACCACTCCGGGACAGCCGGTTTGCGTGGCCCTCCCAGTTGACAATCCCCATCCGAGCTTGAAGGGGGCCCTCAGCGGTCAAGTAGGACTTACGGATTGGCTCCAGT
>CAZWYB010000054.1:0-13499 GCA_964637745.1 uncultured Pseudomonadota bacterium
AGAGCATCAGCTTCCCAAGCTGAGGGTCGCGGGTTCGAACCCCGTCTCCCGCTTAAAACAAAAAGGCCCCGGTCGGGGCCTTTTTGTTTTATTCGGAGTTGGGTTGGAACAAGCAACGTAGTTGCGGGCCAGCGACCACAGGGAGCGGGCACCTTTCCGTTGGAAAGGTGTTCGAAAAAAAACTAAGGCCCAGCCGTCCCGTCGAAATAACTCTTCGCCTTCAAAAAGGCGCCTCGTCCGATCTGAGATCCCGCAATGCGCGCCGTAAAATCATCGGGTCGAATATGGATCCCCCCGTAGATCCGCGACTGTCCGGCCTGATCGGAGGCATCGAAGTAAGTCGCCCATTGCAAACGAACGTCGGTGCTGTGGCCTCGCTCGAATTTGAGGAACGAATCCTTCGGAGCCACGAACTCGCCCAATCCTCCCGGAAAGAACTCGCTCCCCGTGAAGGCCGCCAGGACCTCGGCCGCGGCCCGGCTGAAGGTGCTGTGTCCGGAGTTGTAGCCGGGAAAGGCCGGCGTCACGAAGGTATTCAACTGGTACGGAACCCATTCCTTGGCGCGGATCCAACGAACTCCGCTGTAGGTATTGGTCTTGTCCGAGGGTTGGCCGGGCCAGGTCTGAACGGCCACCTCCCCGACACAGGAAACCTGGATGCCAGGATTTCCCTGCGAATCGACGCAAGGCGCAGGAGCCCTGCTCAAGTTTGTGCAGCACTGAATGCCCGCGTGTCGCCCATTGGGCCAGGTGTCGCTCGTGATGAGTTCGGAAAGACCGTCCACCAAGGGAAGGCCCTCCGGATCATAGGAGACGCCAGCCGGATCGCTTGATTGACCTTTCGTCGCCATGTACCGGATCGCCGAAATCGGCCTGACGGAATCATAAATACGCTTCAATCCCCAACAATTGACGGCGGCATCATGGACGGCGGCGTTTAAGGCGAAATACAATTTCACGTCCCACTCCAGGCGATCGAGGGCCGGACCCGTCCCCTGAAACTGATGGGTCTCCAGGGCGTGATCCGAGACTTGATTTGCGATCACGTTCCAATGTCCCGGAGGCGTCTCCGACTTGGGGCCGTCGGCCCAGAATTCCGCCAAGACCCTCGCGAAGTCTCCCAGCTTCACGACTTGGGAGGCATAAGGCTGCCCCGTAGTGGGACTCACCGGCCGGCCGGTTCCGTCGTTCGCACCCAAGGAGTTATTCCCGTAAGCGCCGGGGGAAATATCGATCGTGGCGTTGAGATCGGGTGAGAGAACCCCGCTCTTCTGCACCACCTCCATCATGTCGGTTTTGAATTCCGCATCGCTCGCGCCGCCCAGCAAGGGCTGAGGCCCGGGGTCGATGTAGGAACCGTTCGCATTTTTTGGGCCCAGTGCAAAAGGCGTCACACCTCCCCACTGGGACCCGACAAACGTTTGAGTGTTGGTGGAAATGGGCAATCCATTCTGGGAAAACGTGGCGTCCAGGGTCAAGGGCTGCCAACGGTTGGGATCGGTCATCGAGTTGCCCGGAAATTTCACGATCAAAGGGGAGTTGACCGACGCGTACGTGGGGTCTGCATAATTGGCGGCCTGATTGGATCCGTCCGAATTCCCAAAATTGATCACGGCCGCGGCCACTCGATTCCCGACGGCGGCCGGCGTCTTGCCGTCGACGGTCGTCACCGTCGGATCGTAACCCAAGGTCTTCATCAGATTGTCGAAGGTCGTGAGCGAAACAGAGGCATTCACCGACAAGGCGTAACGATTCTTGAGTAATCCGTAGGCCGCGTAGCTGATCGCCTCACGCCGGTCCGCGGCGATCTCTTCAGGCGAAAGCCCCGTCGCCTTTTCCGTCGTCAGATAGCCCTTGGCCGTGCGGTCGTAGACCGCCCAGGCGTCGTACATGGCAAGGGACATGTGCCAAAGATTCCGCGCGTGCACCGGCGGACGGGGTAGATCGATCCGGATAGCGTCGAGGATCGCCTCATCCCATTGGCGAGCCACTGACCAAGAAGGATTGGAGCCTCCCGAGTTGCACGCCGAAAAAAGGGTGAGACAGAGCGCAACGACGATCAGAGCGCGTCCGATCGGATTGCGAATCATTAAGGACAAGTGGGATAAGTGCAGTTAGCCGTGGGGCCTGTGCAAGGCGTGGGAAGCGTCCCTGTGCTGCAGACACTGATGCTCCCCGAGAAACACCCCTCACCGCCTTCCTTTCTTTGGAATTTTCCGATGAAGGTCCCGTCGTTTCCAATCTCTCCACAAATCGGCGATGGATTCGTCGGGTCATCCGAGCAGGCGGTGAACGTGCTTCCTGTTGAGTTACTCGACGTCACCTTGCCGGAGAAAATGGCTCCTTTATCATTGGAGTTGTTGAGCGGCTGGGCCGTACCGGAAAGACTGCCATCGGTGGCAACGGTCACGGTAAGCGTATCTTCACCTCCGCCTTGAGCAGACCCCCCTTCGGCAAGCCCACAATAAAACTTGGCCCCGCCGCTATTGTTGGTCGTAAACACCCCGGAGAATCCACCGATATTGGTCGACGTTCCGCCTGAGGGAGGGGTGGTCGAAATCGTTCCGGACATCCCGCCGCCGCTCCCTCCGCTCCCCGTCGTACTGACAGCCCCCGTGAAGGTCGTTGTGGTGCCGTTGCAAGTGCTGCCCGTTCCCGTTCCCGAGATATTCAGGGCACCGGTGGAGGTGTTGTAAGTACCGGTGCCGTTATTGACGGTGCAGGTCGGAGAGGTGCAAGTGCACGTCGCCGAAACCGTACCGGAGGTCTGGGCATTCGCCTCGCGGATCAGAGAGAAACTCGCCTTCGATGCGACGGCCGTGTTGATCGTTACGTTCAAGGTGCCGACGGATCCGTCATTGAGCGCGATCGTCCCCTGCAGGTTCGTGGTGCCGGTCCCTCCACCTCCCCCTCCTCCCCCACCGCTGCAACCCCAACTCCCGCCAAGGGCGGATGACAAGGCGAGAAAACCCACTAACAAAGTGGTATAAGCAAATGTCTTCATAGAATCTCCTTTTTTGGTATGAGACCCGATCTCTAGATCCTCGGGCCCTGAGTGTCAAGAGAGGCCGAAGACGCAATTTAGTTGATGCCTTCGGTCCGTCGTTCGAGCTATGACGCTCGCATGATGACCTCCCTCTTTTTGTCTTTCTTCTTTCTGTTGTCGTTTGCCAATGTTTCCTACGCCAAGACAACACAACCCTCCATTCACTTCTTCGCCTTCGGGGATTGGGGCTCGGGGACTGCGGATCAAAAGGCCGTCGCGGAGGAGACTCGGAAGGTCTGCGAAAAGTCCCATTGCGACTTCGGCCTCCTCTTGGGAGACAATTTTTACCCGAAGGGCGTCTCGAGCGTGAACGACTCTTACTGGCAAACCCGTTATCGCGATCTCTACGCCGCTCTCCAAATCCCCTTGTACGCGGCCCTGGGAAATCACGACGTGCGCGGCAACGCCCAGGCCGAAATCGATTATTCCAAGAAGGACCCTTATTGGAAGATGCCGGACCGCCAGTTCTCCTTCCGATATCCGGCAGAAGGCACTCCTCTGATCGAAGTCTTCGTGATCGACTCGGACCAATTCGACGATCGGGCGCAATCCTGGCTCGCGGAGGCCGTTGCCGCATCGAAGGCGCGATGGAAGATACTCGCCTTCCACCACCCCCTTTTGAACAACGGTTCCGAGCATCCCGCCGACGAGATGCATCTGTGGCCGAAATTAAAACCCATCGTCTGCAACCAAATCGACCTCTTTCTCTCCGGCCACGAGCACATCTTCTCTCACCTTCAGGCCGATCCGGAGGGGTGTCGCGTCGAGCAGGTCATCATCGGAACCGGAGGGAAAAAACTCTACGGGCTGAAGCCGACCGCGCCACCCGAAACCAAGGTCTTCCACAGCGAGGCCAACTTCGGAGTGGGCTATTTCGAGGTTGATCCCAAGGAGATCACACTCCACTTCTACCGGACGACGGGTGAAGAGGCCTACCGCTACACGTGGAAAAAACCGGAATGACCTAATTTTACCTTAAGAGGGAACAGCCCCCGCTCCCATTTAAATTGGGAATCTGCAGGTTCCGTCCGATCAGATTGTCGCAGGCATCACCCAGACCGTCTTTGTCGTGGTCCTGCTGGCCCGGATTATAATTTTGGGGGCAGTTGTCCGCTCCATTGAGAATCCCGTCGCGGTCATCGTCGCCCAACGGATCGCTTTGGGACGGCTCAAGAGGCGGGCCCGGATTCGTCACCACTTGGATGACGTCGCAGTCCGGGGCCACGGCGCGGTGAGGGTCCAAGGGGGCGCAGTCGGTGGAATCCATCACACCGTCTTTATCCGTATCCATTAAATCGGGATCGGTCCCAAGGGTTTTTTCATAGGCGTTCGTCAAACCGTCACCATCCCGATCGATATCGCAGACGTCACCGACCCCGTCGCCGTCTCGATCGGCCTGATCCGGATTGGGGTCGTTCCAGCAGTTGTCGTCCGCATCCGCCACGCAGTCGCCGTCATGGTCCGGTCCCGGCGTGCAATGAGAGGTTGCGGCCGAGGCGAAACGAGCGGCGATCAAGCCCAAGGAAAACAGGAATGCGATGAGAAGAAGGCGTCTCATAAATGCGCTCTCAGCCCGCTTCGGCGGAGCGCACGGGAAGTTACCAAGAAAATGACGCTCACCACCCGATCTCCATTCCGTAGTGGCAGATGGGGAAATCGAATTTGACGGGATCGGACGCATCCAACCGCTTGAGGAAATCGGTCACCTGCACCGCCGTCTCCCAACGGACCGTCTTGTAGGACGAGAGCCGATAGGCCGCGGCGAAGCGGGAGACGTGGACATCGAGGGGAATGATCAACTTGGAGGGTTCGATCTCCGTCCAAAGCCCCAAGTCGATGCCGTCGCGAGGCCTGACCATCCAACGCAGAAACATATTGAGCCTCTTGCAGGGAGAGCCGTCCTCCGGTGACGGGAAGAAATAACGGAATCCGCGCGACAACGACCGACCACCCTCGAGACCCCGCACCAGCGAGAAGACCGTTTTGGAAAAGTGATCCAGCAGAGGGCCAACATGGGGGTTTGAACTTCGATAAGAATCGAGAAAGCAGGCCTTGATGGAGCCGTATTTCCGCAAAATCTCCTTCAGCACATTCGCGAGGAGAAGGAGATCCGTACCCCTCACCCAACGGTGACCGAGCTTTTGAAATTTTTGCCTCTCCTCTTTGGGTTCGAACGTCTCGATGAAAGATCGGGGATTCGGGCCCAAAACCTGCAGGAGTTGATCGACCGACCCGTGAATCGCCTTGACGTTTCCGAAGGCGAGCAGGGCCGAGATCAGCGCGACGATCTCCTGGTCTTTTTCGTCGGGATAACGATGGACGTGATAGACCGGATCCGTCTCCAAAAATTTCCGGTCACTGTAGCGTTCGAGAAGCCCGGGAAGGAGCTTCAAAAGCCCGGCCTGGCGGTTTGACAGTCGTCTCTTCATTGTTCTACATTTTAACCGTGGCGATCGAACCCAACACGGCCCTCCGTCTCGATGAACGGCCCGATTTGGTCGATGAAATCCTTCGACTCAAGAAGGAACGGAACGCCGTTCTGCTGGCCCATTTCTACCAGGAATCCGAGATACAAGACCTGGCCGATTATGTCGAGGACAGCCTGGGACTCGCCCGAAGGGCCCAGAAGACGAATGCCGACGTCATCGTCTTCGCGGGCGTCCATTTCATGGCGGAGACGGCGAAGATCTTAAATCCCGATAAGATCGTCGTGGTGCCGGATCTGGAGGCCGGCTGTTCCTTGGCCGACAGCTGTCCGCCGGACCAATTCGCGGCGTTTAAAAAAAAACACCCCGACCACGTCGTCATCTCCTACATCAATTGCACGGCGGCGATCAAAGCGATGAGCGACGTCATCTGCACGTCTTCCAACGCCGAAAAGATCGTCCGCGAGATCCCCAAAGACCAACCGATCCTTTTTGCCCCAGACCGAAACCTGGGCGCCTACCTCGTCAAAAAGACCGGGCGTGACATGGTCCTCTGGAACGGCACCTGCATCGTCCACGAAATCTTTAGCGAAAAGAAGATTGTCCAATTAAAGGTGGCGCATCCGCAAGCCCTGGTCATCGCCCATCCGGAGTGCGAACCCCCGGTCTTAAAACACGCAGATTTTATCGGCTCGACCTCGAAGCTTTTGCAGTTCGTTCAGGATAATCCGGCGAAGGAGTTCATCGTCGTCACGGAGGTGGGCATCCTTCATCAGATGCAAAAGAAGGCGCCGGAGAAGCTCTTAATAGCCGCCCCACCCGACAACTCCTGCGCCTGCAACGAGTGCCCGCACATGAAGAAGAATACGTTGGAAAAGCTCTACCTCTGTATAAAGGACCTAAAACCCGAGATCACGATCCCATCCGAAATCCTTCCTAAGGCCTTAAAATCGCTCCAAAAAATGTTTGAATTAACGGACGCTTAGAACGCAACCTTTTCCGTTTCCTGCCGAAAACAGAAAATGAAGCTATGGCCTTTATCCCTCCATACCGTCCCGTGGGGGTCCCCCCTACGGGTGTAACCGGAACCGTGGGCGGCGTCTCACCGACGCTGAACCCGTCCGTCCACGCCGGCCTCGGGATCCCGGAAAGGATCACCCGCCCGGACCGGCTGCTGCCCGCTCATCACGTCGAGCCGAACCCCGTCGCCCCGCCACCGGCTCCGGTTTTAGTGAACACCCCGATCCGGCCCGCGGCCTGCGCCATGGACATGGTCGGCGGCGATTTCTCTCACGCCGTCGAGCTGCCGGATGTCGACCTCAGCGGCAATCCTTCCGGAGCCGAAATCGCGAACAGCATCTTCACGGACATTCATCAACTCCAGGGGAAAGTCCGCATCCACCCGATGGAGCAAAGGATCATGGGCTATGCCGAACGCCTCGATCTCAGCGAAGGCGTGCAAATCTACCGCCGGACGCCTTCGGCGATGACCAAAAAGATCTTCGAGCTGATGAACCTGGCGGTCCAGATCGCCAAGGTGATGGACGACGACCCCATGGGCCCCTTCCGGGAGACGATGCACGAAAGCCATTCGCGCCGAATCATCGTGGAATACCTGGAAAAGGCCCGCGAGGAAGGTCCGGACAATGCGATCCCCCTTTTGGAAAAGGCCCTCCGGCTCTACGACGAAGTGTATGGAGGCGGCGTGGAGTTGGGCATCTTGAGCAGTTCGATCAGCCGCGCCTTGAAGGATGAGCTCCATTGGCCTCAAGAAGTGACTCTTGAAAATTTGGGGGCCTTTGCCGTCTCGGTCCGCCGGGCCTTCGACACCCGGGCGACTGACCTGACGACCGAACAGCGTTATCATCTCATGCGTTTGGCCGTCTGTCTCGACGCCGCCGCCTTCGGGCTCTGCGCCTTCAACGCCGAAGAGGCCGGTACACCCACTGAGGCGTTGAAAATGGCGACCTTGATCGAAGTCCTCTACGGATGCGGCTTCGGTGACGAACGCTGGTTGACCGTGTCGGATCGACTCCGAGACGTCGCGACTAACTGGGAAACGCTGGGCCAGGGCCAGGCCATGGAAGAACTCGGCCGTTACGGCGTTCTGGCGGCGCACATGTTGGAGGAAGTCAAAACCTCCTATCATGCCCTCTTTGATCCCTTGGTGCGCTCACACGGACGTGAGTGGGGACTGGACGAACTCGAAATTCGGAGTTTCACCCGAGGCCTTTACCGCACGAGCGCCCTCTTTCCGCTGGGCCAACACCTGGCCGCCCTCCATGCCACGAACGGAAACCGGAACCGCGTCGAGCAAGTCTTGGATCGGATGTTCCACGGACAACGCCTGAGCCGTCTCTTCACAGCGACCTTTCTGGGAGAAGGCCGGGAGGACGATCTCCTCGACATGGGCAACAAGGGCAAGGGCTTGAACGAACTCGTCCGAATGGGAGAACCCGTCCCCGCTGGTTTCGTCATTCCGCCCGTCCTCATGAGGAACGGGGATTTGACCGAGGCCCAATTGACTCACATTCACAACGCCCTGGACGAGCTTGAACGCCGTACCGGTAAAAACTTCGCCGACGGCACATTGCACGTCTCCGTGCGCTCGGGTGCGGCGGTCAGCATGCCGGGCAACCTCCTGACGGTGGCCGACGTCGGTTCCCGTGAAGACGTGATCGAGGCCATCCGCACGGTTTATCGGAGCTGGGATACGCCCGCCGCACAGGCCTACCGGCGGTACAACGGCATCCCCGAGGATTTCGGGACGTCCGTCGTCGTCCAAGAATGGATTGCGACGACGGGAGAACCGACGAGCGGCTTCGGCCTCGCCACCAGCGACGGCCAAGGCGACGCGCCCCTCGTTCGCTACGGCCGCCAAACCGTCGGAATCGACTTAGTTTCGGGAAAACATGCCGGCCAAGATGCCATGGATCGTGTGGTTGCGGACGAACTCGCCTCGCGCATTCGACGCTATGAAGATCATTTCCAGTATCCGGTGGAGGTCGAATTCGCCGTCGAACGCGGTCATCTTTGGATGCTCCAGGTCCGCCGCGCCCAACTTCGCTACGAAGACGAGGTCCGATGGGCGATCGGCATGATCCGCGAAGGACGCATGACCCGAGAGGCCGGGATCGCTTATCTGGGAGGACGAGAACGCCTGATCGGTTCGCTCAACACACCGAGCCTTCATCTTCAAGGGAACGAAACCACGATCGCTTCGGAAGCGAAGGGCGGCGGACAACCGATCAGCGGACGGATCGCCTTGGACGAATCCGGAATCGCAGCGATGCAAGCCGCCGGTCTTCAGGCCATCTTCGTCACCGACAACGCCGATGCCGGCCGAAGCGCGGCCTACGCCTTCGAGGCCGGGGCCGTCATCTTCAACGAAGGCAACGGAGTTTCCCACTTGGAAGGCGATCTGCGCGCCAGCAACCGGCCGCACTTGGGCGGCATCCCCGTTCTCGTCGACCGCCAGGCCCGGACCGCCACGATCGGTGGCGTCACCCTCCAAGAAGGAGATATCGTCACGCTGGATCCCTCTCACGGCAGGATCTACCGGGGCGAAATCCCGATCCAACAAGGCGACAGCCCCGTCGCTTCGATGATCCGCTGGCTGGTCGGATAAGCGGTAAGGAAAAGGAACTAGCAACTCGCGCTTAAAATCGACGAACCCTCTTCGCTCCCGAGGAAGATGGGTTCCATGACGGCTTTTCCAACTCTTAGCAGCCTTCGATTCTCTTTAACGCGGGCTGTCACAGGACTCCCGGCTGGATCGTCGCAGGATCTCCTCCAAAATATCCGCCAAATCCGAGGCTTCAGCACGATTTCCCGCCTCGACGACCTCGTCACCCAGGACGGCCTGTCCCGGATGATCGTAAACCCCACCCGCTTTCACGAGGTTTCGCGGACCTTCACGCCGTTCCACGACCTCCCCGGTTTGAAGGGCGCAATGGGGCTTCCGAACTTGGATGACCGTCTCGGCGCCTGCGCCCAGGTCTTGGATCTGCGTCACGGGGTCGAGATTTACTGGATGGCGGCATCTCAGAGAGAGCCGAGGCGCTTTCAGGAAGGGGCCCTCATGGCCTTAGGACGTTCGATCAGCCGCGCTCTCAAAGACGAACTGATGTGGCCGAGGCATATCACCCTGGATTCCCTGGGCGGCTTCGCCGTTTCTCTCCGCCAGACCTTCGACCGCCGTACGGATCATTTGACGGCGGAGCAACGCCATCATTTGATGCAGATAGCCGTCTGCCTCGACACCCTCTCGTCCACCCTTTGCGCCGTCGATAGCGGCGAAGCTCTGACTCCGTCTCACATCCGAAAAACGGCGACCCTGATCGAGACCCTCTTCGGGTGCGGATTCGGCGATGACCACTGGCTGACCGTCTCCGACCTCCTCCGGCGCACGGCGCGGAATTGGGAGAGGACGGAGACGAAATCACGAAACGAATTGATGAGCCGCTTGGGACAAGAGATCGTACAAATCGTCGAGCAGGTCCTGACGTCTTATCTGACGCTTTTGGATAACGAACGGACCCTGGACTTGGTCGGTGCACTTCCTCATTTGAGCGGATATTTGACTTTGTTCAAACCTTAGAGACTGATCCTCTTCTTCCATTCGGTTTCGGAGAGGATTTCGATTTTGCCGCCCTTTTCTTTCAGCGTCTTCGCCTTGTCGAGCTTCGAGCCCGCCCCGCCGCCGTCTCCGACGACGAGATAATCGAGGTCTTGCGTCACCCCGGAGGCGATCTCTCCGCCTTTTGACTCCACGAGTTTCTCCGCTTCACCGCGCTCCATGGCGAGGAGGGAGCCGGTGAAGAGGAATTTTTTGCCGTGTAGTGGACCTCCCCCTTTGTCCCCCTCCTTAATAAGGAGGGGGTTGGGGGCGGTCTGAATGCCAACATGCTTCAACAACTTCCCGATCAGCCCCTTCTTCTTCTTCAACCCCTCCACCACTTCCTTCGCGATCACGGGCCCGATGGTGTGGATCGCGGCGAGCTCTTCCTCGGAGGACGCTTTGATTTTTTCCAGCGTTCCATAGGTCTGGGTCAGGAGTTTCGAGGTATGTTTCGCCAACTCCCGTATCCCCAAGGATCGGAGAAAGACATCCAAGGGCAATTCCTTCTTCGCCTGGATGTTTCCGATCAGCTTGGTCGCCAGGATGTCGCCCATGCGCTCGAGCTCCAGGAGGTCTTCCTTCTTCAGCGAGTAGAAATCGGCGGGGTCCAAGACGAAGCCGTTGTCGTAGAGTTTTTCGATCAGCTTTTCGCCGAATCCGTCGCACTCGATGACCTTCATGAAGTGCTCCAGCTCTTGCATCTTCGCCGACCGGCAGCCGTGCTTGTTCGTGCAATAGAGGAATTCGTCTCGGACCTCCGTCGGCTCACCACAGGACGGGCATTTTTGGGGCGCCTCGAACAATTTTCCGTGACCGGCCTCGGCCACGGCCTCGAGTTTGGGGATCACGCCGCCGCTACGGATCAGGACGACCTTCGAACCCTTTCGAAGACCCAGCTTCATCATCAGGCCGTAATTGTGGAGGGTCACGTGCGTCACCGTCGCCCCGGAAAGCTCCACGGGCTCGACGATTCCCACGGGCGTGATGACGCCCGTGCGTGCCACGCTCCATTCCACGTCTTTGAGCGTCGTCGTCCCCGAATCGCCCTGGAACTTGTAGGCGATGGACCAGCGCGGGTGATGGGCCGTCAGTCCCAGTCGCCTCTGCTCGTCGATCCGATTCACACGGTAGACGACCCCGTCGGTTTCGAAGTCGTATTTTTCCCGCTTTTCGAGGAAGTGATCGTAGACCTTTCTCAAGGCCTCGTGGTCTTTCGCGATGTGCCAGAGCTCCGGGAGGGGAAAGCCCAGCTCTTTCAGCTTTTCGAATTTTTCCGTCTCCTTCTTCAATTCCACGCCCAGGAGGTCATAGGCGAAGAAGGACAGATGGTAGTCCTTCGTCTTCGACGGGTCCTTCTGTTTGACGCCACCGGCGGCAAGGTTCCGGGGATTCGCGAACTGGTCTTTATATTTCTTAAAGACGGAGAGTCTCATGTAGATCTCGCCGCGGACTTCGAGTGGCCCCTCGCCGATCTTCTGCGCGATATCCGATATCATCCTCGCATTCGCCGTAATATCCTCGCCGACCATTCCGTCTCCGCGCGTGGCCGCGAGGGCCAGATGGCCTTTGTCATCGTATCGAAGCTCGGTGGCCAGGCCGTCGATTTTGGGCATGACGACCAGGTCGCCCTCAAACTTCTCCACCCAGTCGAAAAGGTCCTCGTCGTTATAACACTTGTCCAACGATAGCATTTCGGAGGTGTGCCGGACCTTTTTGAATTCCTTGCCGCCTTCGGAGGGGATTTCCGTCAGCACCGGAGAGTCGGGTTTGAGCTTCTTTAACTTTTCGACCAGACGGTCGAACTCGTAGTCGGAGATCTCCGGCGCATTCTTTTCGAAATAGAGCTGGTTGTGGTGGCGGATCGCCTTCTCGAGTTCCGCAACGGTTTCTTCGGATTTTTTGTCGGTTTTCTTCGTCATTTCTTCGCACGCGCTTTTTTGGTTTTCAGGTTGGGGCTCAGCAGATCGACCCGTCCGAAAAGTTTCGCCGGGGCCGGCAGGCTGTTGATCGCCATGACCCGGGCATGCTCCTTATGGAAGGTCAGCAGGGAAATCGATGTGTTATCAATCCGAAATCTCAATAGATGGTCATAATCCATTCCCAAGTAATGGACGAGGATCGCCTTGATCACGTCCGCGTGACTCACCACAACGATCCGGCCTTTCTTGTGCCTCTTCCGGAGACGCTCGATGAAGCGAACCGTCCGGTCGAAGACCTTCCTCATCGCCTCTCCTCCCGGAGGACAGGCCTTGCGCGGATTCTTGTGATAGACATGGAAGGCCTTTTCGGGAATCACTTCCTCGAAGGTCTTGCCGATCCAACGGCCGTAGTCGATTTCAGCGACCTCCGGGGCCTCCACGACCCTCGCTCGGCGCCCATCAAGGAGATGCCTCGCCGTCTCGACGGCGCGCCTCACCGGACTCGTATAGATAACATCGATCCCGACATCTTTCAAAGCCCGCGCCAATGCCTTAGCCTCGGCCCTTCCCGCCTTGTTCAAGGGAACCGGCTTCCGTCCCATGATGCGGCGGTCGCGGTTCCAGTCGGTCTGTCCATGCCTTATTAAGAGAATCTCAAGCATCACGATAGAAATTTGATTTTAAAATTCTTTAAAATCAAGGGCGAATCCGTTATGTTCAAAGCTTATATGCAAAAACCCTTCAAAACCACACTCTCAAACGGACTTCGAGTCGTTCTCCTGGAAAATCACGCCGCGCCGGTCGTCTCCTGGAATCTGTGGGCGAACGTCGGCAGCGTCAATGAAACCGACGAAGAGGCCGGCCTCTGTCACCTGATCGAACACATGATCTTCAAGGGCACGAGCCGGCGGCCCGTCGGTCAGATCGCCAAGGAAGTGGAGGCTTCGGGCGGCGACATGAACGCCTACACGAGCTTCGACGAGACCGTCTTCTATATCAATATGTCCTCGCGCAAGATGGACGTGGGTCTGGATATTTTGGCCGATGCGGCGGCCGATCCCACTTACGATCAAGAGGAGCTGACTCGCGAAAAAGAAGTCGTGGTGGAAGAGATCTCCCGCGCCGAAGACAGTCCCTCGCAAATGGTGAGCCAGGATCTCTTCACGACCCTCTATCACGTCCACCCCTACCGCCGGCCGATCGCCGGGAGCCGGGAGACCGTGCGGGGCGTTTCGCGCCAGCACTTGATGGACTTCTACAGGCGCTGGTACGTCGGCTCGAACCTCATCTTCATCGGCGTCGGCCATTTCAACATCCCGGACCTGTTGCCCAAGATCGAGACCCTTTTTTCCAAAATCCCGGCGGGATCGCCTCCGAAACAACAGATCCCTCGGAGCCGACGCAAAGGGAGATTCGTGTGATCACGCGGCCCATGGCGGTGGAAGGGCGCTATGTGGACCTGGGCGTTCCCATCCCGGACCTTAAGC
>CAZWYB010000055.1:0-13409 GCA_964637745.1 uncultured Pseudomonadota bacterium
CTCTCTTTGCGCCGGAGCTGCAGTGGAGTCGTCCGGGGAAAAACAGTATCCAGATTACCCCCAAAAACAAACGGGGCCAAAGAGTTTTTAAGAGATTCGCTGTTGGTAAGAAAAAAAAGGGTGGTGGTCAAAATGTGGGGCGTGCCAAAAAGCAGCGAGAAAAACAAAAACGTTTCCGGCGCGCGCGGCAAAGTATCGCGCAAATAGCCACCCCACACATAGCGGTCTAGGATAAAACCTATGACGCACAGGGGCAAAATGCCATAAATGCCAAGCAAGACACGATAAGAAATCCGCCACGGTTGTGCGTCAACCACTGACTGTGGCGTTGCAGTTGCTATCGCTCCTATATGATGATTCATAGGACTTTAGAATAGCATACCGATCCTATGGATGAAAGCACCCGACCGCTCATGTGCACGCTCCACCATAACAAGTGAAAATCGGCGTGGTTCTCATCACTCAGACACAAAAATAGCCGCCCATTTGGGCGGCTATTTTTGTGTGCGGAGAGGGAGGGATTCGAACCCTCGATACCGTTTCCGGTATACTAGTTTTCGAGACTAGCGCCTTCAACCACTCGGCCACCTCTCCATTTGAATGGGGAGGGCCTTCAGCGCCTCCCCAAACCCCTCAAGACCGCTACGCGCGGGCATAGCCCGACGCTTCGCTATTTCTTTCTTTTACGTTCGCTTCGGGAAAAGTCTAAAAGAATTTTTGTATCATTTTGATAATAACGAAATAAATCATATAAATAGCTAATTTGAAACAACTAATTGTGTCTATCCTATGTCCTCAGGATACCCTTTCAAGTCCCCATGAAATTACGTTAGAATAAGGGAAAGGAATGAGAGGGGACTATGTCTTATCACAAACTTTTATTCGCCGTCGTGGTGTGTTTCTTTGTGGGGATGGGCGTCGCGCGTGCGGGGACCATTACGGTAGATACGACCGCGAACGAAGATCCTTTTGATGCGGCCAATCCGGGCAACGGGAAATGCGGATTGAGGGAAGCGATCGCCTGGAGCAACTTCAAAAACGGCAAAGGCCCGGCGCCCGTGACTACGGATTGCAAGGCCCAAGCGACCGTGGGCAACAATACGATCGTCCTTAAGGACGGAATGACTTACAAATTGGACACCATAGATTCCACCAGCGCATCGGACCCACAAAACAATTTCACCGGCACACCAGCCATTCAAACCGTCATCACGATCCAAGGCAACGCGACCATACAGAACCCCCAGGACAATGGCCCGTTCTTCAGGGCCTTTCAGATCGTGGACCGCGGCGACCTCACCCTTGACGGAGTGACGATCGAAGGATTTCGCGTCGATAACGGACCAGCGTCCAACAACTCCGGGGGCGCCATCAACAATCAAGGCGTCCTGACCGTCAAAAACGCCACGTTCTTTTCCAACCAAGCACCCAGAGCTGGCTGCATCTCGAGCGAACCAAGCAAACTCGGTACGGGAAAACTGACCATCAGCGATTCCGTCTTCCAGCTCTGCCGCGCCTTTATTCCGGACCACGGCAGCGGAAACGGCGACGGCGGCTTCGGCGGCGCCATTATGTCGGTCGGCCCCAAGGCGCCGACAACGATTAAGAACAGCCTGTTTGAAAGCAATCTCGCCAATCTGGCGGGCGCCGGTGTCGTCATCGGCACGACAAGCGGCAGACATTCGACCATCAGCAATTCCGTCTTCCTCTTCAACCTTCTCCTGGGCGACCTCCAAAGCGGCAATCCGATCTGTATCGGAGGATCGTCTCTCGTTCATGCCCAAGCGATTATGGGTGGATTGGGCATCGGCGACCCAATCGACGTGGATCGCTCGACCTTCTCTGATAATTCCACCTGCACCGACTCCCTGATTGGCAGCGCCCCGATCTTGTCAGCGGGCGGCGCCATCACCTTGACCCACGTCACGATCACGAACAACAACGGCGGCGGGATCGCCAGCACTTCTTCGAACGTGCACGTCCAAGACACGATCGTCGCGGGCAATTTTGTCGATGGCCGGGAAGGCCCCTACTCCGCCTGCTTCGGCACCGTCATCTCCGATGGGAATAATCTAATCGGTGATGTCGAAGGCTGCCAATTCATGGAGGCCAATGGCGACATCATCGGACCGGTCGATTGCGGCGAGGGAGTCAAGGCTCCTATCGATGCGAGACTGGATTTTATGGACCCCGGACCTCCCGCTCTGCCTTTTTACCAGCCGGCTCAGGATAGTCCGGCCATGGCGGCCGGAAGTGGAGGGTCGACGATCGGAGCGACCGAATTTGCGTGGGATGCAATGACGAAACCCTTTGATGTCTGCGCAAGTCTCAACGAGGGCTACACAACAGGTGCGACGGGTGCGACAGGTTCTACGGGTGTGACCGGTACAACCGGATCGAAAGGCTCAAACGGCTCCGCCGGAGGATCCGGCAGTTCAGGCGGATCTTCAGGTCCAACAGGGGGCTCAACCGGAACCACGGGATCAACAGGCGGAACCACCGGCTCCCAAGGCGGCAACATAATGGATCGAGCTAGTGGACAAGGCGGCGCCTGCAGTCTGACACGCCGGGAAACGGCAACGTCGACGGTCGCCATTTTGACCCCAGAGACGCACAATCTCGCTTGGCCGATCTACTTGATCCTCGTCACTCTTCCACCTCTGCTTTATCGTCTGAAAAGGATCAAGACGGCCGCAAGAAGTTAACGCTCGTAACCTGCGAGGGGTTCGCGTAGGACGCTCCTATGCAGAACCTTAAAATCGCCCTCTGTGGAATGGGTTCAGCCGGCCGGGCCCGTTTGAGCGCTTTGCAAAAGGCCGAAGGCATCGCCCTGGCGGGGACGATCTCCCGTCGGGAGGGTCAGGGATCCATGTCCTTTGAGAAGGCGCTGAAGGATCCCACAATCGACGCCGTCGCTGTCTCCACGGAAAATACCTCTCATGCCTCCATCATCCGACGAGTCTTAGAGGCCGGCAAACACGCACTCTGCGACTATCCTCTCTCCCTGTCCTCGAAAGAGGCCGCGGACCTCCTGCGTCTTGCGGAAAAAAGACAACGGATCCTCCACATCGAACACTTGGGCCTCCTGACAGAAGCCCATTGCGAGGCGGTCGAGGCAATCGAACGCCTCGGCCCTCTCAAAAGTGGCGAATACCGCTTCGAGGGAAATTGGAATGAAAAGATCGGCGACGCCGCCAAAACCGGACCGCAGCAGTTTTTAGCCTACAGCCGACTCATGCAGACGGCTCAATGGTTCGGACGCTTCCGTTTGGTTTCGGGTCAGGTCACAATCGTAAACGAGGGGTTCCGCCTCTCTCTCGAACTCTCTTTTGACGCGGGCGGCCGCCTTCGTTTCCTCGAAAGGCGCGAACCGACGCTGCCGCGCCGCCGGTGGATGGAGGCTACCTTTGAAAACGGGTCTTATTCCTGGAAGCCCGAGCCGGAAGCCCCCGGGCTTTTCTTGCGGGACTTGGAATTTTTTCGTGATCGCATCCGCGACCGTCGGCCTCCCTACTATGACGAATCCCTGATGCTTGAAGTCTTGAAGACGCTTGAGTCTCTCCCTTCTTCCCGGTAAGAACATGGAAATGAAGACCCTTTGTATCTACCATGACGACTGTATGGATGGGGCCGCGGCGGCTGCGGTCGTCAGCCAGCGTTTTAAGGGGGCCACGCTTTTTCCCGCGACGCACGGGCAACCGGCGCCGCAAAACGTCGATGGCCGGCGCGTCGTCATCGTCGACTTCAGCTATCCGGCTGAGGTCTTGGAGTCCTACAAGAACCAAGCCAAAGAATTTTTATGGTTCGATCACCACAAGACGGCCCTTCCTATCCTGCAAAAGGTGAACGCGGGAGTCATCGATCTATCGGAATCCGGCGCGACACTCACGTGGAAGCAACTTTTTCCCGGCAAGAAACTCCCAAAAGTTTTGGAATATGTGCGCGACAAAGACCTTTGGCTTTGGAAGCTCCCCAAGAGCCGTGAGATCAGCGCGGCCCTGCGGGAGATGGAGGGGATTTTGAATCCCCTCGATCGTGTGTGGAACCGGCTCCTCAAGGGTTTGAAACCTGCTGAATGGAAAGACCTCGTGCAGACCGGCGAGCACAGCCGGCGGCTGCTCCGTGAACGGATCGAAAAGGCGGCTTCGCGGGGATTCGCCGTGGATCTCGACGGGGTCAAGGCCTTCGCGGTTAATTGGAGCGAGGACGCCAGCGACTTGGGCGAATACGTCTATAAGGAACTCGGCCATGAGGCCGCCCTCATCTTTTCCTATAACGGCCGGGAATGGTCCTTCAGCCTCCGCTCTGCCGCATTGGACGTCTCGGAGATCGCCGTCCGCCGGGGAGGCGGAGGACACAAGGGCGCCGCGGGATTCCGTTCGCCGGATATCGACTGGCTCTTTAAAAACCGGATTTCGTGAGATTTACTGCAGGAAGTCGCAACCCTGAGGCGGCGTCTGGCTGTTCAACGCCTCGCACGGCGATTCCTTCACGGCCTTGATGCATCCGTCCAGCTTCGCCTGATCGACGTTGAGGTCCTTCGCCTGCTTCAAGTTCTCCGTGATGCCCGTGGAGATGTCCTTCATGCACTGGTCTTTGTTGAACTCCTGATTGTCCTTGTTGCAGGAACCGTATTTCTCGCAAATGGCCGGGGCTAGGGCCGCGCCGATCTGATCGACCGTCATCGGCTTATTCGCCGCGCCTTTGGGGGCGCACTTCGTACAGCCGACCAACCCTAAAACCAAGCTCGCTGCGCAAACGATTCTCAAAACGGATTTCATAGTTCCCCCTCGTAAGATAAGAATAGACTTAGGAAAATAACCAGCTTTCGGATGATTTGTGAAGATAAAAATGATTACTTGGAATTCTTGAGGTTTGCGGTTACAGAAAATTGCTTACAAAAGCGAAGCGTCGGGCTAAGCCCGCGCGTAGCGGTCTGTGGAGGCTTGGGGGAGGCGACGGAGTCCCTCCCCCATTAGAAACGGAGAGGTGGCCGAGTGGTTGAAGGCGCTACCCTGGAAAGGTAGTATACCGGCAACGGTATCGAGGGTTCGAATCCCTCCCTCTCCGCATCGTTTTTCCTAAAACTCGAGGAGCTTGATGACACCACTCTGGACCGCCCTCCCCTTCGCCCTCCTCCTGCTTTGCATCGCCATTCTGCCGCTGGCGACGCCCCACTTTTGGGAGTCCAACCGGAATAAAGGTCTTGTGGCGCTTGCGCTCTCCATACCCGTGTTGACCTGGCTGGCTCCCCACCATCCGGAGGCGATCCACCATACGGCATCCGAATACGTCTCCTTCATCTGCCTTTTGGGATCCCTCTTCGTCATTTCGGGAGGCATCGCGGTGACGGGGGATTTGAAGGGAACTCCCGGCGTGAACACCTTTTTTCTCGCCCTGGGCGCGGTGTTGGCGAACGTGATCGGAACGACCGGGGCTAGTATGGTCCTGATTCGCCCCTTCCTCCGCACGAATTCGGAGCGCGAGAACACGTCGCATCTACCCGTCTTCTTCATCTTCGTGGTAAGCAATTGCGGCGGGCTCCTGACGCCCTTGGGAGACCCTCCCCTCTTTTTGGGTTATCTCCGCGGCGTCCCCTTTTTCTGGACCTTGAAGCTATTGCCCATCTGGGGTTTCATCGTCGCTTCTCTTCTCTTGATCTTCTTTTGGTGGGACCGGGGCGCCTACGAACGGGAATCGGCCTCGACGGTCCAGCTCGACACGGAAAAGGTCGAGCCCCTCCGCCTTGTGGGAAAGAGGAATCTCCTCTTTCTCGCCGGCGTCCTTTTGAGCGTCTTTTTGCCCTCGCCCTGGCGGGAACTGACGATGGTCGGCATGACCGCCTTGGCGCTCGCCTTCGGCAATAAGGACTCCCGCACGATCAACGAATTTCACTGGGGTCCCATCAAGGAGGTCGCGATTCTCTTCGCCGGCATCTTCGTCACCATGGTCCCGGCGTTGATGCTCTTGGAAGAACGGGGCGCCCAGTTCGGCGTCCGCGAACCTTGGCATTTCTTCTGGCTGGCCGGCGGGCTCTCGTCCTTTCTGGACAATGCTCCGACGTACCTCACCTTTCTTTCTCTCGGCCAAGGACTGCATCTGCCGGCGGATTTGGTGGGAGTTCCGACGAAGATTCTGGAGGCAATCAGTGCCGGCGCCGTCTGTATGGGGGCTAATTCTTATATCGGGAACGGCCCTAATTTCATGGTCAAGGCCATCGCCGACCATGCCGGTTTCAAGACGCCGTCCTTTTTCGGTTACATGGGATACGCGATGCGGGTCTTGATTCCCCTCTTCCTGATCATCACGCTGGTGTTTTTTCGCTAACCGTCGTTTCCTCTTTATTCTTCGCCTTGAAGATCGCGATGAAGATGAGGCCCACGACGATCCAGAGGAAGGACCTCACCCGGCGTGCGATCTGAAGCACGACGCCATCCGCCGGATTCCAATGAAGGGCCAAAAAGAGGGAGCTGACGACGCCTTCGAGGACGCCTAAATTCCCGGGCACGAGGCTCCCGACCATATTCGTGATGGGGATGACGGCCGAAAAAAAGAGCGCCCCCCAGAAATCCATCGGAACCCCAAGAAAATGGGCCAAAAGATAAATCTCCCAGATGCCGATGAAACGCGCCGACACGTGCAGGAGAAAGCATCCTAAGAAAAGGGCTCGGTCCTGGCGGTAGAAGTCCAAAACGTGCGCGTCCAATTCTTCGATCTTTTTCAACGTGTGATCGGAAAAATTCCTCAGACGGAGTTTTTTGGCGAGACGCGAGAGCTTTTGGAAGAGCCCTCGGGTTTGATAATAGGTGAAGAGACTGATGAAAAGGAGAAGAAACGCGGCGACGCCTCCCAAGATCGATTTTGCGTAAACGGGCAGGTCGAGCTTCAGAAGCGCCGCCATGTTGCCGAAGAAGATTAGGACGACGATCGCCATGATCTGAAGGGTGCGGTCCACGACGACGGAGGCCCCGCTGATGGAGAGAGGAATCGTCTTGGAGAGAAGCCAGACGCGCACGGGATCTCCGCCGGCGAAATTTAAGGGCGTCAACGTATTGGCCGCCTCGCCGGACACCTTGATGCGGAAGAGATTCCAAAAGGGGATGTGATGGCCGTCGAAGCGCTGAAGGAAAAGTTTCCAGGAGAGCGTGTAGAGGAGATAGCACGGAAAAACAAGCGCGACCGGGACTAAGAGCCTCCAACCCAAGGTACGAAAGCCCGTTTCCAACTCCTTGACTCCCAGCTTTCGGACGATCCAAATTAAAAGAAAGAGCCCCAAAAGGAGAGCAACGACCTTGACCTCGCGCATTTAAAAGCTGTAGCAATGCCAAATTATCCTGTAAAGAATATGTCGCAAGCGCTAGCGAGAAAATACCGCCCCCAAGACTTTGACACCGTCATCGGCCAGGAGACGACCGTCCAGATCCTCAAAAACGCCCTGACCGAAAAGAGACTGCATCACGCCTATCTCTTCACGGGACCGCGAGGGATCGGAAAGACCTCACTCGCCCGGATCTTCGCAAAGGCCCTCAATTGTCAGAAAGGAGAAAGCCCGGCGCCGAATCCCTGCAATCAATGTACCTCCTGCCTGGAAATCACTGAAGGACGGTCCCTTTCCGTGATCGAAATCGACGGGGCCTCCAACACATCCGTCGAAGACGTCCGCGACCTTCGGGAACGAATCCGGTACCTCCCTCCCGGTGGACGCTACAAGATCTACATCATCGACGAAGTCCATATGCTCTCGACGGCCGCCTTCAACGCCCTGCTCAAAACCTTGGAGGAGCCTCCCGCTCACGCGATCTTCCTTTTTGCCACGACGGATCCGCAAAAGGTCCCCGCGACGGTCCTGTCGCGCGTCCTTCGCTTCGATCTGCGGCCGATCCCGCGCGCCGTCACAGCCGCCCATTTAAAGAAGATCGCCGCGGCGGAAAAAATTCCCGCGGAGGAAGGCGCCCTCTATCAAATGGCGCGGGAGGCGGAAGGGGGATTAAGGGACGCCTTGAGTTTGATGGACCAGATCATCGCGTTCGGCGGCGGAAAGATCACGTCGGCCGCGGTGGAAGAGGTCTTGGGCGTTTCCACCCTGGGTTTCGTGAGGGGGATTCTTGAAGCGATCCTCAAGAAGGACGCCGTGCGCGTGTTGAAGATCGCCGAAGAGGCGTCTTTGGCGGGCGTCGAGCCCAAAAAGCTTTCTTTCGATCTCCTGGAGCATCTACGTCACCTCCTCGTCTCCCAGGTCACGCAGGAGGCCGTTTTGTTCGATCTTCCCGTCGAAGACGTGAAGGAGCTCGCCTCACTCGCACAAGGGGCGTCTCCCCAGGATTTGGACCGTCTCTTCCGTATGCTCCAAAAGGGCGTTCAGGATCTCCTGCGCTCTCCCCTGCCGAAAGTGCTTTTGGACGTGCTCCTCCTGCGGTTGGTTTCCTGGGAGAGCTTACGATCCCTCGACGAAATCTTAGAATCTATCACGGGTACTGCGACCGCAGCTCCGGCTATACGCCCGGCATCAACACAACCGCCACCGGTCCGCTCCGTGCCGCCCCCTCGTCAGACGCCGGTTGTCGATTCTGTTCCTCCAGCTCCGACAAAGGCGAAAGCGGGTGCGACGTGGCCCGATTTCCTCGCGCATCTTCGCTCCAAATCACCGCGGCTGGCGGCCTTGGTCGAGCAAGGCGCCTTGGCAAGCCTCACGGACACGGACGTGATGTTGCGTTACCCCCCGAAGTCGATGAGCGTCGACCTGCTGAAAGAGCCCGAACGGGAATCGTCCCTCAAGTTTTACCTCCAGGAATTTTTCGGGCGCACCCTGGTCATCCGCTATGAATGGTCGGATCCGAAAACCGAGGGAGGCGCGAAAAATATCGTCGACGACGCCATTTCCATCTTCGGGCCGCGCAACGTCATGGGTCCGCAAAAGGGAACGCCGTGAGCGATTCCGTCCATCCATCCATTAATCCAATCGACCGGCTCGTCGCCGCCTTAACGCGACTTCCGGGGATCGGCGAAAAATCCGCCATGCGGCTCGCCCTCTTCATTATCCGGGACACAAAGGGCCTGGCTCTTGAGTTGAGCGAGGCCTTGAATGTCGTCCGGGAACGCGTTCGCTTTTGCAAGATCTGCCAGAATTTGACCGAAGAGTCGCTCTGCCGCATTTGCCAGAATCAAAACCGGGACGCGAAAGTGATCTGCGTGGTGCAGGAACCCGTGGACCTTCTGATGATGGAGAAGACAGGGGAATACCGGGGTCTCTATCATGTCCTGCACGGGGCCCTCTCGCCGTTGGATGGAGTCGGACCGGAAGACATCCGCGTGAAATCCCTCGTTCAGAGGATCCGGGAAGGAGACGTGCGGGAAGTCATCCTCGCCACGAACCCCAATCCGGAGGGCGAGGCGACGGCCCTCTTTCTGAAGAAGGCCCTCGAGCCTTTTTCGCTAAAAACCACGCGCATCGCTTCGGGAGTGCCCGTCGGAGGAACGCTGGAATACACCGACGCCAAGACGCTCGCCAAATCGCTCGGCAACCGTACGGAGTACTGAGCGCGAAACGCGCCGTTAAAGCGCTTCCGCCATGTCCCGCCGGAAATCCAGGATCGTAGCCAGACGATGCTTCAAACGAGGAAGGATACGATCATCCAGGATGATCTGGTTGAAGGCCGGCAATTGCACATAGGCGCTGTAATACCAACGCTGCTGGCTGTCCCGATTCTTCTCATAGAAGACACGGTATTGGCCGATGTGCGATATTTCGAAGAGATCGCCCATACCTCCCTTTATTCAAAAATGATGCCAAGAGACGGAAGAGCCCCCCATTTCCAACCTCTTGAAATTAATGCTCTATTTTTTGAGGGTCTTTTGAGGGCCTGAAGGGTTCGGATAAAACTTCGCCGCGGGAGAGAGAGTTTTTATACCGCGACCTTTGCATCCTCCTTGGCCAGGGGAAGACGGATCGTGAAGACCGTCCCTTCGCCGACTCGACTTTGAACATCGATCTGCCCCTGGTGCTGTTCCACGATCTTCCGGGTGATGGCGAGCCCCAATCCGAGCCCGCGGCGCTTGGTCGTCACGAAATCATCGAAGAGCTTGGAAATCCTTTCGGGCGGAATGCCCATGCCCGTGTCCTTCACTTCAATGATCGCCCGGGTATCATACACCGACGCCGAGAGAGTGAGCTTCCCGCCGGCGCTCATGGCCTGAATGGCGTTGGAGATGAGATTGGAAAGAACGCGGTTCAAGGCGACGCGGTCGCCCTCGATGCGCGCGTCGACTTCGGGCAAACGAAGCTCACTTCCGATCCCCTGTTTCTTGGCCTCGATTTCAAAAGTCTCCCAGGCGTCCCGGACCACATGGACCAGAGAAAGCGGCAAGGGACGATAAGGGATCTCATGGGTCAAGTTGTGCAGGTTCTGGAGAAAGAGATCGACTTTGCCGAATTCCCTCTCCACGGTCTTACGGAACGTTTCTCGAAATCCGGCGTCGTCGTACATCTTTTCCATCAGACGACTGACGTTTTCGATCGCCTGGAACGGATGCTTGAGATCATGAGCCAGCCCGGATGCGATGCGGCCGAACAGCGCATGCCTCTCTTCTTGGATCAGCCTTGCCTGCACTTCCTTCAAGCGAACCGCCATCCGGTTGAAGGCGTCTCCCAGCAGGGCGAACTCGTCTCCCGTGTCGACGGCGACCCGGTATTCCAAATTCCCGCGCGCGAGCTCCTGAGTCGCCAGCATGAGGCTTCGGATCGGATCGACGACGTTTTGCTTCCCTCCCCAATAGCCGAACGCCAGAGCGATCAAAATCATCAGAACAGTGACACCCGCGAGCACGTAACTGATGCGCGTCGCCAAGGCATAGGCCTCGGACGTCGGCTGCGAAACGATGACCGTCCACCGGAGCGGCGGCTGAAGACGGGTCCCTACGGCCAGCACCTGGACGCCCATGGGGTTGACGAAAACCTTGCCGCTCGGCTCCAGGATCTCGGGCAGAACCCGAGCCGGTTCATAAGACGTTTCTTGAAAAACTTCTTTCTTTCGCGCCCCGTCTCCCGTGGCGATGAAACGGTTTTCCGGATCCAACACGTGCAGAATGCCCTGTTTTCCGATCTTGATGCTGTCCACCAAGTACCACATGTGCAGGAGATTCAATTCCGCCAGGAGCACGCCGCTCACTTCCGTCAGACGCCGTATGGAAATTCCGACGGCCATGGCGGGCGTCAAATCGTCTTTGATGAAGACCGATGAAAGAGTGGGACCTTCCGTCTTCGTCAGGGCCTCCCGAAAGATCTTTTCTTCAACGGGAGAGAGAGGCTTTGCCTCCAGGGCCGATGTCGCCACGAGGCGGCCGTTCGGATCTCGGATGGAGAGGACGTTGAATTCGTCGAACCGGTTGATGTAGTTCTTCAAAATCCTTTCGCGCTGCCAATCTTGAAGATCGGCGTGGCTCATATTTTCGGCGGTGGATTGGAGGATCGTCAGGGCGTTGCGGACGTATTGATCGATCTCTTCGGCCGCCCGACGGCTAACGTTGGCGTTCCCTTCGGTGACCGACCTGACCGTCGCCGCCCTCACCTGCCAGAGAGAGACGGCCCCGAAAACGGCCAGCGGAAGAAGGGCCGCCAGCAGAAGGAGCATCATCAGCTTGGTCGAGATCCTCATTTTCATGAAGAGTTTGAAGTGTAACGGAACTCCGTTTATAATTCCACTTCTCTGACGCAGAAACCTTCCGAAGACGAAACCCGCAAGACCCTCCGCTATTCCCTCTGGGACGGCGGCTTCTGGTCCGTCATGGTCGGGTTGGCGGAACTCTACCTGCCTCCGTTCGCCATCTTTCTGGGAGCTTCGGACTTGTCCCTGGGGCTCATCGTGACCTTACCCCAATTGGCGGGTTCGATCTCCCAGCTGACGACGGTCCGTCTGCAGGACCGCTTTCATTCCAGAAAAAAATTCATCCTGCGGGCGGTCCTTCTACAGATCGGATGTCTCTTCCTTATGACGTCGACCCCTGCGATTCCAAAGCATCCTCTCTGGTTTCTGGGAGCCGCCTGCATGCTGTATTGGGTCGCGGCGATGATCGCCAACCCCGCCTGGCAAAGCTGGCTGGGAGACATGGTCCCCGCCCACCAGCGCGGACGCTATTTTGGGCGGCGGAACGGCCTCATTCAAATCGTCACCTTCCTCGCCCTGGTCGGCGGCGGGATGATTTTGGAGGCGTCCCGTCAAGACAAGCTGAAGGGGTTCATCCTCCTCTTCGGACTGGCCATCGCCGCCCGGTTCGTCTCCCTCTCGTTCCTGCAACTTCATTCCGACTTCCCGATTTCCCCAGAAAAGGAAAAACCTCTCTCCTTTCTCCAATTCACGCGGAAAATGCACCGGCACAACTTCGGGCTTTTCGTTCTTTATACCGCCCTCTTCGCCGCGGCCTTGAACATTTCGGCTCCGTATTTCGCTCAATACATGCTCGACGGATTGAAGTTCTCGTACCTGCAATTCATGACGATCCTGGCGATGATGATCGGCTGCAAATTCCTCACGCTCCCGCTTTGGGGACGGCTCTCCGACCGGTACGGGACGCGCAAACTCTTGGTCGTCTCCGGCCTCCTCTTTTGCCTCCCGCCGTTCCTTTGGATGATTTCGACCAACTATTATTACCTGCTCGCCATCCAGCTCGTGGCGGGCGCCGGTTTCGCGGGTTTCGAGCTTTGCAGTTTCAACTTCATTCTCGACAGCACAGGCGCTCACGAGCGCACGCGGAGCGCGGCCTACTATCAGGTGCTGACGGGAATCGGGATCGTGACGGGATCGGTCATCGGCGGACTGATCCTTTGGCTCGCTCCCGCGGGCGGCCATCCGTTCCTTCTCCTCTTCTTGGTTTCCGGATCGGCGCGGTTGGTCCTATCGTTCGCCTTCCTGCCCCGCATCCGAGAAGTCAGGGACGTCCCGTCGATCAGCTATTGGCGGCTGTTGATGGAAATGACGGGGTATCATGTGCCCATCGAATAAATTTAATGCTCCTCCCAAACCTTCACCAAATCCCTCAAGCTTTCCATCCGATGCTCCGGCACGTCATGGAACCTCCTATGGAGGGCGATCGGCATGTCGCGCCAGAAGAGAAAGACGCCGGGCGGGTCGTCGTGGATGATCTTTTGAAACGCTTGAAAAGCGGCCTTTCGTTTCTCCGGGTCGAGGTCCAGCCGGGCTTGATCCAGCAGGCGATCGGCCTCCGGATCCCGGTAGGAGGAAAAATTGAGCCCGTCCTTGATTTGGCTGGAATGCCAGTAGGTGAAGTTGCTGTCGTAGAGGGAACGCGTCACGATGCTCACGATGTTGGCGTCGAAGGCGCTGTCACGGAAAACCTGATCGACATAAGCCTCGAACGGGAGGGCCTTCACGTCCAACCTGACCGCAATTTCCCCC
>CAZWYB010000056.1:0-13310 GCA_964637745.1 uncultured Pseudomonadota bacterium
TCCCACGCCGCCAGGACGACGACCAGGGTCGTGAGCGGCCGGCGGATGGCGGTCCAAAACTTTATGGATGGGATTGAGCTTTCCCCCGATAAACCACTTGGCCCAGGGCAGACCGCCTTCCACGACCTTCGTATAAGGTTGATACCATTCGACGCCCAAATCCTTCAACGCCGCGTCCCAGAACCATTCGATGTCCCAGGAGCACTTCTTTACGAGACTCTCGTAATCCGAAATCCCATGCTTCCTCATGAAACGCGTGATGTTGCTTTTTTCGATGTAATCGCCGTAGGGTCGCCAAACAATGTCTTTCATGGCCATTTTCCTATGACAAAGGCCCTACGCGCACAAGATATAACCTTTATTTTGGTTAAGCCGCGCTATGGCGGCAACATCGGCTCGACGGCCCGCGTCTTGAAGAATATGGGGTTCTTTAAACTTCATTTGGTACGTCCATCCGTTCTGCCGACACATCCCGAGGCCTTGAGACTCGCCGTCGGGGCTGCGGACCTCCTGAAGAAAGCCAAGGTCTTCGACACCTTGGAGGAAGCGACGAAAGGGCTTCGCTATCTCGTGGGGACCAGCCGCCGGACGGGAAAATACCGGCGCGATTTCGTCACACTTCCGGAAATCGAGACGAAACTTCCTCTGGGGCAAAAGATAGGCGTTCTCTTCGGAGCCGAAGAAAGAGGAATGACCAACAAGGAGCTGGCCGTCTGCAATCTCGTGACGATGATTCCCTCCAATCCCGATTTTCCGTCGCTCAATCTGGCCCAATCGGTGGCCGTCGTTTCTTACCAACTGCGTCAGTTGCTGGAAATGCCACTCCCTCAAGAGGAAGGAAAATCCTTCGCGCCGGCCTCCGTCGAGGAGATCGAGGGGATGTTCGCCCATTTGGAAAAGACGCTGACCGCAATCGGTTTTCTGCATGAACGAAACGGTTTTCACATGATGCGGACGATCCGCCAGCTCTTCGGACGGACGCAAATGAACGAACGGGAGGTCAGGATCTTTCGTGGAATCTGCCGGCAGGTTCTATGGGCCTCGAAAAAGGGCGACGCTTCTTAGCTCAGCTTGTGCTTTATCCGGGACTTCAGTCCTCGCACACTCAGTGCAATTCCTGTGATCCTACCTGAAATAATTATTTAAATTCAAGATGTTGAAATGTGGCATCTCGCTTGCTCAACCCGTAAGGGTATGAGCTTTAAGACCGGATACGTCCCTTATCCAGGCAGCGTTCCTATGGACACATCCCTGCCTACGATGAATGTGGCAGCGGACGTGGGCAACGCCCTAGCTAACCTGAACGGACAAACGGCGGCGGCACTGGGTCAAATCGCCTCAGAACAGGCCTCAATCAGGGCACCTAGGAACATCAAGTTCACTCCAAGGCCTCAGCCCATGGCATCGGCGACGACCGGAATCAACGCCATCGCCCTAGCGGGGGTCCTTGCATGCGGCATCGCGGCCGCCTTTGGCGGGTCCTCTTCCGGGCAGCAACCGGCCGCGCCGGCCAAACCCTCCGGATCGACGCCGCAGCCGCAGGCACCGACAACTCCGAACCCTCCAACCCCACCGAACAATAATACGACGGCAACAACGGCGGCTGCTCCCGTGACACCGGATAACTCCAAATGGATACTCGGTAAGGCGGGAATGGACGCCCTAGCCGACTGGGGAAAGGCCAAAGGACCAAATCAGCCAAAAATTCTGACCAAGGCCATGTTCGTGAGCCGCCAGGAGGCGGAGGCCTACCTGACGAAGGAAGGCGCCGATGCGCTGGAGGACGGAAATCTCGTTCTTGTGAGTCAGATTCTGAAAAAGAGTAAGCCGGATCAATATCGGAAGTCGGTTGACGGCGGCATCCTACCCAACGTGGATGATCCCGGAAGCGTAAGATGATGGATTGACGGCAGCTATCTTTTAAACGGATTTTTCAGAAAAATATGCTCGTCCCGCGAAGGCCCGACCGACACGATAATGATGGGTACACCCAGATCCTTTTCAATCCTCTTCAAATAACGCTGCGCCGTGGACGGCAATTGAGTGAGCCTCTTAACCCCCGAAAGTTTGTCGCCCCACCCTTTTAAGGTTTCATAGATGGGCTCGCACTCATTCAGGACGTCGATCGACGCGGGAAACTCTTTCAGAGTCTTTCCGCGATACGTGTAGGCCATGCAGACCTTCAGATCTTTGAGGCCGGAGAGGATGTCGAGCTTCGTAACGACCAAGCCCGTGAGACCATTCACGCGGACGGCATGCCGAAGGACGACCAAATCAAGCCACCCACAGCGTCGCGGACGGCCCGTCGTTGAGCCGAACTCGGCCCCTTCGTTCCTCAAATGCTCGCCGACGGCATCGCTTAATTCCGTCGGAAAAGGCCCGCTTCCGACGCGCGTCGTGTAGGCCTTGGTAATGCCGACCACGCCGTCGATCTCCGTCGGCCCGATGCCCGATCCGCAACAGGCGTTGCCAGCGACGGTGTTGGACGAGGTGACGAACGGATAGGTCCCATGATCGACATCCAAAGACGTCCCCTGGGCACCCTCGAACAGGATATTTTTCTTTTTTCTGTTCACGTCGCGCAGCAGGATCTCCGTATTCTTTACATAACGCGCGAGCTCGCGACCGAAAGACTCGTAGGCGCCGTAAATTTCTTCGAATCCGAAGCCCTTCCCGCTTAAGATTTTCTCGATGTACTCGTTCTTTTCCGGAAGGACGGCCTCCAGGCGCTTTCGGAGGAGCTCGGGCACGATGAGGTCGCCCATGCGGATGCCCATGCGCGCCATCTTGTCTTCATAGGCCGGACCGATCCCTCGGCCCGTCGTGCCGATCTTTCCGGCGCCCTTCCGCTCCTCACGCAGGATGTCGATCCGTTTGTGATAGGGAAGGATGACATGCGCCGTTTCGCTGATGGAGAGATCGTCATCCTTCCGCAGAAGACCTTTGGATTTGAGCTTTCGAATTTCGTCCAGGCAGACTTCGGGATCGATGACGACGCCGTTGCCGATCACGCAACGCACGCCCTTGTTCAAGATTCCCGAGGGAATCAGATGAAGGATCGTCTTCTCGCCGTTGACGACCAGTGTGTGGCCGGCGTTATTGCCGCCCTGGAAGCGTGCGACGACGTCGGCGAATTCTGTAAAAACATCGACGACCTTGCCCTTACCTTCATCGCCCCACTGCGCGCCGACAATTACAATGTTCGCCATTACAGAACGACCTTCTTCACCGAAATAATATTCGGCAACTTCTCCAACTCCGCCACGATCTTGGGCGTGACGTCGCCTTCCACGTTATAGAGAGCGATCGCCTCCGCCTTGCCCTTCTCCAACCCCAGCTGCATGCGGGAGATATTGATGTTGCTCTTGCCCAAAAACGTGCCGATCGCCCCGATGACACCGGGCTTGTCGTGGTTGTGAATCACAAGAATGGTCCCTTCCGGGAGGGCTTCAAGATAAAAATCATTGATCTGAACGATACGGGGATTCGTCTTGCCGAAGATCGTTCCGGAGATCCGCCGGCTCTCTGAGCCGTTTTTGAGGGTTACGCTGATGAGACTGACGAAATCCTCGTTCCCTCTCACCTTGGACTCGACAACCTTGAGCCCCTTCTCTTTGGCGATGACGGCGGCATTGACATAATTGACCGAAACGTCGTCGGCCATCGGCGTCAAAAGTCCTTTCAACAGGGACTGCGTGACCGGCGCCAAATTGTAGGCGTTAATCTCGCCCCGGTATTCGATCAAGACCTCCGAAGGCAGCTTCGTCGTCAACTGGCCTTGGAGGGATCCCAACTTCTCCGCCAAGAGGATGTAGGGCTGAAGCGTTTTCAGCATCTCCCCGCTCATCGAGGGGAAATTGACGGCGTTCCGGATCGTGCCCGTTGAAAAGAAATCCGCGACCTGTTCCGCCACTTCGATGGCCACATTTTCCTGAGCCTCGCTGGTCGCCGCCCCCAAATGAGGCGTGAAAATGACCTGGTCCAGCTTCAGAAGCGGATGATCCGGCGGCGGCGGCTCCTGCTCGAAGACGTCCAAAGCGGCGCCGCCGACGATGCCTTCCTTAATCGCCCACTCGAGGTCCTTTTCGTTCACGATGCCTCCGCGGGCGCAATTGATGATGAAGACCCCCTTCTTCATCTGTTGAAAGGCCGCCTTGTCGATCAGGCCCTTCGTCTTCTCCATCAGTGGGACGTGGACCGTGATGTAATCCGAGCGTTTGAAGAGATCCGGCAGATCCACCAGCTCGATCCCCAGTTTCTCGGCGGCCTCCTTGGAGAGGAAGGGATCGTAACCCAAAACGCGCATTTTGAGGCCCAGGGCGCGGTCCACGACGATGCGTCCGATGTTGCCGACTCCGACTACGCCCAGGAATTTGTTCGTCAGTTCGCGTCCCAGGAATTTATTCTTCTCCCATTTGCCGCCGCGGATCGATCCTGTCGCCTGAGGAATCTGACGGGAAATGGCGAACATCATCGCAACAGCGTGCTCGGCCGTGGTCGTGGCGTTCCCCGACGGTGTGTTCATGACGACGATGCCCTTCTTGGTCGCCGCCTCCAGGTCGACATTGTCGACGCCGATTCCGGCGCGCCCAATCACTTTGAGGTTGGTGCCGGCTTCCGCGATTTCTTTCGTCACCTTCGTGGCGCTGCGGATAATGAGCCCATCATAGGCGCCGATTTCCTTTTTTAATTCGTCCGGCGGCAGACCAGTCTTAACGACGACCTCCAACCCCTTCGCCTCTTTCAAGATCGCGAGCCCTTGATCCGACAATTTATCGCTGACGAGGATTTTAGGCATTTTGCCCCCGTAAGACCTTCATCGCGGCGCCCACGCCGCTGCCCATCGTAAACTTGTGACCCAATTCCGCCAAGGCCCATTCGACCGCTGCGACGACCGTGACGACGTCCAAGTCGTCGTAGTATCCCAAATGGGCGATCCGGAAAATTTTCCCCTTCGCCGCGTCTTGGCCGCCGGCGATCGTCATGTTGTACTTCGTCTGCAGGATCTTGAATATCTTCTGGGCGTCGATCCCCTCGGGGGCACAGGCGGCCGTGAGCGAGTTGACCGGCGAGCTCGAGTAGAGCCGTAATCCCAAGGCCTTCATCGCCTGGCGCGTCGCCTCCGCCAGACGCGCATGGCGTTTGAAGAGATTGTCCAAGCCCTCTTTTTTGAACTCTCTCAATACCTGAGCGAGCCCAATGATCAGGCTGATGGCCGGCGTGAAGGCGGTCGTGTTGATTTCGATGTTTTTCTTCTCCCGCTTAAAATCGAAATAGAACTTGGGGAGATTCGACGTCTCGGCGAATTTCCAGGCCTTGTCCGAGACCCCGACCATCGCCAGCCCCGGAGGCAAGCCCAAGGCCTTTTGCGATCCCGTGATCAGGACGTCTATGCCCCACTTATCCATGGGCAGATCGACGGCCCCCAAGGCCGAGATGGCGTCGACGACAAAAAGGCAGTCCCCCTTGGCCTTGACGAGATTGGCGATCTCTTCGATCGGATGATAGGTCCCCGTCGAGCTTTCCGAGGCCTGGACAAAGACGGCCTTATATCCGCTCTTATCGAGCCTCTGCTTGATTTCCTTGGGGTCGACGGCCTGTCCCCATTCCACCTTGATGACGTCCGCCTCGACACCGTAGGCCTTGCAGATCTTCCACCAGCGCTCGCCGAATTTTCCTCCGTCGACGACGATGACCTTGTCCCCTTTTGAGAGCGTATTGACGATCGCCCCTTCCATGGCTCCGGTCCCCGAAGCGGCGAGGATCAAGACTTCACTCTTGGTCTGAAAGAGCCACTTGAGGCCCTCTCGAACCTCGGCGACGACCTTCTCAAAGGGCTCGGTCCGGTGATGGATGATCGGCTGGGCCATCGCCAGCGACGTCTCTTCCGATACGGGCGTGGGGCCCGGTGCAAACAAGCGGTATTTGTTCATGAATTTTTCTCTTTCCCTTGATCAAAAATCAGGCGGGGAAATCTAGAATTTTGAACACGCGACGTCAAGCGGCATCAAAGAAAGACGCTCCACGCATCAACCTGGCACGAAAAATGAATAGAGACTTGGGAGGTCGTTATGCTCGATGTGGTGACGGTCACGAGTTTATCGAAATTAATCGAGATTTTGTCCAAGCTGTTTAAAAAGCAGCCCCAAAAACCGCCTAAGGTTTCAGCAAGGCGCCATAAAATCAGCAAACTGAAGCCGGCTTAATTCTGGGCCAGGCGCTTGATCTTGAGGCGAAGGGCGTTCAGCTTGATAAAGCCTTCCGCATCCTTCTGGTTGTAGACCGATTCCTGCTCGAAGGTGGCGTAGTCCTTGAGGAAAAGAGATTTGGGGGACTTTCTCCCGACGACGATGCAATTCCCCTTATAAAGCTTGAGCCGGACGGTGCCGGTGACGTGCGTTTGGGCGTCGTCCATCAGCTTTTGGAGCGTCTCGCGCTCGGGTGCGAACCAGTAGCCGTAGTAGACGAGCTCCGCATAGCGTGGAATAAGCGAATCCCGGAGGTGCATGACCTCGCGGTCCATAGTCAGACCTTCGAGGGCCCGATGCGCCGTGTGGAGAACCGTTCCTCCGGGGGTTTCATAAACGCCGCGGCTCTTCATCCCGACATAGCGGTTTTCCACCACGTCCACGCGCCCGACCCCGTTTTCCCCTGCAATCCGGTTGAGTTTTGCCAAGAGGGTCGCCGGGGAGAGCCGGCTGCCGTTCAAGGCCACGGGATTGCCTCTTTCATAGGAGATTTCGACGTAGGCCGGCGTCGTAGGCGCATCCAGGGGGTCTTTGGTCATGACGAAGATATCCTTGGGCGGCTCGCGCCACGGGTCTTCCAGAATGCCGCCCTCGTAGCTGATATGGAAAAGATTCCGGTCCGAGCTGTAAGGTTTCGCCTTCGTGGCGGTGATGGGAATTCCGAATTTCTGTGCGTAATTGATACAATCCGTCCGCGACTTGAGTTCCCAGGTCCTCCAGGGCGCGATGATCTTGATGTCGGGTTTGATCGCATAGGCGGTCAACTCGAAGCGGACTTGGTCGTTCCCCTTCCCCGTGGCACCATGCGCGATCGCATCGGCTCCTTCTTTCAGGGCGACTTCCACTTGCTTCTTGGCAATCAGGGGACGCGCGATCGAAGTGCCCAGCATGTAGGTGCCTTCGTAGATCGCATTGGCCCGCAGCAGGGGGAAGACATAGTCGCGGACGAACTCTTCCTTCAGGTCCGCAACATGGCACCGCGAGGCACCTGTCTTAACAGCCTTGATCTTAACGGCCTCCAGATCCTCTTCCTGGCCCACGTCCGCGCAAAAACCGATGACCTCGCAGTCATAGTTTTCGATCAGCCATCGGACCATCACGGATGTATCGAGACCTCCCGAGTAGGCCAAGACGATCTTCATTTTATGAAGCGGAGGAGACCCGACTACCCTCCCGACGGACCGCACTTCACTGGGTCTCACCATCGTCGGCGGCGGAGCAACGGGGGCACTCGCTTTCTTTGCTTTTTTGGCTTTCATTTTAGCAGCATCTCCAAAATAGCCTTCTGAACATGGAGGCGATTCTCCGCCTGATCAAAGACCTTCGACTGAGGCCCGTCCATCACCTCGTCGGTGATCTCCTCCCCCCGATGCGCCGGGAGGCAATGAAGAACGATCGCGTCCTTTTTCGCATTCCTCATCAAGGCCCCGTTGACCTGATAGGGCGCGAAGGCCTTCCTCTTCTCTTCGGAAATCTCCTGGCCCATAGAAAACCAGGTATCCGTGTTCACGACGTCGGCGTTCTTCACCGCGTCCTTCGCGTCGTGGGTGAGGACAATATTTTGAAAGCCTCGGGTGTCAATCTCTTTCGATGGCTCGAAACCGGGCGGCGTTGCAATCCGGAGAGGAAAACCGAGGATCTTGGCCGCCACAATCCAAGTATTGGCCATATTGTTCCCATCACCAATATAGGCAAAACAACACTTTAGAAAAGACTTCTTAACCTCTTGAATTGTAAAAAGATCAGTAAGGATCTGACAGGGATGATAGAGGTCCGAGAGTCCATTGATGACGGGTATCGAAGCCGCCCGGGCAAGTTCCTCGACGCTTTCCTGGGCGAAGGTACGAATCACGAGCCCATGGACGTAGCGTGAAAGCACCTTTCCGGTATCTTCATGCGATTCTCCCCGTCCGAGCTGGCTGGAGTTCGAATCAAGATTAACCGTGTGACCTCCCAGCTCGTACATAGCGACATCGAAGGAGACCTTCGTGCGCGTTGAGGGCTTTTCGAAGATGAGGCCGAGCGTCTTCCCTTTCAAAGTCTGAATGGACTTCCTCGCCTTTCTGGCCTTCTTTAAGACGGCCGCCCTTGCGAATAGTTTTTTGATGTCCCCCGGCGTCAGCTCCGAGAGAGACAAGAGGTCCTTTTTCATGCCTTCAGGACCTCCTTGAGGATATTCAGGGCTTCCGCGATCTCCTTCTTCTTGACGGTCAAGGGCGGCAGGATGCGGAGGGTCTTTTCCTGGACAGCGTTGATCAGCAGTCCCTTCTCGAGACATTTCAAAACGACGGGTTTCGCGTCCTGATCGAGATCCACGGCGATCATCAAACCCAGCCCCCTCACCTCTTGGGTCGTCGGGCATTCCTTCTTCAGTTGGCGGAGCTTCGCCATGAATTCTCCGCCGCGGTTGACGGCGTCCTCCACCAAACCGTCTTCAAGAACTGTTTCTAACGTTGCACAGCCGACGGCCGTAACCAAAGGATTGCCCCCGAAGGTTGCGGCATGGTCGCCGGGTTGAAAGGCCTCGGCGACAAAATCTTTGGCGACGATCGCCCCGATGGGTAAACCGGAGGCCAGGGCCTTGGCCAATGTCATGATGTCCGGCTCGATCCCGAAATGTTCATAGGCGAAGAGCTTGCCTGTGCGGCCGAGGCCCGTTTGGACCTCATCGAAGATGAGCAGCAATTTCCGTTCTCGACAAAAATCGCGAAGGCCCTTGAAATAGTCGGCCGAAGCCATCCGAACGCCGCCCTCCCCTTGAATCGGCTCGATCAAAACCGCACAGGTGGCGTCACTGACGACCGATTTGAGGGACTCCAGATCCCCGAACGCCGCATATTTAAAGCCGGGCATGAGGGGCTCGAAGCCTTTTTGATATTTTTCCTGTCCCGTCGCCGTAATCATCGCGAGTGTCCGTCCGTGAAACGAATTTTTCATCGTGATGACTTCAAACTTTTCAGGACCGAAGTGCGTCTTCGCGTACTTCCGAGCGAGCTTCACGGCGCCTTCGTTCGCCTCCGCGCCGCTATTGCAGAAAAAGACCTTGTCGCCGAAGGAGTGCCTGACAATCAACTCCGCCAATCGCGACTGAGGCTCGGTATAAAAGACGTTGCTCACGTGCGTGAGCAGGCGCGCCTGCTTAGACAAGGCGTACAACACGCGAGGATGGGCGTGACCCAGGTTGTTCACCGCAAGACCGGAGAAAAAATCCAAATACTTTTTGCCGTCCGCATCCCAGGCATAACTCCCCTTCCCCTTCACCAAGGCGACAGGAAGACGGTTGTAGGTGTTCATGATGTTTCGTTGCGTGCGGGCAATGATGTCTTGGTTGGGCGTGGCCACGGACAGATCCCTGTCAGTGCTATTCGCAGTCTTGGGGGGCATGAGCGTGTTCACAGGGGCCGCATGTGTATCGGAGTCTCGTTAAGAAATAAAGAATTTAGAGATCTCTTGCCAAATTCTCAAAGTGATAATATTTATCAAGTTGAGGAAACTTGCTGGCTAATAGTTAGTAAAACTAAATAATATCAATATATTAGAATTAGATATAAACCCTCCGCCTGGCATCAGGATTGCATATCTAATACATGATGAGAGGGATGGTATGAAATCCAAATTTCTATTTATGCTGCCTCTCATCCTCTCTCTCATTCCCGTTTCCATTTTATCCTCGAAGGAAACCGTCTCGCAGCCTTGGTCGCTGATTTCGCGATCACTGCCTAAAAAGGCTGACTTCGTTCAAGAACGAGCTTTTGCAAAACCCTTCTCAGCCGTTTTGAACGTGGGATGCCCGACGGACCCGTCGAACCGCTCTTCCAAATACCTCCGTTGTCCAGAAAAGCGGAGGAGATAAGACTCAATTTACGGTCGATTGGTGGAGCGACGACATGATCGCACATCCAGGCCTCTTCAATCAGGCACCGGACATCGCCCCCATTTCCGCATCCTCCTCGAAAATTTCCCTCGTCGGCTTTGAGGATCTTCAACAGATTTCGGGGCAATTCTCCATTGTGTCGGGCACCGCGCCTACCCAGGCCACTCTGATGTATCAATTCCAACCCACGGATGGTGGACAAGCCTTGCCGGTTCAGATTCAAAATCTCCCGATCGGCGGAACGGATCACTACTCTTTTCAGATCTCTCAAACCGATCTTGAAAAGGTTTTTGGACAAATTCCCACAGATACAACGAGGCCTCAGAAAGTTTGGCTTTTGGGAGAATTATGCGCAAATGACGGTGATGCCCGGTGGGATCAAAAATTTATGCTCGTCATTGCCAGAGGGGAACCTGACGGAACTTCCTTCAGCGCGGCTCGCCCCCTCTCCTTCTGGACTGGTTTTGTAAAATAATCCCTTAAAGATCCGCCGCCAGTCGGATAGCGATCAACCCATCGACGTGTGCCGGTGAGAGACCGTAGCGGAACTCCGTCCGCGCATAGTGTGGCCAATTCCGCCAGGAACCTCCTCGGAGAACTTTATACTTCCCCATTCCAGGTCCGATCGGATCCCGATCCGGCAATCCCTCATAGGAGTCTTGATACCAATCCAAACACCACTGATCGCCATTCCCCGCAAGATCATAAACTCCAGAGGGGCTCGGCGGATATGATCCGACTACTGCCGTCGAACAACGATCGGAGTGAATCAATGCCCTGGCCAATTGACCGGTCGCCGTCGCATACCGATGCTCGCTCCCTCCTTGGGCGGCCCTCTCCCACTCCGCCTCCGTCGGGAGTCTCATACACCGATTCGGTCCGACCGTTTGCGCAGCGGCATAGGCAAATGCCTGATACCAATTGATGCTGACCACCGGTTTCCTCGGGCCATTGAATTTTTTAGGAAACCTCTCCGACCCCTGGGAAATGACCCTTCTTACCTCAATGGCCGTTCTCTTCTCTCTGAGAGTCTGGATCAAGGCGGTGAAGGGATCATCACCCTGTCTCCGACAAGCGACGGCAAAAACCAAGAAAGCCGCGGTCGGGGCAAACAAGAAGGGATCTTTCTCGTAGTCTTTCAAGATCATCGAGACCAAATCGTGACGATCGTTTGTCCGAAAAAGATTCGGCTGCAAAGCAACCTGCTTTCCCGATTTTTCTCCGTCGTCTCTGCCCCGGGCGATGAGCGAGGAACGGCCATCGGGGTGATGGAGGAAGACGGCGTCGGGCGTCTCTCGATACCTCCAGAGATAATAATCAAACTCCTGATTTGTGACGAGGTGTGTCTTGAGATAAAAGGGAGAGACAAAAACCTCTCGTACCGGCCTCGCATTTTCAAAGTCTAGAGAACCCATGCGGAATGTTCCTTTCGGGATTAAAACCATTCCAGGGAGGGTCGGTGACGTGGCAAGCGACATGGAAGGAAACTCGGCTCCTCGGCGCTTTTGTTGCGGGGAATCCCGGCCGTCGTTGTCACCAAAAACCCACAACCATCCCTGAAGAGGGTGCGAAAACAAGGGACGATGGGAGATGGGATTCAAAATATCGGAAAGACGGAGCTGGCCGCCAAGGCCCTTCGAGGTTTGTGGCATCACCACGACTATTTCGTTCAGGCGGGAGCCATCGAGTCGTATCTTACCCTGTTCGGTCGACCTGAAGAATTCGAGGACGGGGCCCGGGTCCTCCGACAATCTTGGCCGGATCCCCGAGGATATTGCAACTCCGAATCGATCGACGCCTACACGCGGCTGGCCCCACGCCTTCCTGTCGATGAAGTCGACGAGGGGGCGAAGGCGCTGAGAATCCTGTGGCCAAGATGGCGCGAAATGGGCTGCGGGAGCCTGATGAGGGGTTATGTCGCATTGATACCCTTCCTGGGGGCGGCCGAAATGATCGAAGGAGCAAAGGACCTTCGCGCGCTCTGCCGCAACGATTTTTGGTGCTACCAGGCGAACCATTGGGTCTACCGAGCCTTGTTTCCCCATTTGCCGCCGGCGGCGATATGGGAAGAGGCCAAGGAACTCTTACGGGACGGATGGAAGGATTTTCCATGGGCGTACGATGGCTATGAGACGCCTCTATCCTCTCGACTGCCTCGTCTCCCTTCAGCGGAGGCGCCGAAACAGGCCCGGGAACTTTGGCCTCTTTTCGATGATCCGGATCCCGCAGTCTGGAAGCGGGTTACGGAGGCTTTCGATTTATTGCTCCCTAAGTTGACACCCCTGGACATCGAAGAGACGGCCAAGTACCTCCGCGGCCGGTTCCTGCCGGGCTCCACGCACCTTCGCGAGCGGGAGATCCGTTATTATCTGAAATTGGCGCTCCAAGCCACCCCGTTTGAGGCGGCCGAAGGGGTCAAGGCCCTCCGGGGGTTATGGAACCACTACAACCCGTATCTCCGCGAGAGTGCGGTCGATGGTTACACGTCTTTATTTCCCAGACTCGATTCTGAAGGAAGGGAAAAGGAGACTAAGGAGCTTCGAAGATTGTGGAGAAATACCGACTTCTTTGTCCGTCACACCGCCTTTCGGATTTATCATGCCTTCATCCCCGAGCCGTTTCCGTCTTTCCCCACTGACAAACGCGGCGCAAGGACCACGAACGCGCCGACGCAAGACTGGTCCGTCCGGAGGAGTAACCCTTAGCTGATCACCGTCCCCTCTTCTTCAAAGCCCAAACTCCGGATTCCTATCGCGCGTGCGGCCAAACCTTGTTGGGCATCATGAGTGAGAAAGACGATCTCCTTTTGATTACGGTCCCGCCACAGAGAGGCCGAGGCCAGGTGGATGGCATCCAAAGTTCCAACCACTGTGGGATACGACTGTGCCGCTCGATGAAGGACGGCGCGACCTATGGCAATCTCCGAAAGCCGCCGAATCACCTCCTCAATCTCCTGAACGAAGGCCGCTAATTCCTTATCGTTAAAACTTCCCTGAAGCCGCAACCGATCGGCCTTGCGCAAACACTCAACCCTGGTGATCTCGCTGGTGGAGGCTTCCTCCCAGCGGCCCCATTCCGAAAGCCTTCCGGGTTGGTTCAAAAGGCGCCGCAGGATGGTCGAGGAATCAAGATAAACGATCACCGGCGGTCCCGATCTTCACGAAGGAGCTTGACGACGTCGTAATCAA
>CAZWYB010000057.1:0-13301 GCA_964637745.1 uncultured Pseudomonadota bacterium
AACATCGTTCAACACCTCTCCGAGATCGACCCCTCCGGGAAGGGCTATTACAATGATCGGCTGAAGGGGTTCGTCTCCAAGTTGAATCAAAAGATCGCCGAATGGAAGACACAGACGGCGTCGTTCCAGGGCAAGCAGGTGATCACCTATCACAAGAGTCTGAGCTATTTCACGGGTTGGACGGGCCTGGACGCGGTGGCGACGGTCGAACCCAAGCCCGGCATTCCGCCGAGCTCGCGGTACGTCGACGAATTGATCGACAAGGTCGGCGGCCTCAAGGTGAAGGCGATCCTCATGGAGAATTTTTACCCGAAGAAGCTGCCCGAATACCTTTCCCAAAAGACGAATATTCCCTTAATCATGATCCCGACGGACGTGGGCGAAGAGGGGATCAAGTCGTATTTCGACTTGATCGATGAGCTCATCCGTCGCGTGGCGAAAGCGGTGTCTTAAAAGATGGTGGAGACCCTTTTAAAACTTCAGGATCTGGTCGTGGGTTATCCTGGTCGGGTCCTCTCATCCCCCATGAGCCTCGAAATTCCGGACTCCGCGCGCGTCGGAGTCATCGGCGCGAACGGGTCGGGGAAGACTACATTCATCAAGACGCTTTTGGGTTTGATTCCACCGCTTTCCGGCGTTTGTTCTTGGAGGCCGAACACGAGCTTCGGTTATGTCCCTCAGGAGAACCAGATCGACCCTCTCTTTCCGTTGACCGTGAACGATCTTTTGAAGATGGGTGCGACGGAGAGCCTGCCGCGTTTTCGCTCCACCGGCCGTGCGTTTGAGGAGGCGGCGGTGCGGACGCTCTCGGAGCTCGGGATTACGGAAGGCCGCGGGACGCTCGTTCGGGAACTATCCGGCGGTCAGAGACAGAGGGCCCTGATCGCGCGCGCCTTGATCAGCCGTCCTCAGGTCGTGCTGATGGATGAACCGTTTAGTTTTCTCGATTACGTCTTCCATCACCAACAGCGCCAGCTCTTTGAGGAATGGCAGTCGAAATTCGCCTATTCGCTCTTTTTGGTCGAGCACGACCTGAATTTGGTGGCCAATCAAGTCGATTGGATCATCTTGTTGGGGCGGAACAAGACCCTGTGCGGCAAGTCGTCCGAGGTGCTGACGCAGGAGGCCTTAAGCGAGGCCTACGGCTCCAAGCTCCACATCCATAAGGAGAAAGGTGAGATCCAGATTCATTTTTTATAGCCTCGTGACGGCGCTTCTGATCGCCGTTGGCTGGGGATTGAAGCCCGAAGAGACGCGGCACTTCTTCCAGGATTGGGTGCTCTGGTACGAACCCATCGCCGGAGGTCTTCTCTGCGGCCTCCTTGCGGCGCTGTTGGGAATGTACATGCTCCTCAATCGGATCGTCTTCATCAGCCTCGCTATTTCCCAGGGAGCCGGGATGGGGATCTTCTTCGCCTTCTTCGTCGCAGGATTTTTCGGTATTTCTCTTACCGGGTCTCCGTGGGCGCTGACCTCCGGTTTTGCCTTCGCCTCCTTGACGGCGCTCCTCTTCGCCTCCACGCGACGTTCGGTGACTACGACCGACGAAAGCCTGATTGGATTGATCTACTGCGCGGCCTCAGGACTCATTATCTTCATCGGCGATCGGATCAGTGAGGGTCGACACGACATCGAAAATCTTTTGTTCGGCAGTGCGGTGGCGGTGACCGGCAACGATCTGGCGGTGCTTGCGGCGGCCGGTGTCGTGATTGTCGGCCTTCATGTCCTTTTTCGGCGTGAATTTCTGTACGTCTCGGCGGATCCGGCCTTTATGGCGATCCGTGGCCTGAAAACAAGGTCCTGGATGGTCCTTCTTTATCTGACGCTTACCTTGGGGATCACCGTGTCCATGAGGACGATCGGGAGCCTGCCCGTCTTCGCTCTCATGGTCGTGGCCCCCTGGATTGCTCTCAAGGCCTCACGAGGTCTCCGCGATTCCTTTGCATTGGCCCTATTTCTGGGGATCGTCATCCCGCCGCTCGGCTACTATCTTTCCTTCCTCTATTCCTTCCCGACCGGGGCGAGCATGATCGTGGTGGCGCTCCTCTTCGTCGGAGCTAGCCTTTTGGAGTCACGCCTCGTTTCCTCACGATCTCAAAATGTTCCTGAGTGACGGGCTGGATCGAAAGCCTCATCCCACGTTTCAACACCAGCATGTCCTTGAGGTGCGGATCGCCACGAAGATCATCGAGACTCACGAAATGGGGAAATTTTTCGACAAACTCCACATCCACCATCATCCAAATCGGGTTTTCTTTCGTCGATTTTGAGTCGTAGTGCTTATCCTTGGGGTCCCAGGCGGTGAAATCCGCGTGGGCCTTGGCGCAGATGCGCGCGATGCCTGCGATACCCGAAGGATCCGCGTTGGAATGATAAAAGAGCGCCAGGTCGCCGATTTTCATTTGGTCTCTCATGAAGTTCCGTGCCTGATAGTTTCTGACACCGTCCCAGAAAGTTTTTTTGTCGCGAGCAAGATCGTCGATGAAATAGCCGTCGCTCTTCATGAGCCAGAATTGATTTTTTTCCATGGCCTCGAATGCCACAGAAAGTTTGAAAACTCATCATCATTTTGACACGCCCGACGGGCTCAAGTGCCATCGGCTTTGGGGGATAAATTATGAGAAATTGGCAAATGATACCGATGCGCGAGTTTTCCAACCTCTGCGTGATCAAGGAGGAGGGTGGGGAGGTGATCGCCACGGTCCAGAATCACTACGCGGAGGTTATTCAGGCCCTTCCGGAACTTTTGGAGGCCAGCCGGGAGATCTTTGAACGTCTTGCAGTCAGGCAGAAAGAATGGGAGCCGGCAAGCCTGCTCGGTCGTTTGGAACGCGCCATCTCGCGCATGCAGCCTGCGAACGGAACGGTCATCTAAGGCGTTTGGATTTCCTCGCCTTCTCCACCAACATCATGGCCTCCAAGCCTCCTTCAATGGCGCCAGGCGCGGAGGGGTGTTGTGCGTCGGAGTGGGCGTAAAAAATGTTGGGTCCTAGTTGCAATCCTGCTGCGTAGAGTTCGCGCAATTGCCCGGGTTTCGGACATGACATGGATTCATCCCAATAAGTGACATGTGTGCCCTGTCCGCCGTCCTTGATGGCTTTATCCAGAAATTTTCTTAATTCCGGCCGGACGGCGACCATGTCGTCCCTCACCATTCGGATTACCTCTGGCTTCGGACGCCGGGCCCGGTCTTTTTCGTCAGGGGTGAACGGAACGTAGGCGGTTATGACCGACTCGACGGAGCTGTTGACGGGTAAATAGGCGTCTTCCGCCGCGTTGGTCAGGACAAAGTCCGTGGTCCCTTGGGTGTGCGGGATGATCGAAAAAACGTGGGTATCGATTGCGACTTCAGGCAGACGAAAATTGACCAGAAAATAAGCCCCTCGGTCCGCCATATTGTCGAACAGGCTCCGATGGGGGGCTTGGAGGCCGTCGACGATTTTCGAAACCTGATGGGAGGGAACCCCCACCACCACGTAATCCGATTCGACGGACTCGAATCGGGCGCCCTTTCTCGTTTCGTAGCTCACGGCGACCCGGTCGCCCTGCCGCGTGACGTGGGTGACCTTCCCGCGCCGGAGAAAATCCTTCGGCTGCCTTTGGGCGAGGTAGGATCGAAGGACCTTGACGATCTGGATGTTGCCCCCCTCCAGCAAAAAGCGGCGACCCATGACATCGGCCCATTGATCCCGAACGCCGGCCAAGCCCGACATCGCGGACGTATCCTGTCCCAGGTCGGCCTTGACGTTTGAGTTCATGAAATCGGCGACATCCGGGTGGAACTGGGAGAGGACGTCGCGGAAGGAGATATCATCCAATTCAAAGGCCTGCGGGGGCAGCGTCCGAAGGGAGTTTCCGATGCGGCCCTTTTCATTGCGGAGATGCCTTTTGAAAAAAACGATGGCCTTTTGGAGCTCCCTTGCGAAGGCCCGTTCCCGTTTGCTTTGGGAGCGGCGAGCCCTGTCCGAAACCGTGACCCACTCGCCTTGACGGGGGTTGTCGCCGCTCGTGATGTAAAATTGATCTGCCCGGATCTCATGGTTTCGATCGACCGGCAGGCCCCAATTTCTTAGGAGATCAATCCGCTGCGGATTGGTTAACGCGAGTATCGTCGAGCCCGTTTGGTAGACCATGCCGGACGACGTCCGGGCGGACCCCGCATTGCCGCCGATGTTCTCGGCGATGATGGTCGTCCGATAGCCAAGATCCTGTGCGCGCGCGGCGGCGACGAATGTGGAGATACCCCCGCCGATGAAGGTCACCGATCCCTGAGTGAGCACGCGCCTTCTTCTGTCGGGGGGATGAAAAGTTGTGTGACATTTCGATGAAGTCGGGCAAGACACGCTGAATTCACAATGAAGTTTCGGAAAAGACTCGCAACACGTGAGAGCGGTTTGCGAAGAGGGCTCGCGTTGCTTTTTAACCAAGGGGAGACTCTATGACGGATTACACACCGGTCTCGAGACGAGCCTACTGCATGGACGACCATTGGAAGGCGATGATCGATGTCGTCGATGGTAGCAATCACAGTCAGGTGGAGGGTCAAGTCGATCTGCACGACCCGGCCCACCCCCGGCTGACCCTTCCGAACAATCAAACGGTCGACGTGACTCCGGGCTTCGTGGCCGCCTTCCGGTCCCTGCCGGACGTGCCTGCGGATCTCGCGCCGCAACGGGAACAGATTTGCAATGGAACGGCGACTCCAGCCCCAGCGGCGCCCACGGCGGCCGCCTCGGCTCCCATTACCTGGACGCTCCGTGGCGGTCCGCGCGCAACGGGAACATTCGGCTCCTTTTACACGTTTGGTTTCCAAATCTTGGGGGGGCCATCTATCCGCGTAAATCCCTATTTTCGGATCATCTTCCAACTCGAGTGGAATAATCAGTTCTTAGGAACCGATAAACCGGCCTCGTCGCTTTCCCGTGATGCCATTCTGGGTTCGCATTTTCCGGGCGTACGCAACAGTCGTTTCGACGGCAACACCTACACCGATGTGACGGGAGGGACGGCCGTCGCGAATCAGACCTATTTCATGGAGTTGATCCCCGAGGTCCACGCGATGGTCCGACCCGTTCCCGATTTTCCGTTCGAGTTCGGCGTCCGCTTGGGTTTTGGTATCACCTACACCAACCTTCACACGAGATCGACGGTCAATCAGTCCGATCCGACGACTGGACATATCGTCAATGGATGCATTCCAGGGGATATTCACTGTCCGCAGGCCCCCATCCCCGAGGCCTCCGCCGGCTCACCCTACGGAACTTTTGAGACGGACACGGGCACATGGTTCACCTGGGCCCGGTTCGGACCGAGGATCGCCTTTCCCATCAATGATTATTTTCAGACGAGCACGGAGTTTCTCTTCCGGAGCAACGCCACCGGCGGCTTCGATGATTTTTGGAGAACCAACATCCGGCTCGCCTATCCGTTCTTGAACGGCAGCCTCACGCTCTTCCTCGAGCCTCGTTATATCTTGGCCATCCCGGACGGCAAACCGATCACCCACGGTTTCGATGCCGTCGGAGGACTCTCGGGCCGTTTTTAACCTATTTTTTTCGTCCTAGACGCTGGAGTTGGCCCGGGCCCATCATCCAGGCCAGGGCGCCTTGACTCTCTTCGGGCGTGTGCTCGAACTCCAGGCAGGCGACGCCCGCCTTTTTGAAGATAAAGAGTCCGCGCGGGGTTCCGAAAAGAAAGCAGGACAGATGTTGGGAAAGAGATGGCTCGTGGCCGACGAGCAGGAGGGATTTGACCGCCGGGAGGTCCTTTAAAACCGCGACGAGCTGCTTGGTCGTGTGTCCGGGGGCCAGAATGGGGACCTCCTGGACCATGTGGGTCATTTCGAAATGATTCGCCACGGCCGCCGCCGTCTGCTTGGCTCGCAGATAGGAACTTGTCAGGATCAAATCCCAATTGGGCTTGAGATGGCTCAAGCCACCGCAGACCGAGTCCAGCTTCTTTCGGCCGATGTCCGTGAGCGGTCGGTCCGCGTCTTCGTCGAAGCCCGGCGTGCCCCGCGGAACGGCGACCGCATGGCGCATGAGATAGAGTTTCATGAACCCGTCTCGCCCGGTGAAAGTGGATCTTCGACGGCCCGCACGGCCCTGACGGGGGATTCTTCCTTCTTTTTCTTCTCCAGCAAGGGCGCAATCTTTTCGCGGAGACGACTTTGAATGTCTTCGATCGGTTGGCGCGCATCGACGACTTCGAAGTTGAACCGCTCGGCCATGTTGTCAAACTCCTCGATCATTCGGGACTGATACTTCTTAAAACTTTCGTAGAGGTCATCTCCCATGTGGAGATCGCATCCCGATTCCCAATAGCTCATACCGCCGGATTCGATCACGCGCGGGATCAGGCTGTCGATGTCGATGCGGAGGTAGCAGACGAGATCGGGGACGATGGCGAAGCCGAAGACGTCCTCGATCCATTGGCGGTCCTTGCCCCTCGTCCAGTCGCGGGCGAAGGCCGTATAGATGTAACGATCCGCGAGCACGACGAAGCCGGCCTCCAAGGCCGGGATGATCTGGTTCTCCAGACGGTCGGCGAAATCGGTCGCGTAGAGGAGGCCGAAAGTCATGCGGTCGAGCATGTTGCCGGCCTTGGCGGCTTCAATGGCGCGGGACATGAGGTTCGACCGCGTCCATCCGGTCTCCAGGACCGCGTAGCCTTGGAGCTCGATCCAGTCGCGCAGGAGCTGTACCTGTTCGGAGCGGCCCACGCCGTCCGTGCCCTCGATCGCGATCAGCTTGCCTTTCAGATTACCGACCGGACGATACGGCAAACCGTCGCCAAAAAACTTTTTGCCTTCGGCCATGCGTCCTCCTTTTGATGCTGTAGCCTTCGAGGGCTTTCTTGACGGCGTCCCTCACCGCCTCCTGTTGTTCGTTGATGTCGAGCGTCGCGTCGATGACGGCCAGCCCGTATTCGTCGACCAGCTTGTCGTATTCCTTCAGGACATTACCCTGGAAGATGCGAAAACTGTCGACGATGTCGTTCGAAAGGCTCAAGTCCATGCCCGCCTCGTAGTACTTGATCTTGGCGCGTGCGCGGAGCAGCCGTTCGATGGCGACCTTGATCGGGACCTTGAAGTAAAAGCTGATGTCGGGGCGGATCGCGAAATTGTAGAGCTTGCGGACCCACTTCGGATGGACGCCGCGCGCGACGTCTCGGGCGAAGGCCGTGAAGGCATAACGGTCGGCCAAGACGATCATACCGGCCTTGAGCGGCGGAACGATCGAGTAAAGAAGGCGGTCCGCGAAGTCGGTCGCATGAAGGAGACTGAACGTGGTGGGTGTTAGCGACTTTTTCTTTTTACCCATCTTAGTCGTGTCTTTCACCAAGTCGGATGAATTCCATTCGGTAAAGAAGACGCTGTAGCCTTGAGCCTCCAGCCATTTCTGGAGGAGCTTGATCTGAGTGCTTTTGCCCGAACCGTCGATGCCCTCGACGATGAAGAGTTTGCCGGGCAGGTTGTGGGGTTCCAAAAAGCTAGACATGGCGCGCGACCTCCCCTTGTTTTTTCGCCGTTTCGTTTTTTTCGGCCTTGGCCGGAGCGATCAGTTTCAACGTCCGCTTGGCGGCCGGTTTGTTGGATCTCACTTGAAAGAAGATCTTCTTCCCGAACGTTTCTTCCAAGAGGTCTTTCTTTTTATTGGCAGCCCACAGCTCCAGCTCCGGATCGCTGGCCGCCATGACCTCCAGGGTTAAATGCTTTCCGTTCGGCCGGCAAATGACCTGCTTGATAACGCCGAAATGGCTGCGGTCGAGGCCGTCGGACAAGCGAAGAAGGGCCGAACAGATCAAAACGACGCGCCGGTCGTCCCTGGAGAGGCGTTGCCAGTTTTCATGCGATTTTTGAGGGGGTGCTTTGCAGTGATAACGCGCGATATTGGCGATCAGCTCGATCTCCCTTTCTTCAAAACCGTTCAGGTCCCCGTTCTTGATCAAATAGTAGGTGTGTTTGTGATGCCTCTTGTAATTGATGTGGTAGCCGATGTCGTGAAGAATGGACGCATAGCGCAGAAGCTCTCGTTCCTCCGGGCCCAATTCGTGCAAGGTCTTGGTTTGGTCGAAGAGCGATAAGACCAATTGGGTCACATGTGAGGCGTGGTCTTCTTCGAAGTCGCATTTTTTCGCAAGCTGCATGACGCTCCTAAGCCGGATGTCCGGAATTTGTTCCTCCATCTCGATCTTAGTGCGGTTCCGAGCCAAGAAGTCGTAGACGACACCCTCCCGGATCGCCTCATCGCAAAGGATCACGTCCTCGACGCCCAGTTCGTTCAACAGCTCCTTAATGACGGCGCTGCCCGGGATGATGATCTCCACCCGAGTTGGATCGATGCCTTTGATCTTCAGGCGCTCCTTGCGGTCGGAATTGGCTAGGAGATCATACAGCTCTTGGAGGAAGCGCGATCGGATCCGGAAATTGTTTTGGATCTCGATGGGCGAAGACTGGTCCAGCCAATGGGCCATGGTCGCGAGGTTCATGATCGTTCCCGAGGTGCCGACGACGGTCTCCACACCCAGACTTCGACATTTTTTGATCACGGGGGTGAGCGTCTCGCGGATGAGAGAGCTCATTTTCTGAAGCTCTTTCTTGGTCGGCGGGTCGTGATGGAGGAATTCTCCGCGCAGTCTCAAGGTTCCCAGTTTGAGGCTCCAAGATTCTTTCAGCTCGTTTTCGTCGGCAATGATGGCTTCGACGCTCCCGCCTCCGATGTCGATGATCAAAGATGGCTTCTTGCCGAAAGGGATCGAATGCTTGACCGCGAGGTAGATGAGCCTCGCTTCTTCCTCGCCGGTGATGACGTCCACCTTGATGCCGGTCTCCCGCTCGATCGTTTCGATGAAGTCGCCGCCGTTCACCGCCTCGCGCACGGCGCTGGTCGCCACCGCCTTGATGCGGCTGACGGCGTGGATCTCGGCCAACTTCTTGAAGCGGCGGATGGCCGCGAGCCCCCGATGAAGAGCACCCTCTGAGAGATAGCCTTCCTGGAAGCTCGTGTCCCCGAGGCGCGTGATTTCCTTGGCGCGGTCGATCACCTGGATCGAGGCGTCCTTTCTCAGTTCCACCAAAATGAGGTGGATGGAGTTGGTGCCGATGTCCAAGATGCCCAATTTCATGACAGCTGGTCCTCCGTCAGGCCTTTGAGAAGCTTTTGCCTCTCCGGCCAGGCCGACATCCATTTTTGCCACTCGTCCTGGAATTTCGAAGCGGCGCGATCGGCCACGCGTTGGACCCCGGAACGCGTCGTGCGGTCCCAATGCGCTTCTTCCTTCTTGAGGAGTTCGGTCAAATAGGTTTGGAGCGTTTCCCAATCGTGCAAGCGGCCGAGGTCTGATTGCATGGCCTTGAGGGAGGGGATGGCGGCCGAGAATCCGTCTCCGATGATCGCACCGAGCTCTTCGGCGCTGTAACGGAGCCGCTTCACGTCGATCCGGATCCGGTGGATGCAGTCCAGTTTTTTCGAGGCGGAGCCTTTTTGATAGGCCCGGAAGTCGCTTTGGATTTTATCGACCAGCAGGGCGACCTGAGCTCGGAGCGCCTCTTCATTGATCGCTTCCAGCGCCTCTTTTTGTTTATCGAGTTTTTTCTCAACCTTGCGCGCGGATTTTTTCAGACGTCGGTAGTCGAAATGATCGAGGAATGATTCCCACAGGGCGTCTCGGTCCTTCTTCATGGCCTTCTCCATGGGGAGGGAATAGGCCTTTCCGGAGGAGAGTTTTTGCCACTGCAACAGATTCACGTCGATTTCCCTGACCCGACCGAGCGCCTTACGAAGCCGTCGGGTGATTTTAAAAAACTTGCGATGCGTCCGGTAAACCTTTTCATCCCATTTCTCTTGAAAGAGAAAGCGAAAAAGGGTCTCGAGGCGGCGCGAAAGCACACGGACGCGGTGAATCGCCTTTTCGCCGCCCTTATCCGTTTCCAGGCGATTTCCCGCTTTCAACAAGTCACGGATGTGATTTCGAATTTTTTCCTTCATGTTACAAAGGTTTAAAAAACACTACACAGTTTCAATATGATTACGACGTGTCCAACCTGTGACAATTGTGCGACGGGCCGGATTAAATTTCCATCTAACCTTCACCTTTAAGTCACGCAACCTTCTCTCCGTTTCGACGATGCGGCGCGTCGTGGAACGGAAATCGTTGGGAGGGACAGGATCATGACATTACCAGTGTGGAGGGGAAACTGGATGCCGCGCGTGATCGTTCCTGGTTCTATACCAGGGACGCTCAGGCCCGAACCGTTCTCGTTTCAGCGTACACCTTTTCCTCCAGTACCCCAGGCCTCACGGCCCATCGATTATCCCGTCCGCATCCAAGCAAGGCCTCCGGTCGAGGCGTCTCCGCAGACTCCGTCTCTGCCTACCGCCGCCGCCTTCGCTTTGGCCGCCGCGGCCGGGACCGGCCTTTTCGGCTGTAGCGGGTCCTCGCACCAACAGGGTGCTCAAATCTTGACCCAGCCGGCCCAACCGGCCCCTTCCCAAGGCTGGGAGCCGGTTCATTACATCACCTTCACCGCTCTCATTGTGGCTTTTTTCGGACTGTATTTTCAAGCGCGCCGATTCGGTCTGACAAGGGAATTGGACCCCGGTATCGATCTCATATTTTTCCGTCTCCAGAGGATTTTCGGACTGCGGACGGGGCCTGAATTCTACGAAGATCTCAATGAGTTAGTGAAGAAGGGGGAACTCCTCCCCTCCACGGAGCGGGGTCCGGATTACATACGCCTCCGGAACATCCTCCATAACGACATCCGCAAGATACCCGTCGTCATTGGGCCGGTCGGAAGCGGAAAAAGCCATTTTCTTAGGGGTTTTGCGCATGAAGTCCTGAAGACCGGTTCGATTCCCGAGCTTTCGAAACAGAAAACCTGGGTTTTTCGATTTTCCCTCAATGCGATTCCCTCGCACAAGGACCTGACCTACTTCGGTTACACCATCACCGAGTGGCGGATCTTGGCCAGACGAGTGGATAACCTGGTCCGCAAGGGCAACAAGGTCGTTGTGATCGTGGACGCCATTCATCGATTTGGGAGTTCCGGAGCGACCGAAGGGACGGCTAATGACCTCATGACGGCCATCTATTATAAGCTCATTCAATGGAGAGAGAATCCCAATGTCTTTCTGACCGGGGCGACGACGCCTGAGCTTTACGATAAAGAAATCCAGGGAACGACGTTGGGGAAATATACCTATCCCCTGGCCCTGGATACCTTTTCTGATCAGCAGCTGATGCGCCTCGCCAAGTCGCTTTTGGGCAAATGGAACCGCGAAAACGTCCGTCTTTCCCATGCGGCACTGATCCGGGCCCTGGAAATCAGCCATCATGAAAAGATCAAGAGCGATTTGGCCAATCCGTCCGCCTTTTTGAAGATTATTGACGCTGCCCGCGGCCGTGCGTCACGGATGGCCTCCGACGGAAAGGAAAACGGGGTCACCCGTAGGGACGCCAATGGCAATTTATATTGGGAAGTTTCGAAGGGAATGGTCGAGGAGGCCGCCTCCGAGATGTTCCGCATCGAACTGAAAGAACTCGGCGCTTGGAATGGTTTGCTGGCCATAGCGCCCGATGATGCCTCCACACCTCCGCCTCCGATGCTTCCCGAAAGTTTGGAGGACATCGTGAGGGAATGTTTTACCTTAGAGTATAGGGATCGGTACAGGGGCCTGGTCCAAGACGAATATAAGGACCTTGTTGTGATCCTCGCACGGGGCAGTTTGAAGAAATGGCTGAATATGCCCACGAGACCCATGGAAAACCTCGGACGAGGCCTTTTTCTCCCCCCTGAGTCCATTTTGGAAAATGAGATTCAAACGCTTAAGACGACACTCCGCTCCCAAGATGCTCAGAAACACCGCAAATTGCTGGAGGCGCTTGAACCGGATGAGGGTCGGAGGGCCGATCGAGGGCTTCGGAATCTTTCTAATGAGCTGCTCGAGGCGGGCAAACGGGCCGGGCAGCATAGGCTTCCCTAGGGATCGGAAAGTTGTTTCTTCGTGACATAGAGTTCACGAAAAAGTTCCGAAACCGTTGTCCATTCAAGGCGAGGATGCGGGCAGCTTTAAAGAGGGATCAAAATTATGAGAAAAAACATCATCCTCCTACTGGCCTTGCTGTCTGTCTCTCTAGGCCGCACGGCACCTCTGTTCGCGGATACCACCAATTTCCCGCCGCTTCCGGGGGACGGGACGACGCCTCAGTGGTGCGACATCGCCAACAACGCGGACCAAGACAAAGACGGTAAGACCCAGCCGGAGACCCTTCGGCAGCGGATTGAGCTGTACAACAAGACCGATGCCAGCGGACGGTGCTTCTTCTATATGTTCTTTCTCTACCGGAACAAAGAGATCGTCCTCAAAGCGCCCCTCGTCCTGGAAAACAACCCACACGATCGTAATCAGGGCAAAGGCACGCCGGTCATGACCGGGACCTACATCAGCGGCTACGGGCCCGGAGGCGAATCCGATCATTTGGGCATCACGATCGACGCCCGGAGCATCACCAAAGACGCCGGGAAATGCGCCTTCGTGGTGAAAGGGGGCTTCAAGGCCGAACAACAGATCCATGGAGTCACGGTTCTCGTCACCAACGGCAACCAAGCGATCTGCGACGAAACGGGGCAGGACCTCATGGAGGCGACCTCCTCTTCATGCGACGGGACGAAAAAGGGAAGGGATTGCGATTTCAAGGACGTGGTGGTTTTGGCCACAGGACCCGGTGGTACCGGTAATACTCAACCGCCGACCTGCGAGCTGAAGTATGCCCCCGACAGCCTCATTAATTTCCCCGCACCCAATGTGCAAGCGGAGGCACTCACAACTTCAACGGAAGAGACAGACACCGAGACGGAGGGAGAGGCGGATTCTCAGGCAAAGATCTCCGTGATTCCGTTGGCGACCTCAGGATACAAGCTCACGTGGAAGACAACCAACGCCACCACCATCACTTTGGGGGATGGAACCAAAACGGATAAGGTGGATGCATCCGGAAACAAGCACGTCGATCCGAAGACGCAAACGACTTATACCCTCACGGCGACCGGACAGGATGGCAGCTGCAGCGATGAAGTCGTCATCACGCCCCCGCAAAAGGCGCCCAAGGCGCCGACGTGCACCCTGACCTCGGAGGAGGCCTCAGGTGGCGGCTTTGATCTTACATGGACATCGGCCGATGCGACCTCCATTACTTTAGACATCGGTTCCGGCCCCTCGACCGTGACCGCCGCCGGAGCGGAACATGTCGCCCCGTCCAAGGCCACGACTTATATTTTGACGGCCCAAGGCGACGGC
>CAZWYB010000058.1:0-8914 GCA_964637745.1 uncultured Pseudomonadota bacterium
TCGATGATCGTCAACGGATTTTGCAAACAAGTCATCCGGGAGCTGCCGATGGAATTCGCCGTCGAGGCACAGAAATTATTGGGGGTCAGCTTGGAAGGAAGCGTGGGGTAATTATGACGATGCTCGAAATCAAGAATCTGCACGCAAAAATTGGCGGAGAAGAAATCCTCCAAGGAGTGAACCTGACGGTCAACGCCGGCGAGGTCCATGCGATCATGGGGCCCAACGGCTCCGGCAAGAGCACGCTGGCCCAGGTCTTGGCCGGACGCGAGAACTACGAAGTGACCGGCGGAAAGGTCCTGTACCAGGGGAAAGATCTGTTGGCGATGCCCCCCGAGGAGCGCGCGCGCGAAGGGATTTTTCTGGGCTTTCAATATCCCGTCGAAATTCCGGGCGTCGGCAACGTCTATTTTCTCAAAGCGGCCTTAAACGCCGTCCGAAAGAAACAAGGTCTTCCCGAGGTAGATGCCATGGAGTTTCTCTCCCTCGTGAAGGGAAAAATGAAGTTTTTAGAGATCGAAGAGGCCTTTCTCACGCGTTCCGTGAACGAGGGTTTTTCTGGAGGCGAAAAGAAGAGGAACGAGATCCTTCAGATGGCCGTGCTTGATCCGAAGCTCGCGATCTTGGATGAGATCGATTCGGGCCTCGACATCGACGCCCTGAAGATCGTCGCGCGGGGCGTGAATGCCTTGCGCGGGAAGGAAAGGGCGATTGTGCTCGTCACGCATTATCAGCGCCTGCTCGACTACATCGAGCCCGATTTCGTCCACGTCCTTCATGAGGGGCGGATCGCCAAGTCGGGGGACAAGTCGCTTGCGCTTGATCTCGAGAAGAAAGGTTATTCGTGGATCGACAAGGCGAGCGAAGGAAGGTCACCTGCATGACGGAAGTTTTTGAAAAACAATTTGAGATGGATTTGAAACGGAATCCCGTCCCGGCCTGGTTGGGACGAATCCGCGAAGAGGGGATGGACCGCTTTCAGGCATTGGGATTCCCGACGACCGATCAGGAGGACTGGCGCTACACGAGCGTGGATCCGATCGTCAAGACGACCTTCGCTCTTGCCGCTGCGGACGGTCGCGGCGGCCGGCTCGAAGAGGACTTCGTCCTCCGAAGCGCTTTTTGCGCGAAGGACGACATCCGCCTCGTCTTCGTGAACGGATTTTTCGAGCCCGACCTTTCGGTCACGCGAGGACTGCCTTCCGGAGTCGTGATCGGCAGCATCGCGAAGTTGACCAAGGACAAGCCCGAAGGATTGAAAAATCTTCTGACGAAGACGGCCGGCTTTGAAAACCGGCCTTTCGTGGCGCTCAATACGGCCTTTCTTTCGGACGGAGCGCTTCTTCAGATACCCGACGGAGTCGTCGTCGAAAAGCCGATCTATCTTTGTCATTTTTCGTGGACGGAGGGACGGGCCACCGTTTCTCATCCGCGAAATCTTGTCATCGCCGGAGACCACAGTCAGGCGACGTTGGTCGAGATCTATCTGGGCGGCGGCGACGAGTCCTATTGGACAAACGCCGTGACCGAGGTGATCGCGGGTAAGGACAGCGTGATCGATCACTACCGTCTCCAACAAGAGAGCGGGAACGCCTATCACATCGGTTCCCTGGACGTTCATCAAGACGTTCGGAGCCGGTTTAACTCGATGTCGATTTCCCTGGGCTCGGCCTTGAGTCGGAGCGACATCCGGACGGTCTTGGACGCCGAAGGGGCGGAGTGCGTCCTGAACGGTCTTTATATGGTGACGGGCCGTCAGCACGTGGACAATCAAACGAGCATCGACCACGCCAAACCCCATGGGACGAGTGCAGAGCTTTATAAGGGCATCCTTTCCGGGCAGGCGAAGGGCGTTTTCAACGGAAAGATCGTCGTCCGTCCCGACGCCCAGAAGACGAGCGCGCGGCAGACGAACAAGAACCTGATCCTCTCGGACGAGGCACTGGTGAACACGAAACCTCTGCTTGAGATCTTTGCCAACGACGTCAAATGCAACCACGGCGCGACGATCGGACGTCTCGATGAAAATCAGGTCTTCTATCTGCGCTCTCGAGGTATGTCGGAATCCCATGCGCGGAGCCTGCTCACGTACGCCTTTGCGAGCGACTTGGTTCATCAAATCAAAATCCCATCTCTGCAAAAGGGGTTGGAGCAATGGATTTTCCGCCGCCTCCTCGCGAGCGAAATGGTCGAGAAGGAGGGGGTATGATCCGGGACGTCCGAAAGGATTTTCCTGTTCTCCACCAGAAGGTGAGGGGGAGGCCTCTCGTCTATTTGGACAACGCCGCCACGAGCCAAAAACCCCAAGTGGTGATCGATGCGATCGACCGCTACTACCGGGAAGACAACGCCAACATCCACCGAGGCGTCCATCTCTTAAGCGAGCGTGCGACGGAGTTGCATGAAAAGGCCCGAGGGACCGTCCGCCGTTTTCTCAACGCCCGCGAGGACCGCGAGATCGTCTTCGTGCGCGGTACGACGGAAGCGATCAACTTGGTCGCCCAATCCTTTGGGCGGTCGACGTTGAAGGCCGGCGATGAAGTCGTCATTTCCACCCTGGAGCATCACTCGAACATCGTGCCCTGGCAGATCGTCTGCGAACAGACCGGCGCGAAGTTGCGGGTCATCCCCATCAACGATGACGGAGAGCTTTTACAGGATGAGTACGAAAGACTTTTGAACGAACGGACGAAGATCGTCGCGGTCGGGCATGTCTCGAACGCCTTGGGGACGGTCAATCCGGTGAAGACGATGATCCAAAAGGCCCATCAGCGGGGAATTCCCGTCCTCGTGGACGGTGCTCAAGCCGCACCGCACAGGAAAGTGGACGTTCAGGACCTGGATTGCGATTTTTACGCCTTCTCAGGACACAAACTCTGTGGTCCCACCGGCATCGGAGTCTTGTACGGCAAGGCCGCTCTTTTAGAAAAGATGCCCCCCTACCAGGGCGGTGGAGACATGATCAAGGCGGTCACTTTCGAAAAGACGATCTACAACGACCTCCCCTACAAATTTGAGGCCGGAACGCCGCATATTTCGGGAGCGATCGGTTTAGCGGCCGCGATCGATTATTTGGAAGGGCTCGGAATGGACGCCATCGCAGCCTACGAACAGGACCTACTCCACTACGGCATCGAGGTCCTGCGAAAGGTTCCGCAATTGAGGATCATCGGGAACGCTCGTGAGAAGGCCGGCGTCATTTCGTTTGTTTTGGATGACATCCATCCTCATGACATCGGGACGATTCTCGATCAGGAGGGCATTGCGATCCGGACGGGTCATCACTGCGCCATGCCGGTGATGGAGCGTTTCGGCATCCCCGCGACGGCACGGGCGTCGTTCGCTTTCTACAACACGAAGGAAGAAGTCGACCGGCTCGTGGAGGGGTTGAAGAAGGTGAGGGCGATCTTCAATGGAAAGTGACCTGAGGGATCTTTACCAAGAGGTGATCTTGGACCACAACCGTCAGCCGCGGAACTTTCACAAGATGGAAGATGCGGGTCGCGAAGCGGAAGGGTTCAATCCCCTTTGCGGGGACCGCGTAACCGTCTATTTGAAGATGAAAGACGGCGTCATCGAAGACGTGAGTTTTGTCGGATCCGGCTGCGCCATCTCCAAGGCCTCGAGTTCCATCATGACGACGGCGGTCAAGGGAAAGACCGCGGCCGAAGCGGAAAAACTCTTTGAACAGTTTCACGATTTGGTGACAGGTAAAGCTGCTCCTCAAGAAGATCTTGGAAAATTGCAAGTATTCGCCGGAGTTTCGGAGTTCCCCGCGCGGGTGAAGTGCGCTTCGCTCGCTTGGCATACGCTAAAATCCGCCATGGAAGGTAACGAAGGGAAGGTGTCGACGGAATGAGCGAGATTCAAGCACCGCCCGGATTCGATCCCCAGGCGGATTTAATCAAAAAGAGGGTGATCGAGGTCTTGAAGACCTGTTACGACCCTGAAGTACCCGTGAACATCTATGAGATGGGGCTGATCTACGACCTGGCCGTGGACGCGAACGGTGCCGTGGAGATCAAGATGACCTTGACCTCGCCCGCCTGTCCCGTGGCCGGTTCGCTGCCGCCCGAGGTCGAAGCCAAGGCGAAACAAGTGGAAGGCGTGACGAGCGTCAAGGTGGCGGTCGTCTGGGATCCGCCTTGGAAGCCGGACATGATGACCGAAGCGGCAAGGCTACAACTGGGTATGATGTAAAAATTTTAAGGAGAAAATATGGAAGACCTGCGCAAAAAGATCGAAAACATGGTGAAGGAAAACAAGATCGTCATCTTCATGAAGGGGACCCCGGAGGCGCCGCGGTGCGGTTTCTCCAACCAAGCCGTCCAGGTCCTCAAAACGCTCGCCAAGCCGATCAAATCCGTCGATGTCTTGGCCGATGACGCCCTCTGGGACGCCCTCGAGCAATACACACAGTGGCCGACCGTTCCACAGATCTTCATCAATGGTGAATTTGTCGGGGGCTGCGACATCGTCACGGAGCTGAACGAGCGCGGTGAATTGCAAAAAATCGCCAATAAGTAAATAATGTAGGGGCGATCCTTGTGATCGCCCTGACACATGGCCCTTAAGCTCCCCATTTACCTCGACCACCACGCCACCACGCCCGTCGATCCGCGGGTCGTGGAAGCCATGTCTCCATTTTGGACCGACGATTTCGGCAACGCCTCGTCCGCCACGCACGCATTCGGTTGGAGGGCCGCGGAGGCCGTAGAGCAAGCGCGTCGACAGGTGTCGCGTCTGATCGCAGCCGTCGATCCGAAGGAAGTCATCTGGACGAGCGGCACGACCGAATCGGATAATTTGGCCTTGGTCGGCATTGCCCAGGCCCTTCGCGCCCAGGGCGATCACATCATCACCTGCGTGACCGAACACCGCGCCGTCCTGGACACGGCCGCGTATTTGGAGCGTCATGGAATCCGGGTCACCTATCTCCCCGTGGATTCGGAAGGATTGATCGATCCCGACGATGTCCGGAAGGCCCTGACCGACAAGACGATCCTCATCTCCCTCATGGCTGCTAACAATGAGATCGGCGTCCTTCAGCCGGCCATTCTGAGCGGTGATATTGGGAAGATCGCGAAAGAGCGAGGCGCCTATTTCCACGTCGACGCCGCTCAGGCCTGCGGAAAGGTCCCGATCGATGTTGCGGCGATGGGCATCGATTTATTGTCGATGTCGGCGCACAAGGTCTATGGCCCCAAAGGGATCGGCGCTCTCTATGTGCGAAACCGCAACCCACATGTCCGTCTCCAACCGCTCTTTCACGGGGGCGGGCAGGAGCGAGGGCTTCGGCCTGGGACCCTGGCGGTTCCGTTGATCGTCGGGATGGGGTGCGCCTTTGAAATCGCTTCCCAGGAGATGAGGGAGGAAGGAATTCGCCTGAAAGGTCTCCGCGAACGCCTCTTTCAGGGACTCTCTCTCAAGCTGGACGGAGTCGTTCTCAACGGACACGCGACCCACCGTTTGCCTGGCAATTTGAACCTCAGTTTTCTGGGAGTGCGTTCCGATGCCTTGATTGGACGCGTGCGCGATGTGGCCCTGTCATCAGGTTCCGCCTGCGCATCTTCAGAGACCCCGGAGGGGTCTTACGTCATCCGAAGTCTAGGAGGGAGCGAGGACCGCGCCTCGTCATCCATCCGATTCGGGATCGGACGCTTCAATACGGAGGAGGAGATCGACTACGTTGTTTCCGAAATCGCCGCCGCGGTGACCTTTCTGCGGAAGTAAGGGCGTCCGGCGGGACGCCCCTACAAATGGCCTTCCTTTTTCAATAAACGCATTTTCGTCCGAATCCCGCCCGGTCCCGAATAGCCTCCCAAAGAGCCGTCGGTTCGAACCACGCGGTGGCAAGGGACTTCAGGCGCCAAGGGATTTTGCCCCACCGCGTTACCCACGGCCCGGACAGCCTTCGGTCGGCCGATTTTACGGGCGATCCAGGCGTACGTGCGGACCTCTCCCTTGGGAATTTCAAGCAGCGCCTTCCAAACCCTCTTCTGAAAAGGCGTCGCCTGAGCCGCTTCGATTTTTTTTAATAGCTCGGCTTTCATGAAACCTCCCATTATCAAAATGATCCTATCAATATGAGAAAATTATCAGTTTGAGAAACAAAATCAAGCCCTGCCCATGGGCCAAGACTAGTAATTTCAATAGCTTAAGATTCACCCCATTTGTCCTTCCTTGGCATATAATATGCAGAACTCAAAGGGTGACTGCTTGAACTTTTTGGGGGTGGACCGTGTCAACAACAACCAAAACCATGCATCCGGAAGAAGAATCGATGAAGGCCAAGGGGCCGGTTCAGCCCCATCAACCCGTTGCTCTCCCGGAATCCCAGCTCGTTTCCTTTGGAGAGCGCATCACCTACACCTTCGCCTATGGGAAAGAAGTCGGCTCCATCCACTTCGACCGGAATCGGGGGGAAATCTTCTATAAAGGCCACAACATCCGCAATATGGATATGGAAGACTGGCAGATGCAGGTCTTGGAAAGCCTTCGAACCATCCTCGAGAAGTCGGAAGAAGGAAAACGATTCGCAACCCCATACGGCAAAACCCTCGATAAGATTATCTGGGAGAAAAATCACCGCTAGCGATGGATGCAGCCCTTCGGTATAGTTCGGATATGAGGACGCGGGACGTCGACTCCACGCCCATTCGCGGTCCGCTGGAAAGACCGGTCGGAGAACCGCCTTCCGGGCTCCCGGGTCTGGACCGGGATCTGACCTTCTACCGGGATGGCCTCCGATGGACCTTCCAGGCGGGCCGGGTTTGCGTCGACGGACACGACTTAAACCGCTTGATCAACGACAATCCCGAAAACGCCGGCTTTTTCATGGGGGTGGCGGAAGGCCTCAACGATTACCGGAAGAGGGTGGTCGCCTCACGACTGTCGGAAGACCAATTCGCAAAATTCGATGCGATGATCGAGGCCCTCTTGGGCAAACTGATGGGGAAGCTGAAGAAGTTCTACGACCAGAAGATGTCGGGGCTTTCCTGGACACTTCAAAATGGACAACTGATCCTGAACGGGATAAACGTAAGATCCTTCCTGGCCCTGTACCGGATCCGGAAGACCGATAAGGCCAAAAAATTTCTAAGGGGACTCAAAAATAAGCTGGCCCTCCTTTTGGAGAACCGGCGTGAGAGCCCCGATTATGAACGCGTCCGAGAGACCTTGCGGGAAATCTTCGAAGAGATTGATCGGGAACTGGCGGGTGAGGAGGCCCCTCGTGCCTCTCGCCGTCTGTTGCCTAGCGGCGCTCACGCTTCTTGATCATTACAACGCCTCCTTTCTCCATCCGAAGCTCGATCCCAAATTCGAATCGTTGTTGAATCAGACGGTCACGCTCGAAGGGACCGTCTTGGAGCCTCCGGCGTCTTCCCAAAACGGTTCGAAGCTCTTGGTCTCCCTCCCCGAAAAGGTCTTTCTCGCGGCGCCGTCGGAAGACGTTTTCTCCGGTGTCGAACGCGGCGATCGCGTCCTTTTTACGACACGTCTCAAGAGGCCGGTGCATTATCAGAATCCCGGACAATTCGATTACCGCCGGTCTCTCGAGCGGCGGGGTATCCTCCTCACCGGTTTTATCGAGAACACCGAAGGCCTTCGGCGTTTGCCGGAACGGGAAGGCCAAAAGACCGTCCTGATGAGAAAGATCGACCGTCTGCGCGTCTGGATCAATCAAGCGATCGACCGGAGCGGGGACGGTGCGGGATTTCTCAAGGCCCTCGTCACCGGCGATCGTTCCGGACTGTCCGAGGCCCTGTGGCAGGATTTTCAAAAGACGGGCACATCTCATCTGGTCGCGATTTCGGGACAACAGATCGCCATCCTGGGCGCGGTCTTTTTGACCTTCCTTCTGATACTCTTGAAACGCTCTGAAAAATTGATGTTGGCGACGTCCGTTCGCAAATGGGCCGCGGCCTTCAGCCTTCCTCCCGTCCTGCTATACATCCTGATTGCGGGGAGTCCGCCGTCGGCGATGCGGGCGGCCGTCCTCTTCGGGCTTGTGGGTCTTGCGGTCTGGACGGATAGGGAGTTCGATCCCTTCTCTGCACTGGCCGCGGGGGTTCTTCTCATTTCCGCCTTGGACGTATCCGCTCCGTTTTCGACTTCTTTTCAATTGTCTTTTCTCGCGGTCCTGGGGGTCTTACTATTCCGAAGACGGACGGCGTCGAAATCACGGATCCAACGATTCCTGCTCGGTCCTCTTTGCATGTCTTTCGGCGCCATGCTGACGACCGCGCCCCTCGTCGCCTACACCTTTCACCAAGTGTCTCTTTCAGGGATTTTGACGAATTTCTGGGCCATACCGGCCGTGGGTCTCCTTCTCATCCTGGCCAGTATCGCTTTGGGGTTGTGTCTCCTTGTGCCGCCATTCGGACGATGGGCCCTTCGGGGGGTCGTCCTCTTGACGGGATTGTTTTTAAACGGGCTCCATCGGAGCGCCGAATGGTCTTGGGTCGCCACTTTCTATCCGAGTTTGGGGGAATTATTTTTTGGTTCGGCCCTTGTGGGCTTGGCGGGTTGGGTTTGGAATCGACCTCGGCACTGGCGGTTTGCCGTCTCATCCCTGACGGTCTTGCTGGCCTTGGCCGGCTGGGTTCGATTTTTCCCTTTGAAAAAGCCGATGGAAGTGACCTTACTGGATGTCGGTCAGGGGGATTCCGACTTTGTCGTCACCCCGTTGGGCAAGACGATTCTTGTCGGCTGTGGCGGACGAAGATCCATCCGTTTCCAGAGTCGCTGACCAACTTCTGTCGCACCTCATCTTGACCAAGAGCCCAGGCCGCTTCCATACCCACTTCGTCGAGACCCTCTTCTTCCTCCACGGATGCACTGCGCACCCGACCTACAACCAGTTCGAAGATCAGGAGCGCGCAGCGGACATTGCCCACTTTGCTGCCCGAGG
>CAZWYB010000058.1:8924-13167 GCA_964637745.1 uncultured Pseudomonadota bacterium
ATTCCGCCTTGGTCGTCACCACGTCGGGGAAGACGATCCTGGTCGACGGAGGCGGCTTTTTGATCCCTTTCTCGCTTCGCAACGAGCCCCAAAGATTTGACGTCGGCGAAGAAGTGGTCGTGCCCTACCTGAAGACGAGAGGAATCAAGAGACTGGATGCGATTCTGCTCTCGCACCCCCATCCGGACCACTTCGGGGGCCTGAAGGCCGTGATGGAAAATTTCCAAGTAGGGGAGTTCTGGTGGAACGGACAAAGTTTCCCGGATCTCTCCTTCGATCAACTGATGGGCCTCCTTCAGGACAGGAAGATTCCCAAACGCATTCTGAAGGCGGGTGACCATTTCCTCTGGGCGGATGTTGACCTGGAGGTGATTTATCCGAAAAGGGCGAGTCCGACGCACACGATCAATGATAACTCGCTCGTGGTGCGTCTCCGCTACGGCGGGGCGAGCGTCCTGTTCTCGGGCGATATCGAAGACGGAGGCGAACAGGCCTTGTCCGACAAGGGGCTCGTCGACGCGACGATTTTGAAGATCCCCCATCACGCAAGCCGGACCTCGAGCTCCGTTCCCTTCATCGACAGCGTCCATCCCCTCTATGCGGTGGCGAGTTTGGGCGACGGCAATATGTTTGGATTTCCCCATCCCGGAATTTTGGAAAAATACGAGAGGAGGGGCGTTCAGGTCTTTCGGACGGATCAAAACGGGGCGGTGACTTTTAAATGGGGCCCAGGTTTTCCCAGGCGATCGATTTCCATCCAAGCGGTTTCTTCCGGAGGGTCACCCTGACCTTGTAGCCTTGGCCGCCGGAAAGGTAGGCGTAGGCGTCGACCTCGGCATAGCCTTTTTGGATCTCGCGGACCTCGACGATTTCCACCCGGTCGACGGGGTGTTGGCCGAAATCGCTCTTCTTATACTTGTGGGCGTATTTCTTAAAGTGAGTTTCGATCTTGGAGTGGGCGGTTTGGGGCGTGGGGGTGCGGCCGCCGCAGGCCGCGAGCAGACAAACAGATAAAAACGCCACGATCATTTTTTTCATCAGAAGCGTTTTTATAGAAAAATCATCACGAGGCGGCAAGGGGTTTTTTTGAGTTTCGGAAGGAAACAAAGTGCTTGCAGGAGAGGCAAATCGGACTATCTTACCAACCTCTTTCGGGCAATTAGCTCAGTGGTAGAGCGCCTGCTTCACACGCAGGAGGTCGTAGGTTCGATCCCTACATTGCCCACATCCGCTACTTCTTGTTCCCCAAGTAAATCCACTGCGTGTGCTGGGTCATCGTGATGAACCGATACCGCTTGGGACTCAACGCGCGGAAGAAGAGCTTCACGAACCCCTTAAAACCTCTCATCCGGATGATGGTGACGGGATGGAGGAGTACATCTCGAGTTTTGATCACGCCGACAAACATAGGCAAACCCTCCACTTCCCTAATCAGCAAAGAAGATGCCAGAAAAAAGCCTTAGCTGAGTCCTTGATTTTAAAAGAGATCTCATGGGCTTGCGATTTTAAGGTGGGTCAGACTCCACCCCATTTTTTGGGGAAAGTGTCAAAAAATGTAGGGGGAACGAAAGCTAGTTCTTCACCAGGCTGGTGGTGGACGGGATCATCAAGACCCGACCCGTCTCCGCCTTGTCGACGGCATTGACCCGTTGAAGGTCTTGGGGGGCGAGCCCGTATTGGCTGGCGACGTCATGCAAACTCTCTCCCGGGCTGATGACGTGAAAGAGGGGACTCTCTAGCCCCGCGTAGTATTGAACAAAGCGAGAGGCGAAAAGCGGCTGACGCCCCGTGGGGATGCGGATCTGTGTCCCGGCGGGAAGCGCGTAGTCGTCTTCGAAGACCTGGGACTGAAAGGACGGGTTGAGGGACTTGAGATCGTCCAGAGCGACGTCCGCGAGATAGGCGATCTCGTTGAATCCCATCGTGGCGGGAAGGTCCACGCGGTCGAAGCGCAGGGGGGGATCGCGGGAAATGCGCCCGAAATATTTCTCGGCGTGCTCATAGACATCCAGGGCCGCCAAGAAGGACGGGTAGAAATTCCTCGAGGCGAAGGCGTAGCTTCCGGACTTGAAATTGGTGACGATCGTCCCGAGGTCCTGCGTGCCAAACTTCGAAATCGCCTTGAGGAGGTTGGCCGGTCCCGAGTTGTAGGCGTTGATCGCGAGGGGCCAACTTCCCAAAAGATCGTAATTCCTCTGCAACAGACGCGCGGCCCCGTGGGTCGCCATCACGGGATCGTAGCGCTCGTCGATGAGGGGATCCACGACCATATAGCGGCGTGCCGTGTCCGGCATGAATTGCCAAAGCCCGACGGCCCCGACCTTCGACATGACGCGTTCCTTAAAGAGGGATTCGACGAAGGGCAGGCGCGAGATCTCCTTGGGAATGCCGTAGTTCTGCAAAACCTCCTCGAAAAGGGCCATGTAGCGGCCTGATCGCCTAAGACCCTCGGCGAAGCGGTCTTTCAAACCCGTCTGCGTGCGGATCTTTTCCTTGGCTTCCTTATATTTGTTGGCGTTGCCGATGTGGTCGAAGAGCTGGGCGATCGGCCGCGCCTCTTTGGAGAGAGGCTCGATGCCGTTCCAGTTCTCAAGCTCGGTTAAGGCCTCCTTGATGTGGGAAATCTCCTGATTGACCGTTTCGTCGCGGGCCTGCCTTTTTTCGGAATCGGTCAGGTCCTTTCGGTCCAGGTTGGAGAAATCCAGGATGGCGTATTGAATATCCAAATTGTCCATGTCGTGGATCACCACGTGGTCGGCATCCCAAACGGCGTAAACCTTTCGCCAAAAATCCACGATGGGCTCGAGCTCCGATGTGATCTCAAACGATCCGCTGATGGGACGGGCGCCCCTTCTCAGATCCGGAATGGGGGACGGAGTGACCAGTTGTTTGGAGATACGCACGCCGTGCTTTCCTTTTTGGATGAAAATTTCGTTCGATGCCAGAAGGGCGTCCTCGGGCGATCGGCTGGGTGCGGCGGCGGGAGGCGGCTGCTCCGTCGAGGGCGTCGGGGTTTCTTCCGGGACGAGAACAGGAGGGCGCAGGTCGGCGCGTGTTTCCCGCGAAAGATGGGGGAAAAGATTCGGAAGCGCGTTGCCGAGGCCATGGAAGGCGCCGTAAAGGCCCAGCCCCAAGCCGACGACGATGACTCCACCGATGAGATTTCGACGCTGCTGCATAGATTTAAAAAGTGTCCAGTACGGCTTCCAATATCTCTTCCTCGACCTTGGCGATTGTTTCAAGGGCGGAGTTGTGTTCGTTGAACAAAAAAGAGAAGGCCAACCGGCATTTGGGGTCGAAGACGTAGCCGGACAAGGCACTCACGTTGTTCAGCGTTCCGGTTTTCGCAAAGACATGTCCTCTCAATCGGGGTCCCCTCAGTTTTTTCACCATCGTACCATCGACGCCCGAGATGCTCAAGGCGGAGATCAGATCCTGGCGCCATGGGGAGGAGTAGAGATCAAAAAGAATCCGGACGAATTGGGAGGACGAAAGCCGCGAGAGCTGGGTCAATCCCGAACCGTTGTCCAAGGTGAAATCCCTTTCCTTGATCCCGAGGGATTGAAGATAAGAGCGCATGATCCTCAATCCCTTGGCCGTGGAGCCGGGCGGACCCAGTTTGGCGGCGGAGATCGTTTTGACCAATTGCTCGGCGGTGAAGTTGTTGCTGAATTTCCCCAGCGCTTTTAGGATTTCGCGTAGCGGAGGCGACGTGTAGCTGAAGATGAGCAGGGCGTCTTCGGGAACGGCCTCTCTCCTCAACTTCCCTACGATCTTGATCCCGCTTTGCGATAGGGTGTCCCGAATGATCGTCCCCGTGTAGATCGCGGGATCCGGAACCCCGAGAAAACCCTTCCCGGAATGGTTCGGGACGGCGTTGAAATTGAAGGAGAGCGGACCCGTGAAGACCTTGTAGAGTTTTTCGTCGACGTCGGCGATGTAGGTCGTCAAATTATTGTGGTCGAAATAGGTGTCGTCGACCAGGATGTCTCCTTCGATCTTTTTGAGCCCCGCCGTCCGGAAGAGCTTGATCAGGTCGTCCAGCTCCTCCGAAACGAAGCTCGGATCGCCGTAGCCTTTGACCCAAAGATTGTGGGCGGTTCCGTTCCGGTCGATGAGCCGGTCGGAGTAGAACTCCGTCTTGTACGTGAACGAGGGGCCCAGTTCCTTGAGGGCGGTCGCCATGGTGACAAGCTTGACGTTCGACGCCGGATTCATCCCCATTTCCTGGTTTTTTTCATAA
>CAZWYB010000059.1:0-13031 GCA_964637745.1 uncultured Pseudomonadota bacterium
TGTGAGGCGCCCGGGAATCGAACCCGGGACACCATCCTTAAAAGGGATGTGCTCTACCGACTGAGCTAGCGCCTCCCGCAAAAGTGCCGGCGGACACTAGCAAAGGGCTCCCGCGAGCGCAAGCTCTATGTCCTTGAAATTGGGCTTCATTTATTCCAAAAATCAACCGGATGAAGACGGTCAGATTCCATCTTGCCTTTCCGACTCACGATCTGAAGGCCGCACGACGCTTCTATGTCGAAGGCCTGGGCTGCAAGGCCGGCCGGATGTCCGATCATTCGATGATCCTGAACCTGGCCGGTAATCAGATCGTCGCTCAATTAACCAAGGGGCCGCTTCCTCCCCAAAAGGGGATCTATCCCCGTCATTTCGGCCTCGTCTTTCCGACCCTCAAGGACTGGCTAGCCCTTGTTCGGAGGGCCCAGAGAAAAAAACTGACCTTCTATCAACCCCCACGCGTGCGCTACGCAGGAACGGATCTGGAGCATCACACCTGCTTTCTCCAAGACCCCTCCAACAATCTCTTGGAGTTCAAATATTATAAGAATCCGTCGGCGATTTTTGGTCTAAAAGGATATAAGCAGGTCGGCGACCGGGCTTGAATCAGCGCCGGGCCCGGAAGGCTTCGAACAAGGCCGTCGCGTCTGGAAATCTTTCGTCGATATCCACGTGAACGGCGCGCGCAATCAGATCATCCACCCAGGAAGGAATCTTCAAATCCGGCCTTTTCCGAACGGCCGAGGGAGAGCGTTGAATGCTCAGATCGGAGATGTCATTGGGATACTGGGCAAAGATTTGATAGAGGACCTTGCCCAATTGAAAGACGTCATACGTGAGTCCTTCTGTCTTCCGTCCTTTCGCACCGAACGCTTCGAAGTTGTAGGGAGTCTCCGAGATCCGGCGTGATAAGGCAAAATCGGACGCCCACAGCCGGTCTCTTTCTTCATTCATCAGCAAATTATGAAGAACGATATCTCCGTGGAGGATTCCCGCCTCATGAACGCCGGCCATGACACGAAGAACGAGCTCGGCGAGATCCATCGATGAGAGGCCTGAGGCCGATGGAGACTCCGTCATCGCCTTGATTGCTTCGGATAATCCTCCACCAGGCATGTATTCCATCGCAAGGAAGGGGACAGCTCCGGCCGCAAGACCGCAGTGCAGGACGCGGACGATGGCCTTGCTGTCTACGAAACCTTGAAAACGGAGCTCGTTAAAAATTCCACGAAGAGGGACGTCGCCTTCCTTCGCCTGATCAAACGGAGGTCGGTAGATCTTGAGGGCGACGTCCCGCCCCGTTTTCAGATCTTCCGCCAGGAAGACCTCACTGAAACACCCCGCTCCGATCCGGCGTTGTGTTCGATAGCCGGTCACAGGTCCGTCCCCCAAAGGCTCAGTATTCCTAAAATGATGACTGCCGTCCCGCAGTCGGGACAGAAACGCCGTCTCATCCTCCCCTCGAAACGGAAAGAGCCCTTGTGATGTTAATGTGGAGACGGCCGCCTGAGCGGCCGCGGGCGCTTCGGAGGGGCGGAGGGTCACCAGGTCCATTACCCGAACGAGGTCCCTGACGGGGGCCTGAGGGGAACCGACGGCCCCTAGGGCGCTTCCATAGGCGATGAGGGTTGCCCGCAGGTCTGAAAAAGGAACTTGGGAGGCGGCGGCATGGGACCGAAGGGTGGCGCAGGCGGGCATCAAATTGGGGACGTACATCGTTCCGGCTGTGTCGTCGTAAAAATCGCTTTGTTGCTCTGATTTTTGCTTCTCCCATGTTCCAATTTGTTCTCAAAAATTAACCAAAATAAGGCACAACTGCCTGACTTCCAACACGATACTGCCGCCGTCATGCCGTCTCCCTTTTCCAATCTCGCCTGTCTCAGGCGTCCGCTGATGACCCCCATTCAGGTGGGTACCAATTGGATCGGAGCGGTCAACCCAATGGCCGGCCGCTTTCGAGCGCCTCAGATCGCCGAAGCCGTTCAGGGGCAGGTCGGACGCGGCATGGCCCTTTATACGACGAGTCCTGACCCGGTCCGGCGCGTCCGCGATATCCGGGCGTTGATTTCAGAGAAATCACCATCGCTGAGAAGGCCGATGGGTCTCCTGGCGTTCGGTGGAGACCGGACGTTGAACGACTCCCTGGCCTCAATCGTCTTTCACACGCTCAAAAATCCAATGGAACTTGTCCTGCGCCCGGGGGATCGCGTCGTCGATCAAATGATCGAATCGGGGATTCAATTCGGCCCGATTCCTCTCGGCGGGGCCAATGACATCGGCTTGAATTATGGAGCCCCCTCCGAGGACGTCTCCGCCATCATGGACTACATGGACAACGCCTCGGTGACCTGCCTCAACATGGGCCTTCTCGTCTTCCATGACGCAGAGAAGGAAATCCCCGATCCGCAAATTTTCTGCCACAGCGTCAGCGCGGGCGAGACCATCTCGCCGGTCTATGAGAAAACGACCGAGCGGCGCGGCATTTGGGCCAAGCGTTATCGTGAGCTTCTGTTTTTTAGACATATCATCTCCCAGAAGAGCTTCCATGCGCATTGGAAGTATTCGGATGGAACCGAGGGAGAGGCCCCGATCCTCGAGACGATCCTGCACGCCTCGATTCGGGGCGATGAATTAAACGGGTTCACGGGAACCCCGCAGCCGGGTTTGGGAGTAAAGTTGATGCCCGCCAAAGGCTTTTGGAATACGATGAGGATCTTTCGGGAAGTCCTCGCCGCAGGTATGGCGTCCCGAAAGAGTGATCCGAGCCGGCTCCTGCCTGATTCACAGTTGGCTTCCCTGGCTCCGGAGATGCAGCATCCCCTCCAGGTGGGGGAGAGCGTCCGCATCCGTTTCCGCGACAAGGACGGTAAACCGTACCGCACATGCATCCAGGCCAACGGGGACTACGTCGCGCGTTCCTCCGACATCGAGATCTTCGCCGTCCCTCCCTTTCCGCACTTTTTGGTCCGGGAGGGATCGCTCATGGCCAACCTTCATAATCATCTGGCCTCGCAAGCTCCCGTATGATTTAAATAGAGGATGCCGTCCTTTCGACCGCGGACCCTGCGTTATTTCCTGGTCCTCCTCTTGACCCTCTCCGTTCCGTCGGTCTTTGCCAAAACTTCACGCTCTTCGGACCATTCCCATCCTCGTACGAATACGTTTCCCGCGATCCCGCTCCTCCCCGTCTGGAGGGCCGTTGGAAAGATTCCTCTCCAATTCGACGCCTTTCATACGCAGGGGTTGGTGAAGATAGGATCCAATTTTTATATTTCCTCTGTCGAGGTCCAACAGAAGACGAAATCGGCCAGCGCGAGCAAGACCGGATTCAACAAGACGGCCGGACAGGGCGTCGCGCATCTCTTTCAAGTCGACGAGCAAGGAAAGATTGTCAATCAGATCACTCTGGGGGAAGAGACGATGTACCATCCCGGTGGGATGGATTATGACGGCGAGTCGATCTGGGTGCCGGTCTCCGAGTACCGTCCTAAGAGTTTGTCCATCATCTACAAGGTTGATCCCACAACCCTCAAGGCCGTCGAGGCGTTTCGGGTCATGGACCACATCGGAGGTGTAGTCTTCAACCGCGAGCTCAAGACCTTGGTCGGCCTTAATTGGGGCTCCGATTTTTTCTATGAATGGACGCCCGAAGGTCGCGTCTTGCGGAAGGTTAAAAACGAGATCGGAGACATCCAATACCAGGACTGCAAATACGTCCAAGGCCCCGCCATGGTTTGCGGAGGCGTTCTGGGTAACGCGGAAGGGCGATTGGATTTGATCGATCTCTTCGATTTCAGCCGGATCAGGGGGCTTTGGTCGATTCCCAGGACTTCCGGAAAGATCCTGATGACGCGGAATCCCATGACGCTCGAACAACAGGACAATGGGCGCATCCTGTACTACTTCCTACCGGAAGACCACTTCGGGACCATCTACATCTACGAATTAGGCTGACGGTTTGGTCTCGTTTCGGTTGAAATGAAATTTATCGTAGAGATCGCGGAAGACGTTTTGAGGGTCCGTGCGCTTCTTTACCTTCTCGTAATTAGATCGATTGTAGATCTTCCAAAACGTGTCGCGGTCGTAGAAGTTGTGCGAGATCAGAGTCTTGATGCCGTGACACTCGTAGGTCATCTCTTCCAACACTTTGTAAAAATTCACGTCCTTACGTCGATTACTCAAGCCGTAGACGGCGACATCGAAGAAGAGGTCATCTCCAATCCGGCGGTCGTAGTCCTCGTTGATCCAGGGATACCGGTGCAGGATGCGGTAGGGAACGATCCAGAGCGGGTAGTAAGCGATCTTTTCCTGGTAGAGACGGTAGAATTTTTCCAGCTGATGGGCCGGAATAAAGACGTCGACGACGACGTCCGGTCGCTTATCGTATTTTAAGATCGGCGCGAGCCTCTTGGACCAGGTCAGGAGGTTGGTCGATGAGCGGAGCGTCTTCCCCAAGAGAAGGCGAAGGGCCTTAGTCTCCAGGCCCGGGATCGTCCGCGAGAGCCAATGGCATTCGGTGTCGTAGCGGAAGAAATAATCGTAGGTCGTGAGATAATCCCGATCCTTCGTTCTCGTGCTTTTGTAGAAAATAGCGAGCCAGGTGTAGTCGCTCGGCGTCACGCCCTCGGGAAGGGAGTCGACGAACGTACCGATGCAGAGGACGTTCTTGTCCGGGGCGTGGACGATCGCGTCCATCAGATCCACGTCCTTTTTACGGCAATGATCCAGGATCGCGTCTTTCAACGCCTGAAAAGTAGGGTAGGTCGTGTAGTCCATTCGGACGAAGGGCTTGGCCGGAACCAGGCTGAATTTGAGCCTTGAAATGACCCCCAAGGTTCCGTAGGAGCCGTGGATCATATGAAAGACGTCCGCGTTTTTTTCGGGAGAACAAAGAAGCGCCTCGCCCTGGGCCGTGATGACTTCATATTCCAGGCAACTGTCGTGAAAGCCGCCATACTTGTAGGACATCGATTCGACCGAACAGCCCGACACGGCGCCGCCGATGGTGATGGTCTTGAGCTCGGGAACCAGCATCGGGACGAGACCGTGCTTCAACGTTTCCCGTACTAAATCGGAAAAAGTGACTCCCGGTTCGGCGGTGCAGGTCTTTGCTTTCGGATCGATCTCCAGGATCTGATTTAGGTCGCGCACGTTGACCTTGCGATCCTTATGCTTCGGGTCGTTCGGGTTTGGGACGAAGTGGGAGACGCCGTCCTTTTGCAAGGAGAGGTGGCCGTCGGAGCTCTGGTTCTTAAGCTGTTCGCAGATGCGCGCGAGCTTTTCCTCATGTGTAACCGGATGTAATGTCATGATTTGGGTTAGATGCAGGGAATCGGGGTCGATTTCAAGGACTATTAGACGGCTGGATTCTTTGCAGAATGAGATTCCACGGCCCCAGCAGCAATCGAAGTGAAAGAGGCATGAGGAGCTCGGGACGTTCCGGAGGCCTATAGAGCGTCAGGCTGACGTCACGAAGGCCGTTGGAGTTGGGAATCGAGATATACGCCTCATAGACAGGTTCTCGGAAGTCATCGGATGCGACCAAGGAAGCTGTGGAGCGAAACGAAAGGTCTTTATGGTCGTCGATCAGGGGTTTTTCCAAGCGAAAACGGTCTCCCTCTCGCGAAACAAGCTCCTCCTTCGGATCATCGCCACTTTGCATAGAGAGAGGTCCTAGCTCCCTGTCCACATCGTATTGATCCGAGTTATAAAGGGCAGCCGAAAACATCAGCGCCAGTTCGACGGCGCGTGCAAAGGACATGGATCGCACCTGGAGGAAATAGTTGTCCGTCGTCACGGTGTCGTATCGGGCATCGATTTGGATCGTCTGGGACACCTCGCCCGCCTGAGAGGAGAATCCGGCCGTATAGAACGAATTGTTTGCATCCCGGAGATCCCATAAAACTTGTCGGGAGGGATTGGATAGGAACTGGGCGCGCGCTTGCAACGGGCGTTCCCCTGGGATCACGCTGGCAATGGTCCAAGACGATTCCCGTTCTTCCTCCGTGGGAGGAAGGGGTTTTGGAAAATATTCCCGGCGTCCCAGCAGGTGTGTTCGAAAGGAATCGAGCTCCTCCATCACGAGCAGAGTGGACATCTGCAAGTCTTCGGCGTGACGACCGTCGGTAATCAACAAAGAGGCGCCCGGGCGAATCTCCAAAGAAGGGCCGTAAAGCGACCCGCTGACCGGGTGGGGTCGAAAGGCCCCCAGGTACGATGCGCTCAGCACCATAAACGAGGGAATGCTGGACGGGGTTGGGGTTATAGGGCTCACCGGGCCCCTTATCGGTTGGAATGACGTGAAGTTGCGTCCAGAGAAAAGATCATTTGGGTGGTATCGTAGAGGGTCGCCGGGGGATCGTCAGCGTGAAGGTGGATCCGACGCCTGGAGATGATTCCAGATCGATCTGCCACCCTTGCCGGGTCACATGCTCCCGGACGGAGGCAAGCCCGCCCCCCGATCCCTCGGCCAATTCGGGGTGTTCCCGAACGCCCATTTTCCAAACACCTTCCAGATCCTGGATGCCGACCCCGTCGTCCTTCACGACGATTTGGATCCGCTTCTCCTCCTCGATCATCTGGACTTCCACTTGAGCCTCTTCCGGCGGACGCTTCCTATATTTGATGGCGTTGATGATGAGTTCCGTCAGGATATGATCCAGGGCCTCCCGGTTCGCCTCAAGGAGGTCGGATAGGTCCATGGGCGGAAGACCGGCCTCGGTTTCAAAGCGAAAGGTCAGTTTGACTCCTTCATGACGGGCCATATGCTTCATACGTGCCACAAGGGAACGGACCCACCGGTCCAGAGTGGCCGTCTGCTCGATCATGATCGCCTTCCAGAATTTCCGGTCGTCAATCCCTCGCGTGAGCGCCGTGATGCGGTTGCGGGTGTCATGGAGATTGGGAAAAAGGACGACGCGTTGGATGCCCTTTTGCAAGGACCGGTCGCGCATCTCCAGCTCCATCACCCTCAAGATTAGGTCGTCCACCAGCCTTTCCTTGACGAACTTGCGGATATCTTCCGCTAGAACGCCGCCCGCCGCCATTTGTCTTTCGTGTTGGTAGGTGACATTCACCCATTCCTGATAACGGAGGTCGAGCGTCGAGTCGTCCTCATGAAAGACTTTGACCAGGGTCGACCATTCGTCTTGATGGAGGACCTTGGCGCGGAGAACATAGAGATCATGATTGTCCTGGATATGTTGGCGGATCCTTGAACCTACATCGACGACGATGCCGGTTTGGAGCAAAAAATTTTCCTCCAGATGATAAAGCGACTCCAGTTCCTCCAAAAGGTTACGCATCGAGTTCCAAGCCAGTGAGGGAATGCCGCGTTCGATCTGTTCTAAATGTTCTTTGACCATGTCCAGAATCTCGCGGCGGGTCTCATCGAGAGAGAGGAACCGGGGAACGGAGGCTTCGGGAGATACCTTGTCCGCCAAAGGAGGCGCCCCGGCATACCCCCTCCATAGGATTTGATCGATAAAGAGGGACCGCAGAATGGCCTCGAGACGTCGTGAGCCGGAAAAGGCCAGGATCTGATCGGCGATGAAGGCCTTGTTCTTCTTCTCCTGATCGGAAAGGGTCAATTGGGGAGGGAGAATCGCCCCTCCCTGGACATCGCGCAAACGGCAGATCCCTTGAAAGAAAAGCACGGGGTCTCCGACGGACCCTTGCGGCTCCGCCCCATCTTCTCTCTCTCCAAGATAGCGGGCCAACGAAAGGGAAAACGGAGTTGCCGACTCCCCTGTGAAAAGCCGGAAATACAGCGATTTGATGCCTCGTTGGAGAAAGTAGCTGCAGGATCCCAGGTTGGAAGTGACGAACAGGATCTCTTCTTTGGAAAGTCTCAAATGGTCGGTTAAGGCCTTGAGAAAACCCTCGTCACCGATCAGACGATGACGTTCTCCGGAGAAAAAGAAGCCCTCGGGTGGGATCAATCCGGAATAATGCTGCTCCAGAAGATTCCGAGCCTGGGCCGAGGCCGGCCCGGGGACGTTGTCCCAGACCGCCAGACCGATCCCGCCTTCCTTCAACCGGCTCAAGGTTTCAAGGACTTCCTCGCTCCCCGTAAAACCGTCGTAAAGTTTTTGTGATAAATGATGGGAGGCTTCGGGAGGCGTATCCTGGAGATCTTGTAGATCGTGGGACAAGAGGACGGAAAGGGCGTGCTCGATCCGCGACGACCGATGTCCCAAGAGAGTTTGAAAGAGAGGATCCCCACCCGAAATGACCGTCGATCGGGTCAAAAGATTGGATCTCGTGTTCGGGCCAGCGGCCGGACGAACGGGAAGTCTTAGCAGGACGTTATCCACCCCGAGCGCCAGGGCGCGGATCTCGGCATTCTGCAGGAGCGGCAGGAGGGGGCTTGGCATCGCGCCGTCTTCGACATCTTCCCGTCTTCGTTGCTTTTTTTCTGGGGACCGCATAACAATTTGCGTCAAAGTGCATTTTCATCGAAGGGGGATCCATGGAAGAGGCCAACAAGGTCGCAAAGATCGGCAAGGTCGTCGGAATTATCTTCATCCTCATCATCCTCATTTCCTGGCTTAATCCGTTCACCGTCATCGGGCCGGGGGAGCGGGGAGTCGTCACGAGGCTTGGGGCTGTTGAGGACCGCGTACTGAACGAAGGCCTCAACTTCCGGGTGCCGGTGATCGAACAGGTTATGAAGATGGATGTGAAGACGCAGAAGCTGGAGGTCGACGCCTTGTCCTATTCGAAGGATCTGCAGAACGTCGATACGAAGATCGCCCTCAACTTCCACCTGGATCCTAATCATGTTCATCGCCTCCTACAGGAGATCGGGCAGGATTATGAGGTTCGGATCATCGGACCGGCGATCCAAGAATCGGTAAAAGCGGCCACGGCTCAGTTTACCGCGGCGGAGTTGGTGTCCGAGCGGCCGAAGGTCAAGGAAGAGATCAAGGCGAGCCTGGTCGGGCGCCTCTCGCCGCGCTACATCGACGTCGACGACTTTTCGATCATGAATTTTCAATTTTCCGACTCCTATGAAAAGGCGATCGAGGAAAAGCAGGTCGCGGAACAGAACGCCCTCAAGGCCCAGAACGATCTGCGAAGGATCCAGGTCGAGGCCGAACAGCGCGTGACCCAGGCCAAGGCGGAGGCCGAGGCGATCAAGATCCAAACAGAGGCCCTACAGCAGAATCAAAACCTTGTCCGCCTCGAGGCCGTCAAGAAATGGGATGGTGTCCTGCCGAAATACATCATGGGCAACGCGATTCCCTTCCTGGACCTCAACAGCGCGGCTATGAAATAAACATGGCTTCCTTGGATGAAATTCTAGGTCTCTTCCAACCGAGCGACGGCCTGGCGGTTCCCTTGGCAACGGGCCAACCGATGGGCTTGCTGAATGCCCTATCGCAAAGGACGGATTGGAAACGGTTGGATCTCTTCACGGGACTTTTATCCTTTCCGTATCCGATCCTCATGAATCCGAACGTCTATGTGACGAGCGGTTATTACGGCCCCATCGAACGCTTCTTGAACGAACAGGGGAACCACCTGGATTATCTTCCTGCCGATTTCACCGGCTTTGAGATTTATGCTCGCAAGAGGCCTTCGCGGATCGTTGCGACAACCCTTTCGCAACCCGATGAAGACGGCTATTTCACCTTCGGCACGCATGGGGCGGCGGTCTACAAGCCGTTCTTGGAGGCTTGCAAGGACCCCAGCCGGATCGCGATCGCCGAGATCAACCCGCGCATGCCGGTCGTCTACGGGATCCAAGACCACGGGGATAATAAGATCCATAAGAGCGAGGTGAGATGGAGTTTCGAGTCGGACCAGACGCAGTTGGAGGCACCGACAAAAGAGGCTTCGGACGCCGAGAAAAAGATCGCGGAAAACGTGGTCGGCTTGATCCGCCAGGGAGACACGCTCCAATTCGGCATCGGCGGCATTCCGGACCACGTCGCAGGCCTTCTGGCGGAAGGCAAGCTGTCGGACTTCGGCGTTCATTCGGAACTGATCTCCAACGGCTTTCTCAAGCTCTGGGAGGCGGGGAAGATCTCCAACCGACGGAAAGATATTTTTCCCGGCCAGACCGTCTTCACGTTCGCCTTGGGCAGCCAGGCCCTTTACGATTTCTTGGACGAGAGGAAGGGAAAGAACAGGCGTCGTGCCGTCTGCCTGCCGGTCTCCGTCGTCAACGATCCGCACATCATAGCCAAGAACCGCAATATGGTCAGCATCAATTCCGGTTTCCTCCTTGATTTCAACGGCCAAGTCTGTTCGGAAGCGATTGGGCTCCGCCAGTTCAGCGGCGTGGGAGGACAGCTCCAGTACGTCCAGGGCGCGTATGCCTCCGAAAATGGAAAGAGCATTCTCTGCATCAAATCGACGGCGACGGTCGACGGCAAAAAAATCTCCAACATCGTTCCCATGCTCCCGCCCGGGAGCGTCGTCAGCACGCCGCGCCATTACGTCGAATATATCGTGACCGAATACGGCGTCGCTGATCTCTACGGCGTGCCCGACGAACTCAGGGCGGAAAAACTGATCGCCGTCGCCCATCCGGATTTTCGAGACGAATTAAAAGCCAAGTACAACGAGATCAATCAGGTTTATTACAAGAGGTGAGGATGGAGGACGTCCTCGAGCTGACGGTAGCTAAGGGCATTGAGGGCCTTCACACGGGTCTGGGCCGCGTCCGGGAAACCCTTCAGATATCCGACTAGGTGTTTTCTCACCGACTGAAAGTCGCGTTCTCCGCGGTGATCCACGAAATAACGAGCATGCTCCAAGGCCACGGAAATTCTCTCCTGCACGGTCGCCTCACGGCCTTTAAAGATCCAGGGGTTTCCCATGCTCGCCCGGCCGATCAGGACGCCGTCGACACCCGTCTCTTCGATGCGTTGTTTAGCCTCCGCCAGAGAGGAGAGGTCGCCGTTTCCGAGGATCAGCGTTCCCGTCCCATGCGCCAAAGGCACGGCCTTGGCGATCTCATTCCACCGTGATTCACCCCGGTACATTTGTTTCAAGGTTCGTCCGTGGATCGAAATGGCGGCCGGGCTCTCACTCAATAACGTCTCGACCCATGATTCGATGACGATGGAATCGAACCCCAGACGGGTTTTGATGGAATAGGGAATCACACGGCGTGCAGAGGGGGTTTCGTTTCCGGTGCGCCGGCGATTCATGTTTCTAACGACGGCGATGACGGATTCCTTGATTTTGAGATCCTCCAGGGTCTGACCGTTCGCCCAATCCTGCACGGCCGCCCGTGTGGCGCGGATGATTGCGAGAGCCAGATCGGGGACGCGGATCAAGGCCGCCCCACAATTTTTCTGGGTCACCTGCTTGGCGGGACAGCCCATGTTGATGTCGATGCCGTCGAAACCGAGTTCGCAGACCACATGGGCCGCTTTGTAGAAATCGTCCGGGTGATTCCCATAGACCTGCGCGACCACCGGCCTCTCGATCTCGCTGTACTCGAAGTCCCGCAACACTTTTTCCGGTGCGCAAAACATTCCGACCGTCGTCGTGAACTCCGTGAACATCACGTCCGGCCGCCCGTATTTTGCGGTGATCGCCCGGCAGGCGAAATCCGTCACCCCGTCCATGGGAGAGAGGGCGATGATCGGCATCGAAAGTCTTCTCCAAAATCCTTGAAAAGGTTGCATCATGGAATGACGCAGATCTTAACGGAAAAGCATTCATCGGAGCAACTTTTGTCTTCAGCTGACGATAAACACCCCGCAAAGGTAGATTTGGCAAGCCTTTGCGGGAGGTCTTATCCAGGCTGGTGTTTACAGCCCCGTTTCCGCCTTGCTCTATAACGCCCACCTCTTCGGCCGTACGGCGGAATTTTTTTCCGGTGCCACTCGCCGGGAAACGCCCTTTTATTTTCAGGATCATCATCGTCTCCCGATCATCACCGAGGCCCTCCGACGTTCCGATGCCGATTTTGTCGGTTTGAATGAGGTCTGGGATGGCGAAATGGCCGAACGTCTTCGAACGGATCTCCGAGAAGTCTACCCCTATACCGTCACCACACCAGCGGCCGGCGGATTAGGCGGGCTTCTCTCAAAGACCTCTTCGCGCTGGCCGCGGTTGGCGGCGCCTTTGATGGAGAGGGCCGAAGACATCGTTGGGGTCTTTACACGGCGTCATTACGGGGTGGGGAAGACCTCTCTCGCACGGGCGAACAGCGATTCCGAGATAGAGGATCTGATCGGGGCTTCGCTTCAAGGCCTCCTCCGTTCGGGACCCATTTGGGGATCGGGTCTCTTGTTTTTGAGTCGTTATCCGATTTTGGGGCATCGGTTTCACGAACATCCTGTGAAGGCCGACTGGGAACGCTTGGCTCAGAAAGGGATTTTGGAAATTTCAGTCCAACTTCCGGAAGGGGAGGAGCTTCATGTGAGTTTGGGACACTATCAAGAGGGGACGTCCAAGGCGGCGGCCCTGGCGCGGCGGAGACAGATTCAGGTTGCGGCGGGTCTTTTGAGGGAAAACAAACCCACCCTGGCCCTCGGTGATTTCAACATCCCGGCCCAGACCCTGGAATATGAGTGGATGCTTTCGACCCTCACGCTCTACGACCCAGGCTCACCCAACACCTATGAGGATCCGAACCCCTTTCAGAACAAGCTCACGACCCTCCCAGAAAATCACCGCCTCTCGCGGAGACTGGATTACATCCTCCATAATGACCACCTGCGTCCGGTCTCCGTCAAAATTCCGCGCGACGATTTCAGAGATCCTCAAAATGGCCTCGACGCCTCGGACCATCTCCCGGTCCAAATGGAATTCGAGAGGGCGTATGGTTGAATGGTTAAATAGCAACCTATGACGGGCCGCGTCGATAAGCCGGGCCGTGCTGATTCCGACGGGACAAACCTCACAGACCTGGACCAATGCCCCTAGGACTTTTCTCGGGCCGCTGGTGCCGGGCTATCTTTCGCCGACGGGAACCCTCTGTTTGCCGCTTCACCTGGACGGGCATGTGACGAATACCGGTATCACCCCTCAAAATGAGCGCGCCATGAAGGATTTCATGTCCGAGAATA
>CAZWYB010000060.1:0-12968 GCA_964637745.1 uncultured Pseudomonadota bacterium
TGGCGGCGCGATCATTTTGCGTTCGTCATGATCTGCCGATTCACCCTGTTTCCCAAAACGCGATATATGTAGGCGGCTGCGACCATGGTCAGGGGCATGGTGAGGAATAGCCCCACAAACAAGGCCCGGAAAGCGGCGAGATTGACGAGCATCATAGTGAGCCCGAATACGAGGAGATTAAGGACCTGTCCTTCGGTCGCCTCCCAACTTCTCTTGATCGCCTCGATCGGATCGAGCCCTAGGTCGACCACGAAATAGCCCATCAGGCAAAAACGAATCGCAAAATAGACCCCCGGCACGACCAGAAAGAGCAGGCCGACAAAAATAAAGGACCCATAGATGAGGGACCCGATGTAATAGAAAAGGATCGTCTTCATGGGGCAGAGAAGATCTTCCAGCTGAGGCCGCTTACGGTCACAGACCTTGAGGCAAAGCGCGATGCCTCCCGATGGTAAAATCGAGTTTGCCGCCAATTGCAGACAGAGGGCGAAAAGAGAGGAGAGTCCCTGATTTCGGGTCGATAAAAATCCGATCAGAAGGGTAGCCCCTGCCAGAATCGTCCCAAGGAAGAAGGCGATACCGACCAAAAGGATGAAATTTTCACGCACCCCCTCCCACGCGAATCGAAAGGCGTCGCCGACCGGCAATTTCTCGGTTTGATTTTTGTGCTCGGAGTCTTGCGTCATTGCATTGTGTTATTGATTTTATCCCAATCTCATGTCAATAATACCCAACTAATAAGGAGACCGTATGACAATGTTCAAGAAGCTGGTTGCTCTCATGGGCCTGGCCGTCGTTTTGGTGACGGCTTTCACGACTCAAGCGGAAGCGCATCACCGTCATCACCGCCATCATCACAAAGCCGCCGCTCCTAAGTAAGTCCGTAGCCCTCTTTCCCTCATGAGATAGGCCTTCGACGCAGAAATAATTTCATGAGGAGAGGAGTGAGAGCCGTCGTCAACACGGAGACGGATACGGCTATCGAATAAAGAAAAGGACTCGTGACGTCCTTGGCGTCGCCCAGGCGCGCAATGATGAACGAGAATTCTCCGATCTGCGCCAAAATGACGCCTACCATCAGTGCGGTCCCGCGGTCGTTTCCCGTCAGACGAACGCCGGTGGAGCAGGTAAAGAATTTCCCTAAAATCGTCACAATCGTAATGATCCCGATGGCCGTCTTGTATCGCCATAAAAGAGAGGGATCGATCAGCATTCCGACCGACATGAAGAAGACGGCCGAAAACATATCCCGGATCGGTTCCATCTTATGAATGATCTCCTCGATCCCTTTGGTCTCCGCGATCAGTGCGCCGATGAGAAAGGCTCCGAGCGCCAGTGAAAAGCCAAAATGTTCGGCTATTCTCGCAACGGCAAAGCAAAGTCCAAGGACGGTAATGACCGTCATCTCGGGAATTTTGAATTTCATGATGAATTCTAAGAATCGCGGTACGATGAAGACCCCGACGACGAGGACAACCGCGATGAAACCGGCGCCATGGAAGACGGCCGTCTGGATGTTGTGCATGTTCATGGCTTCTGCGGAGGCAAGACCCGCCAAGACGGCGATGATGACGATGGCCAAAAGATCCTCCACCACAAGAATGCCCAATACAAGCGGAGCGAACTTTTCCTGCACCAGCTTCATTTGAGAGAGAAGTTTCGCGACGATGGTCGTGCTGGAGATCGAGAGAATGGCTCCCAGAAAGATGGCGTCCATCCCGTTCCACCCGAAAAGCCTCCCGAGGCCGTAGCCGATTCCGATCATCACCATGATTTCGAAAACGGCGACCGCCAAGGCCTTAGGTCCCACCCGCAAAAGCTTCTTGAGGCTGAATTCGAGGCCGATCGAAAAGAGCAGGAAGATGACGCCGAGGTCGGAGAGGGTCTCGACGCCTTGCACATCCGTCACCAGGCGGTGAGGCGGCGTATACGGACCGATGATGACGCCCGCGATGATGTATCCCAAAACGACGGGCAGACGGACGAGACGGCAAAGGAGAACCGTCAGGGCGCTGATGCACATGATGACGGCCAGGTCTTCGATGAGCAGGAGTTGCGGCATGGGATTCCGGTTCGAATGCCATAACGGGTCCGGAACGGCAACCGGAACTGTCGATAGTTCTCGACAGATCGAGGTGTCGAATCCATAATGCGCCACCATGAGACGCAAGGGATTCCTGCTTTTCCTCTTGGTCGGGGCGCTTGGCCTGGGAGTGGTCACCTGTTTTCATTCGTCTTCCGTGTCCCTGGTGCACTGGACGAGTTTGGGGCCCGACGGAACCTTGGCGATCCGCTCCCTTTCCAAAGACGGATCTTGTCCGACGCTCTCCTTTGGATCGGAAAGCCGCGCCCTGACGGCCCGGCCGTTGTTGGATTCCAAAAATTTCCCGATGACGGTTTGCGAGACCGTCTTAACGGAACAACCGCCTTTCGCTTCCCTGGACGGTGAGCCCGTCGCCCTGCCGCCGCCGACCGTGGCCCGTATCGCGGTTTTCGGAGATACCGGGTGCCGCCTGAAAGAGGGCGAGGCGATCCAGGCGTGCGATGATCCCTCCGCCTGGCCCTTGAAGCGCGTGGCGGCGACGATCGCCCGTTGGAAACCGGACCTCGTCATTCACGTCGGAGACTATCACTATCGGGAAATGGATTGCCCGCCCGGGAACGACGGGTGCGCCGGGAGCGTGACCGGAGATAATTGGGACTCTTGGAACCAGGATTTCTTCAGCCAAGTGGAGCCCTTGTTGTCCTCGGCGCCCTGGATCTTCATCCGGGGAAATCATGAAGTCTGCAAGAGGGCAGGCCGCGGGTGGTTCAATTTTTTGGACCCTCATGCGACCCCAAGCGATTGTTTGGATTTTACGGATCCCTATAGCGTTTCGATCGGCGGCTGGAAATTGCTGATCTTGGATTCTTCGCTGTCGGACGACGACAAGGCCAAGCCGGAACTGGTGGCCGTCTATCGGCAGCAATTGGCCGCTCTTGTGGCCCAGGCCGGCGACAACGCCTGGCTCGTAGACCATCATCCGATCTGGGGAATCATCGAAAAGCAGAAGGAGGACAACGAGGAGACGGTCCGCTTTCGCAGCCTGACCTTACAGGCCGCCGCGAAGGGGCAACTCCCGGCCGGCCTTCACAAGATCCTCTCGGGCCATATCCACGCCTTTCAATCGCTCACTTTCGGCGACGCACCCTCGCAATGGATCGTCGGCAACGGCGGAACCGAGATGATCGACCCCATGCCTTCCGTCACGGGTGAGACGATCGACGAACGGACCGTAACCGCCTCGCAGACAGAGGTCGCATTCGGATTCGTCACGATCGAGCTTTCGGGAAAACAGCTTACGGCGGAATTGAGGGACCAGGACGGAAACGTGCTCAAATCCTGTCAGGCCAAGGGCGATTTTAATTGTGAGTTTTAGTCTGTTTCGGATGCGAATACTGCCGGTAAATGCCGTTGAACCGGACGTTAGTGTCCGTGCATTTGGCGTTGTCGGAGGCGACCAGGGCGTCACCTAAGAGCGTAAGAGACAAACGGCAATCATAGCGTTTGCCGTCGGAGATCGTAAGATGACGTCCGCTGGGAACGCCCGCGCCGTCGACCGATCCCGCGTTGATGTGACCCATACCGTCGTCCCAGGTGGCATCTCCCAGCACCTTCAGTTTTCCCGTCTTCTTTTCCTGTTTGATCTCGATTGCCCCATCGTTCAGGTACCATTTTCCGAGCCAGGCGTCCGAAGAAGGAGGGGGAGGCTGATGAGATTCCACTCTGACGCTCACGGCGGGCAACCAACCGACGATCTCTCGTCCCTTGGGCTCCTGGTCCCAAGAACAAATCCATTTCTTGAAGGTTCGTGAGACGACGATCCGGTCGCCTGCGCTCAAGGAATGAGAAGAAACGCACTTGGAGTCCTGGGCGTTCGGACAGGCCCCCTCGTCTTTGAGCACAAAAATCCGCGCCCCTTCGGGACCCATGACGGTCCCGTTGCGGAAAGAAGTCGCCTCTTCGATGAAGGATTCCAATCCGCAGCGGCGCTCCGGTTGGATCGTGGCACAGGCGAAGGAAGACAGGAGGAGGGGGACCCAGATGAGATTTTGAAAAAACTTGTTCATCATCCACGGCCGATAGCATAGGATTTCATGGGGTCAAAGGGAGGATTTATGGCGAATGAGATTTGGCACGATTTGGGCCCGGTGGAATCCCTCAAAGATCCCGCGGTCCGGGAAGTGACTGTCGGAACGACCAAAATCGCCTTGTCCTACAAAGACGGCGCATTCGGCGCCATCGGCGGCGTCTGTCCTCACGCCGGCGGACCCTTAGGCTTAGGGAAGATCAAAGAAGACAGGATTGTCTGTCCCTGGCATTCCTTTCAATACGACCGGAAATCGGGAAATTGCCGGCTCGGCGAAAATTTTGAGATCGCCGTCCCGAGCTACGAGTTGAGGGTCGAAGGAGGCCGACTCTTTCTCAATCCAAAACAGCGGACGAAGGGCAAGCCCATGCCCGAATACGAAGACGACCTGACCCGTCCCATCAAGAGGGCGCCGGGACCGATCCGCGTAGCTGGAATTTCCACCACGGTCATGAATGCAAAATACCCGCGCTACTCGACCTCCGAGGATCTCCTCAACACGGCCCTCGATCATGCGCGTGTGGAGCTGAAGGCCGAAACCCGTCTCATCCGGTTCAACGACCTCCACGTCCGCGCCTGCGAGGGCTACTATTCCAAGAGCGTTCACGCCTGCCTTTGGCCCTGCACGATCACACGCGGGGATGAGACCGACCAGATGGACCAGATCTACGAGGCGATGGTGCATTGGGCCGACGTGATCCTGATCGCGACACCCATCCGCTGGGGCGCGGCGAGTTCCCTCTACTACAAGATGGTGGAGCGCCTGAACTGCGTCCAAAACCAGATCACGCTGCATAACAACGTGCTCATCCGAAACAAAGTGGCCTCGTTCATCATCACGGGAGGGCAGGACAATATCCAGCTCGTGGCGGGGCAGATGATGGGCTTCTTTGCGGAGCTCGGTTTTCTCTTCCCGCCGTTTCCCTACATCGCCCATTCCCTCGGCTGGTCGGCGGAGAATATGGAGCGGAATGTGAAATACGTCCAAAAAAGCCGCGGTCTCCACAGAGGCGCCAAGGACCTCGTACGGCGCGCGGTCGCAATGTCCCGGACGATTTTAGAAAGTAAGGTCTGTACGGAGAGCATCGAGAGGGCGGGGCGAAAGGCCCACCCGGAGACCCTTTTAGAGAATAACGGCTAAAAGATTACTTTGTCGACTTCAGGCTTTCGATGTCGATCACGAACCGGTACCGGACGTCGCTTTGAATGGTCCGTTCATAGGCCTCGTTCACCTTCTGAATGGGGATGAGCTCTATGTCCGAGGCGATTTCATGTTTTCCGCAAAAGTCGAGCATCTCTTGGGTCTCGGCGATGCCACCGATCACCGAACCGGCGAGACTCCGTCGACGCATAATGAGGGCAGACGGATGGACCGCCGGAATCGCGTTCGGAACCCCCAACAAGACCATGGCGCCGTCGCGGTCCAAGAGCCCCACGTAGCGCTCCCAGTCGAGGGCCACGGGAACGGTGTTCAGGAGGAGATCGAACCGACCCGCATTCTGGTCCAACGATGAAGACTGAGACGTGAGCAGAAAATTGTGAGCACCCAGACGCTTGGCTTCGTCCTCTTTCCACGCGGAATGGCTCAAAACCGTGACATCCGCACCCATCGCGCGGGCGATCTTGACGCCCATGTGGCCCAAGCCTCCCAATCCGATCACGCCGACGCGGACCCCAGGACCGGCCTTCCAATGCCGGAGGGGAGAGAAGAGGGTGATGCCGGCGCACAGGAGGGGGGCCGCTCGGTCGAGGGGGAGATTTTTAGGAAGGCGTAAGACGAAATCTTGATCGACGACGATCCGCGTGGAATAACCTCCGTAGGTCGCTGAGCCGTCTGCGTCGAAGCTGTTATAAGTCCAGGAGGGACGGATGCAGTATTGTTCGAGCCCGGCCTTGCAATCCTTGCACTCGCGGCAAGAATTTACGAGACAGCCGACCCCGACGGGATCTCCCACCTTGAAGCGCGTGACCTTCGCGCCCACCCCGGAAACGACGCCGGCGATCTCATGGCCCGGAACCATAGGGAAGGAGGCCCCTCCCCATTCGTTGCGTGCCTGATGAATATCCGAATGGCAGATGCCGCAATAAGCGATGTCGATCTGGACGTCGTGAGGCAAGGGATCGCGCCGCTGAATTTCAAAAGGGCCTAAGGGCTCTTTGGGACCGCGTGCGGCATAGGCCTTAATGTGCGACATAAAAAATCCCCCTTGGAGGAGAATTTAATCCCCTCCCGAGAGGGATTTCAAGTTCTTACTCTTCCCCTTTGGCGGTCGCGTCCTTGCCCTGATAGAACTCGCTTCGCGTCAGCATTCCGTCGTTGTTATGGTCCAGTTGATGGAAGAGATGCGAATCGCCAACCCATTCGCCGTGCGAAATGAAGCCGTCTCGGTTTCGGTCCATGTCCGCAAAGCGGTCGATCCCCATCTGGACGTAGGAATCCAGTTCCCGCTGGCTCAACACGTTGTCACGGTTGAGGTCCAAGCGGTTGAAGTCTTCCTGCGATCCCTTCCACTCTTGACGCGATAACACGCCGTCATGGTTGGCGTCGTCGGCCAAGGAGCGGTTCGGTACATTCAGGAGCGCGTTGTCTTGGGCCGTCTTTTCCGCATTGGGATGAGGCACGGCGACTTCGTCGGGTTTTCGGAGCGTGCCTCGATCTCCTTCATGGCCCGGCACTTGGTCGTGTCCGGCTAGTGCCGGACCCGCCGATTTCAAAACGAGGACGGCTGCTAATAAAGGCATCATCATAAGAATTTTCTTAAACATAAATCCTCCTCTCTAATCGATTGGAGCGGAGGCAACGCTTCGTATGTGCATCTCGATACGGCGATTGAGCGCCCGTCCGACATGCAGTCCGTCGTTCTCCGCCTTTACGCTGGCACCCGGTTGGTGAGGTTCGTTCACGGCGACGGGGTCCAGTTTGCTGTGGCCTTCGGCCGAGAGTCGTTCCGGAGGAATGCCCCGGCTGATATAGAAGTTCCTGATCGCCTGCGCCCGGCGCTCGGAAAGTCCTTGGTTATATTCCACCGATCCGCGGTCGTCGGCGTGTCCCACGATGGTCACGTGGATATCCTCCCGTTGAAGCTCCGGCAGATTTTTCTCGAGAATAGGGATCGCGTCCGGCCGGATATCGGACTTGTCGAAATCGAAATGGACGCCTTCCAAGACGATGATCTTCGGAGCCACCGGTTTGACCGGATGCCCGACGTGATACCAACGCTGGCGTTTGGAAAATTCCGGATGATCGGACTTCCAAGCATCCGGTTTGCCCTTTTCCGTCATGTAGTACCAGCGGTCGCAGGCGGTGTCGTCCTCGGAACTACAGGTCTTCGCCTGAGGCGCTTCTTCCTGTTGAGGAACGAGGGTGGCATCCTTCTTCTCGTCGGCCTGTGCGCCGGAGAACGCCCAAAATCCCAATGTGAAACCCAGGCTGCCCGCCAATAGCAGACGGATGGCCCTCTCCATTTTTTTAATAGGGGTATTCATAAGAAAAGCCCTCCTTCAGACATGAGGACTGTCAAAGCAAGGTGGATGCCACGGAATTGGTTATAAAAAATCTAGTTAATACAGATGCATACCGTCTAAAGCTCATGACGGAGTGTGACAAAAACTAGCTTTAACTGTCACGGAGAGTGACAGGCTTCTTCCGCAACGATTCCCGTTGTCCACCGATAAACAGGCATGCCGCCGCAAACCCTCGCGCTTACGCCATTGCTATCCCCCGTGTCGGTCCGATTGGCCTCGGCTATGGTCGCCAACGGCGGTTTCTACCGCCCCGATCACTGTAATGACAATGCGGCCAATTTCGTCAGCCGGGTTATGACGACGGAGGAACGGGCACAGGCCCATGTCTTGATTTTCACGCATGCGAGGGCGAAGACGCCCGAGCTTTATTGGAGAAAGTGTTTCCTGCTGCATCCCCGTGCCGCCTGGGAGGCCGGGATCGCTTGGAGTCACCACACCGTTGCGGAGTTAGGTGGGAGCATCTACGATTATGATTATCGTGGGGAACCCGGGACGCCTCTGTCTCTCTATGCCCAAGACATGTTCGCCGAAGGCATCTCCCGATGCATCTGCCGCGTCATCCCGGCGGAGGATTATGTCCGGAAATACAAGCCGAGGGACATGATCTTCGGAGAGAATTATCCTCACTACCTGCTGAGTGTGTTGTTAGAGAACCCAAAAATCGAATAGGGATTCGGCCGTTAGGGCTGGACCGATGCCAGAAAATCTTCCGTCTCTCTGCTGTTCACGCCTTCCGGCGGGACGACAGCGATCACCTGAAAGTATTTTTTATTCCGCACGAACACGCGCATTTTGACGAACCATTTATCCTTAGATTTAAAGACGAGATCGGCCCCCTGAAGACCGGGAGTCGCGATAGGCCTTTGATCCAACAGTTGAAGATTGCCTTTCATACCCTGATTCTGGACCTGATTCAGGATGACATCGATGTTTAAAGGCATGTCGTCCGGGATCACGGTGGCGGCGATTCGATAATCATAACCCCCGAAGATCAAGTGCATGATGTACTTGGTCTGCACGATGCCGCCTTCTTGCGTGGCCTCTCCGGACGGCTTTTCCACCTGAAATTCCGGATTTCCGGGAAACAAGGCGGAAAAACCTCTCTCCGGGAATTAATTTCGTTTCCATTGGGCGGTCGGATGGGGCTGCAGATCATCGTAGGTTCGGTGCACCTCAGCCGGTTTCTCGCGAAGAAAAAGTGTGGCTGCGCCAAAGGCTAAAACAACGACCGCAAGGACCCGGATGGAATTTCTTCGAAGGGGCTTCATCTCGGCAGCAGATTTTGAAAAGCCAAGCCAGAAGAGGAACCCCGAAACGACGAAGAAAAAAAGCGAATTGGCGATGGACATCTCCCTCCTACAAAGCACATTATTCGGCGAAATGAAACCTCATCTCTTTGGTCTTTTTCCGGAAGATCTGCGTCTTGCCCTGCTGGGGCAGGGATCGTCCTGTACCCCCGTCGAGGCCAGAAGAATTCAGGCGCGTTTTCTCGGCGAAGGGCGGCTGAGCTTTGATTTCAAAACACCTCTTAAAAAGGATCTCCAAGAGCGGTTGAAGGAACGCTTCGACTGGGGCCTCTTGAAGATCGTCGAACGGATCGAGGATCCCTTTGACCGAAGCGTCCGTTATCTCTTTGAAGCACGGGACGGAGCCCTCATCGAAGCCGTGAAGATCCCTCTTTTAAAGTGCGATCATTTTTCCGTTTGCCTGTCATCGCAGGCGGGTTGCGCCATGGCCTGCGATTTTTGCGCCACAGGGCGCCTCGGCCTCCGGCGCCATCTGGAGGCTTGGGAGATCGTCGCGCAATTTTGGCAGATCCGCCAAGAAACGAAGGGCAGGGTGAGCGGGGCGGTCTTTATGGGGCAGGGCGAGCCGTTTCATAATTATGATAACGTCATCCGCGCAGCGGATCTTTTATCGACCCCTAACGGCTGCCGCGTGGACGCGAAAAAGATAACCCTCTCGACCGTCGGCTTGGCGCCTCAGATCGACCGCTATGCCGCCGAGAATCAACCCTACCGCCTGATCGTCTCTTTGATTTCCGCTGTGCAGAAAAAGAGGGAGAGACTTCTGCCCGCGGCCGTTCGTTGGCCTCTCCCGAAACTGATCGCGTCTCTCAGAAATTACGGCATGAAGACGGGCGGACGGATCACGTTAGCCTGGGTGTTGATCAAGGGCTTCAATACCGGTCCTGACGAAGTGGAGGCGCTTCAGGCTTTATCCAAACAGATTTCCTTTAGTCTCAATCTGATCGATGTGAATGACGCCCGGCCGGACGGGTACGAACGGGCCGATGATTCCGAAAGAGAGGCCTTCATTCGCCGCCTGCAGACGCTTAAGATTCCCATCATCCGACGTTATTCCGTCGGTCGCGCCCGGCACTCTGCCTGCGGCATGCTCAGTGGGAAACGGCTTCGGGATTTGGATGGAGCCGATTAAAGGGAGGTGGCCGGCTGGCCTTGAGTCGGTTGCTCAAGGGTCTTAGCCTCATCTTCCGCCTGTTTGACCGCCTGATCCTTTTCCTGAGGTGTGATGCTTTCCTGCGGCGTTCCTTGCGCTTCCTTCGGCGCCGCTGGGAGGCCGTCCTTCCCTTGTTTTTCGTGCAGTTTGGCAAGACCGCGGTCGATCGACTCCGAGAAATGGTTATTCATATCCTGGACGTCTTCCATAGAAACCAAGACATGTTTGTTGGGAGGACATCCGCCCCTCTTGGAAGAGACGACATTCATTTCAATGACCTGGTCCTCTTGTGAGGGCTTTCGGACCACTTTTAAGACGTCTCCCGGAGTGAGCGCACAGGAATCGTTCGAATCGGCGACCGCCACGTTGATGTCTTTGGTGATGACATGGACATAGCCCTTGCCCAACGTGTGATCAATCGGCACCGATGCGTTTTTGCCTCGGGCTTTCAGCTCCGCTTCGACTTCCTTACGGACCTCGTTTTTGATCTTTTCGTCCAGGCCGGCCTGAGAGTAGGCCTGATTTTGGGCGGCCGCCGCAGCGGCGTCATGCGCATAGGCGTCGGCCAGGATGTCGGCGATGACGAAATCCGTCAGCCAAAAAGCGGGACCGTAATAGACGGGGTAGGGGCGCCAGTAATAGCCGTAGTAACCGTACCAAGGGTCGTCATACCACCACCAAGCGAAGTGGACGGGAACCCACGGATCCCAGACCCAGACGAAGAACGGAGACGGATAAACGTAGTAGGGCACATAGGAATAGAATCGGCGCCCGCCCCAATAACAGACCTGATAGTTCCGGACGGAGACGTAATTATTCCGGACGTACGTCCTTTGAATGAATGTTGTATTGTTTCGGGTGAACGGACGTTCGCGAACGATGGCGTTTCGAACCTGAATGGTTCTGGAACCGTTGGGTCGCTGGATTTCGGTCCTTCCGTGAAATTGGGTGATCCGCGAACCGTCCGGGAGGCTGCGGTGGAACCGGTCGTTGTTTCCGAAGGTGTTGTTTCGATTTTGTTGATGGCTGAAAATATTGCCGCGCTCCGTCGCCGGGGGGATGTTTCTGACCGTATTCCTGGGTGCATTCCTTGAATTTTCCCGCGGAGTTTCCCTCGAGTTCTCCCAATGATTGTGCCCGCGGTTGGTCTCCTGAAACGACGGTTCCCGACGGTCCGTCGGTCTCTGATGCGTGTACGAGTAAACGTCGTTCCTTCCCCGGTTCACGCCTCCTGTCTGGGGCGGACGATTCGTTTGATTCGTTTGAAAGGATCGGTTGTTTTGAGGCGCGCTGCGAAAGACGTTGTTCTGCTCATACGAACGCCGGGAGGCGTTACCGAAGGAGGGGTTGCTGTAAGAGTGGCTGAAAGAAGGTCTGGAACCCCAGGCCTGTCCACCATGCCCTCCCGAGGGTTGTCTTCCGGCGCCCCAAGCGGCTCCGGTGGAGATCAAACCGAGAAATATCAGAGTGATTTTGACTGGTTTGCCGTACCGCATGATGGTCTCCTCGCAAGTGTCAATCGACGCTTATTTAGACACGGAATGCGTCGGGCCTTGGGAACCCTTTCAACGGGTCTCCCCACCTGTCTCTATCCTAACGCCGAACGCCTCACGGGTGAATGACCAAAACATGAAAAAAAATTAATGGGCACAGAGGGCCTGGATGGGTGTCTGATGGGTGTGAGTTAAAGCATGGCACTCGCGCAAGGAGGATTTATGAGAAAGATGATTCTGGTTCTCTCAACGGTCTCCCTGATCGGTTTGGGGAGCCTCGTGAACATGCCTCGGGCCCATGCGGGCTTTAGCTTTGGGTTCGAATTGGGACCACGCCCCGTTTATGTGGAACGTCCCGTCTATGTCCCCGTGTATGAGCCGCGGTACGTTCCGGTTTATGAAACCCAATACGTTCCCGTCTATGAAACCCGCTATGTGCCCCGTTACGTCGTTGACCGGGAAAGATATTGGCACGATCGAGGTCATCATTATGGATGGAGGCACGACGGATGGAGACGCGGTCACTGGGAACGGGAAGAGTAAAGGGCTCTAAGCTTAGGCGCCAAGACGCTGTAGGATCTTGGCGCCTTCTTTTTCGTCAATAACGATGAAGCGATTGTCTTCCGATTCGAAGTTATAGACGTTTCCGGTGGCGATATCGAACCACCATCCATGCAGCCGAAGGGCTCCCGCGACCAAACGTTCTTTCAGGATCGGGTAGGTTTTGAGATTTTCCAGTTGAACCAAGACATTCAGCTGAGACAGCTGGTCTTGAAGTGTTAGAGAAGGATCAAGCGTTAGTCCCGCATCGAGTCGACGTTTGGCCTCATGCCCGTGTCGAATCCACTCTTTTAAGCTCGACGGACTTCCGTTTTCGTCCAAAAGGGCCGCCATGCCGGCGCAACCTGAGTGGCCGCAGACAATAATGTCCTTCACGTTCAATCGTTCCAGCGCAATCTCGATCGCCGCCGCCTCGGACTCCCGATTCGGATCGCCCCCCGCCCGAGGGGCCGGAGGAACCAAATTTCCCGGATTTCGGACGACGGCGAGATCACCGGGATCGGTGGAGGCGAAGACATTGGGCGCGACGCGGCTGTCGAAACAAGCGATCATCAAGGCGTCCGGAGATTGTCCGTGGGCAAGCTTGGCGAATTGCTGGACCATCCCGGGTAGGACGTTCAGATGAAAGTTGACGACACCCTGCACGAGTTTCAGCATGTATCAATCCTCGAGAAACCTCTGTCGGTTGCGCCGAACATAGGTTGCTGATTTTTTGCGTCCCCAAGGGGATTCGAACCCCTGTCGCCGCCGTGAAAGGGCAGTGTCCTAGGCCTCTAGACGATGGGGACTCAGCTAAAAA
>CAZWYB010000061.1:0-12903 GCA_964637745.1 uncultured Pseudomonadota bacterium
GGTCCAGTAAAATGGCGGCCCAGTTGGCCAATTTCGAATTGGCCCGAGCGGTTCGCAACCCCCCCCGTAAAGGCCCCCTTCATCTGCCGGAGGAGCTGGTTTTCAAAAAGCCCTTCCGGAATGGCCGCGAAGTTGACCGCGATGAAGGGCTTGTCGGCGCGCCGGGAACGAAAATGGACCGCCTTTGCGATCAATTCCTTTCCCGTGCCGGTTTCGCCCGTAATCAGGACGGTGCTGTCGGTATCGGCGATCTTCTCCACCAGGCGGAAGACTTCCTTCATGGCGGCTCCGCCTCCGACGGTGTTCTCGAATCCGTACTTGGCCTGAAGCTGTTTCTTCAGGATGCGGTTTTCTTCGCGAAGCTGCGCGTGCTCCAAGGCCTTGGCCACTAAGGATCCGATGTCGTCCAAATCGAACGGTTTCGTGACGTAATGATAAGCCCCGGCACGAATCGCCTCCACTGCGGACGGGATCGTTCCGTATCCGGTCATCACGATGGAGATGAGGCCGGGCTGAATCTCCCGCGCCTTGCGGATGACGTCGATGCCCGACGTGTTCGGAAGCATCAAATCCACAAGCAACAGATCGGAGGGTTTCTTTTTCAGCGCCTCCAAACCCAGCTGCCAGTCGGCAAACGAACTGACCTCGTAACCTTGAGCCTTCAAATAACGGTCAAGGGCCTTTCTCAGGACATCTTCATCGTCAATGACGAGCACGGACCGGTTCATTCAAATCCTCTTTTCTCTTTTCGTGTTTCAGCGCCGGCAAAATGACCCGAAAGACGCTCCCCTTTCCCTCTTGGCTTTCCACCTCGATGCCTCCTCCGTGCTCCGCGACGATGGAATGACAGATCGAAAGGCCCAATCCCGTCCCCTCGCTGCGGTCCTTCGTGCTGAAGAAGGGATCGAAGATCTTGGTCAATAGCTCCTTTTTGATGCCGGTGCCGCGATCCCGGACCTCCGCCGTCACTCGTTTGCCCGAGCCGTCCGTATGGAGCGTGACGGTCACCTGTCCCCCGGACGACATCGACTGGGCGGCGTTGTTGATCAAATTCAAAAAGACCTGTTGAAGCCGCGCCGCATTGCCGCGCACCAGGGGAAGGTTTTTCCCGTAATTGGTCACGAGGGTCACGTTCCGGTGACGCAGATTCAAACGCGCCAGAGGAAGGATTTTATCGATGGCATCCTCCAAGGAGAGAGGGCTCAAATCCCCTTCCCGGTGAGGACGCGCGAACGTCAAGAGGTCCTCGACGATCTTTTTGCAGCGCTTCGCGGCTTCTTCGATCTCGTTCAAGTCGTTCTTGATTTCGCCTTCTTCCGGAATTTCGTTTTTCATCAGCTGGGTGAACGCCAGAATTCCCGCCAAGGGGTTGTTGATCTCATGGGCCACGCCTCCGGCCAGCATGCCGATGGCAGCCATCTTTTCGGTCTGGATCAGCTTTCTCTGCAGACGCTTCTCATCCGTGATGTCGTGATAGTGATGAACGACGAAGGGCCCGCCCGAAGGTTTTTTGTAAAGGAGGGGGTAGGAATTGACCGTGAAATCGCCTTCTCTCATGAGTCCGTCGATCTCCACCATTCGCGCCGTTTGGTTTTTGGCCGTCTCTGCAAGGGGACAATGGGGGCAAACATCCTTTCGTCCCGCGAACGCCTCGAAGCACTTCTTACCGATCAAATCGCGTATCTCGTGCCCGCAACGCTGAGCGGCCGCGACGTTCGCCCGCGCAACCTGGTAATCGCCCCCGATGATCATGACGGGGTCGCGGATCGCATCAAACGTCGATTCCCACATGTATTTTCCGCGCTCGACGATATCGAAAAGCCTTCTCAGCTTCCGAATCTCCGAAGCGCTTTGCAGAGATCTCTTCTTTTTTTTCTTCGGTTTTTTCTTCGCCACGAATGATTCACCCACGGGCTGGGTGAAAACTAACACATCCCTTCTTCTCAGGCTAGAGGTATTTACCCCCAAAACGGGCAGGAAAGGCAGTTGACTTTTGAGACGTAAGATATGAAAAGAACTCGCAACAAAAAGCATGACAGCGCGAGCGCTCACTTATAAAGAAGCGGGCGTCGACATCGACGCCGCCGACCAGTTCATCCACAAGATCAAGCCGTTCGTCAAAAAGACTGACAGACCTGAGGTTTTGTCCTCCATCGGCCATTACGCGGGCCTTTTCGCCTTGGACAACGGCCGTTACCGGAATCCCGTTCTGGTCTCCTCGACGGACGGCGTCGGCACAAAGGTCAAATTGGCCCTGGATTGGGATCGTCTGGAGGGGTTGGGTCAGGACTTGGTGGCCATGTCGGCCAATGACGTCCTCTGCATGGGTGCGGAACCACTTTTTTTCCTCGATTATTTCGCGACCGGCAAACTGGACGTGGATCGGGCCTCACGGATCCTCAAAGGGATCGCCCAGGCCTGCAAGGACATCGGGTGCGCCTTGCTCGGCGGGGAGACGGCCGAAATGCCTCAGGTGTATCGAGGAGGCGATTTCGATCTGGCTGGTTTCTTGGTCGGCATCGTGGAACGCGATCGGATCATCGATGGGACGAAGGTGAAACCGGGAGACAAGATTCTCGGGCTTGCCTCCTCCGGCGTTCATTCGAACGGATTTTCCTTGGTCCGAAAGATCCTGACTCGGAAAAAGATCTCCCCTGAAAAAAAATACCCCGGCCTCAACCGCCCCCTTGCGGACGCCCTCATGGAACCGACCCGCCTATACGTGAAAAATATCCTCAAGGCGGGTCAATCCTTCCCGCTCAAGGGCATCGCGCACATTACGGGCGGAGGCCTGATCGAAAACCTGCCGCGCGTTTATCCGGACTCCTGTCGCGCCCTTTTGCGAAGGGGGTCCTGGAGGAAAAAGGCTCTCTTCGAATGGCTCCAGAAATGGGGTCAGGTGCCGGACGAGGAAATGCACCGGGTCTTCAACTGCGGCGTCGGGCTTGCGGTCATTACGGACGCCCGCGATGCGGAGGCCGTGTTGTCCGAGCTGAAGGCCTTGGGAGAAGAGTGTTGGGAGATCGGGGAGATCGTCGCGAGGAAAAAGGGAGAAAGTCCGCTTGAGATCGTATGAAGACATGTCGTTTGGCGGTTCTTGTTTCAGGAAACGGCTCCAATCTCCAGGCGATCTTAGACGCTTGCGGGGATGCTTGCGAGAAAAAAACCTTTCCAGCGGAGGTGGTTCTCGTGGTGAGTAACAAAGCCGATGCGTTCGCCCTGAAGCGGGCCCAAAAAAGCGGCGTCCCGACGGCCGTCATCGCCCACGGAGATTTCCCGAACCGAGAGGCCTTCGAGGACGAAATGATCGCATTGATCGACCGCGCCAAAGCGGATTTGGTCATTTTGGCCGGATTCATGAGGGTCCTTTCGGCCCATTTCGTCCGTCCGTATGCGGACCGGATCCTCAATATCCATCCCGGCCGGCTCCCCTCCTTTCCGGGCACGGACGCCATCGGGCAGGCCTGGCGCTATGGGGTCAGGGTGACGCGCGTCACCGTGCATTTGGTCGACGAAGGAACGGATACGGGACCCGTGATCCTGCAGGAAGCCGTCCCGATCGATCCAAAGGATTCTCTTGAGACTTTGGAAAAAAAGATCCATGCCGTGGAGCATCGTCTTTTTCCAGAAGCCATTCGGCTCTTCGCCGAAGGCAGAATCAAGATCGACGGCCGAAAGGTGACGGTTCAAGGGGAGACTGTATGAAAAAGGTTGCGCTCACACTTCTGTTTCTGACGACGTTGGCGGCCGGCCTGGCCCTGAAACCTAATCGCGTGGAGGCGCGGCAGGGCTTCGCCGTCGGTTTGGGCCCGGTCGGAAATATCTATCTCATCGACACCCTCCCGGTCATGGACCCCGGCATCGGCGGCTATGTCTTTTTCAACTACCGTTTTCAGGAACAGTTCGCCTTCGAGACCTCCTTCATCGTGACAACCCAAAGCGGCAGGAACGTCTCGTCGGGGGACAACGGCATCCTCTTTCTGGGCATGCCGACCTTCGACCTCAAATACTATTTCTTGAAGAACGCCCCTCATTTTGATCCTTATGCCGGCGTCGGCATCGGTCTCTACTGGCTGACCGAAGGCAGCACCAATAATTCGACGGGAGGCTTGGGATTGGGCGCGCAACTGGACGTCGGATTCGATTACTATCTGAGCGACGTCATCTCGCTCGGATTCGAAGGCGTCTTTCGCTCGATCGGTTTGATCACGAACTTTGGGACGCCGAGCGCGAGCACGGCGATTTTTCCGTACACACTGATGGGAAACGTTGCTTTTCACTTTTAATGACATAAAGGAGACTCTCTTATGATCAAATTCACGTACTTCGGCCATTCCTGCTTCCTGATCGAAGGATCCAAGGGAAAGGTCATCATCGACCCCTTCCTCCGGGGCAATCCTCATGTGAAGGTCAACCCGAACGAGATCATCACCAATGCGATCTTGGTCACCCACGCGCACTCGGATCATTTCGGAGACGCCGTCGAGATCTCGCAAAAGAATCACGCCCCGGTCATCGGGGTTTATGAGCTGGTTCAGTATGCGACGAACAAAGGCGCCACCGGCCACGCCATGAACATCGGGGGAGGCTATCAATTCGAATTCGGAGAAGTCGTTCAAACCCCCGCGTTTCACAGCTCGGGATTCGCGGACGGTGCCTACGGCGGCTCTCCTTGCGGATACATCATCAGGATGGACAACCGGACGCTCTATCACGCCGGCGATTCCGGACTCTCCTTGGAAATGAAGCTGATCGGCGAGCAGCACAATATCGACGTCGCCTTCCTGCCGATCGGCGACAATTATACGATGGGGCCCGCGGACGCCGCCAAGGCGGTGGAGTTCCTCAAGCCGAAACTCGCCGTTCCGATGCACTACAACACCTTCCCGGAGATCAAGCAGGATCCGGCCGAATTCGAGGACAAGGTGGGCGATTTGGCGCGCGTGAAGGTCATGGGATTCGGAGAAACGTACGAATTATAATTTCTCATGTCGTTAAACTTTTGCGACTTGTTGGTTTTAGGAAGCGACCTCTCCGGGGTCATGACGGCCACCCTTTTGGCCAAGCGGGGCATGAACGTCCTCATTCTGGATGATGACGACGAGGGAGAACCGACCCCGAACGTCACGACGGGCCTGAGCTCCCGAAGCTTCAAGAGCCTCCTGGGCAAACTGATGATTCCGGACTCCAAGCTCCAGATGATTCAGGAAAACAAGATCGGCTGCCAGGTGGTCTTTCCCAAGCACCGGATGGACATGCAGAGGTCGCGGCCGCTTTTCCTCAAGGAGGTTTCCCGAGAATTTCCCCAAGAGCGCGAAACCCTGGAAGAGCTTCTCGTCGAGATCGACCAGCTCCGGGAAAACCACTTGGAGGACCTTCTCTCGTTCTTTCCCATCATCGGACCCAAGGAAAGGAAGCGGTTCGTTCGGTGGTTCCATGATTTTCCTCGCGCCAAGGCGCTTTCCATTTGGAACCGCCTGACCCCGACCCTACAATGCTTCATCAAGGTACAATTGCGATTTTTCTCAAGAAGTCCGCTCTTCGACCCACCCCTCGCTCAAATGCTTCTCTTCCTCCCGCCGGAAAACGACGCCAGTTTTTCCATCAAAGGGGGCATCAAGGAGTTGAAGAAGCTCTTTTACGACAAGTTGGACTACTTCGGCGGCATGGTCCATCCGCTGGGGGACGACTCTTTTCAGATCTTGACCAAAGGACGCGAAGTCAAGGGCGTGCAGCTCGGTCGTTACAATTTCCCGACGCGTTGCCGCTTTTTGCTGGGCAACATGAATATCCAAAAGTTCTACAACGCGGTCCCCTCGCCGTTCCTATCCTTCCTCTTCGACCGCTCGAAGCAAAAGGTCGAATCCCTGGTTCCGGTGGAAGAGCGGAGCGTCGTCCAGTATGAAACCTGGCGAGACATTCTCCCCTCTCCGATGAAGGAGAACCTGGTGTATGTCGGAGATCCATCGGCCCCCCTGGAAGGCTCGAATTATCTCGAAATCAACGTCCATCCCTTCCCTAAGCCCCCGGAAACCGGGGCGGATACGCTCATGACCGTGACCTACAACCTGGGATCAAAAAAAGAACCTCTCTTCGAAAAAATCAACGCCGAGATCGACTCGAGACTGCATCGACTGATTCCTTTCGCCAATTCCCACCTTCGCCGGACGTTCCCGCCGTCGGCCGAGGGCGAAACGCAGAAGACGGGGGAGACATCAGAGCTCTTTCCCGAACAAATCAGCGGCGACTACACCCAACGCATGGAAAAGATCGCGCGAAAAAACATCACCTACGAACCGTCTTTCTTCTTCCCGACCTTGACCTCTCCCCACAAAAATCTGTTTATTCTGGGGCCCAATATCCTCGATTGGCTGGGGATGGAGGGGAAGATGCTCTCGGCGCTCCGAGCCGTCGAGATGATTTGGGGCGCCGAAATGAAGGTACGAAATCCGTAAGAGACATCCCCCCTACGCGCACCGAAACGACTTTCGATGAAGCGGCGTCATCCCGTGTTCGTGGATTTCCCTTCGATGTTCCGCGGTCCCGTAACCCTTGTGTTTTGAAAACCGATAATTCGGATATTTGGCTTCCTCGGCCGTAATCCATCGGTCGCGGCTCACCTTGGCCAAGATCGAGGCCGCCGCAATGGACTGGCTCTGGGCGTCGCCTTGGATGATGGCCTCCTGAGGAAGGCCCGCAAGGGCATCGCGTAGAGTGAATTTTCCGTCGATCAAAAGGTACTCCGGAACCAAGGAGAGTCCTTTGACCGCAAGCGCCATGGCCTTGAGGGAGGCGTGATGAATATTGATTTGATCGATTTCCTCGGCGGCGACAGAGGCGACGAACCAGGCCAAGGCATGACGGTCGATCTCTTCGAAGAGACGTTCGCGCGTTTCAGGCGATAATTTTTTGGAATCGTCGACTTCCGGAAGAACAATCCCGGGAGGCAAGATCACGGCGGCGGCAAAAACGGGTCCCGCCAAACATCCGCGCCCGGCCTCATCAACCCCCGCGACATGCCTAAGCCCGCGCGAGAACAGCCCGTTTTCGAAAGCCAGGAGATGATCCCTAGGAGTGGGCGGCTTTGGATTGCGGAGCGGCTTCCGGAGTTTGAGGGGCGGCTTCTTGCTTGGCTTGGGAGAATCCTTCTTCGCCTTCAATGCGGGCCTTCTTTCCGGACAGGTTTCTCAGATAGTACAAACGAGAGCGTCGGACACGCCCTCGGGAGGCCACTTCGATCTTGTCGATCATCGGCGAATGCAGCGGAAAGACCCTTTCCACGCCCACGCCGTAGGAGATCTTCCGCACGGTGAAACTCGCCTCGATCCCATTGCCTTTGCGGCGCAGAACGACCCCTTCAAAAACCTGAATTCTCTCCTTATCGCCTTCCTTGATCTTCGCATGGACCCGGACCGTGTCCCCCACTCGGAAGTCGGAGATCTTCTTCAGATTTTCACGTTGAATTTTCTCGAGTATGTTCATATGGACCTAAATTAGTATTCCCAAAAAGAGCCCGCGCATGTAGCACGAGCCTTAAACGAAAGACAAGGATTAAATTTTGCGTAAAAAGATTTTCCTCATCTTTCTCGCGGTCTTAGGGGCATGTGTCCTTTTTGTGCCCATCCTCAGTCGCGTCTTCCTGACCCGCTACGCCCTTCGCGAGGCGGAGGACCTCCTTCAGACCCATATTGAAATCTCAAGCGCCGAGCTGCAGATCCTCGAAGCCGGCGTCGTCATCAAAGGCATTAAAGTCTACCATCCGGACCGAAAGGACGAAAGGCTTATTGAGGTGGATCGGGCGGACATCCGCATGAGGGTTTTACCGATCTTTGTCGGTGATCTTGCAGGCGTCGAATTCGAAATGAAGCATCCTAAACTCATCTATACGACGACCAAATCCGGCGAATGGGAGCTCTCCCGACGCATTCCCCTGCTCATGCGAGGCGAAGGAGAAAAGCGCCTGCCCGTGAACGTCGATGAAATCGTCATCAAGGACGGCGAAGTGGAATACCGGGACGGCAAGGTCGGACTCACGACCAAGGTATCCGATGTCGACCTTCACGTGACCCACGTGCGCCTCCCGACGAAGGACGAAGCCCTCCCCTCCAAATTCAAGATGCATTTCAAGATCAACCGCACGGCAGACTTTGAAATGAAGGGGCGCGCCGATTTCCTCTCGCCCAAAATTTCGTTCGACTCCCAGGCCCAGTTAAGCGGTCTTCCCCTGCCGCCCTTCGCCCCCTATTACGACAACGGACTGCCCGTCCGCATTACGCACGGAACCGTGGCCATGACCAGCAACGCCAAGTGCGAAAACGACATGCTTCATGCGCCCGCACACGTTTCCATTCACGGCCTGCAAGTGGAACCCAAGCAAGCCAAGCTTTTCGGATTCGCATCGAACCTCGTCGTGGAGGGCCTAAAAAATAAGAACGGCAACCTCGATCTCGATACCTTGATCAGCGGCAACATCCGAAGCCCTCAATTCCATGTCATGACGGACCTGACCTCGGGTTTCGTCAAAGGACTCTCGCACGGCCTCGTCACGGCCGTACCCAGCGCCATCGGCGATACGCTCAAGGGGGCCGGTACCGGCGTCAAAGAAGGTGCCAAATCGGGACTGGATAAGCTCAAGGGCCTTTTTCATTGATCCCGTCGCGTCTCTGCGCGTCATTTTGTACCCCTTTTTACGTGAAATAGGGTCTCAAAGGCCGAACGCCGCGTCATAAAAGAGAAAAATCATACAAAAATAGAAGGCTCGCGTTGACCGTTTCCCACCGAATTCGTTAGAATGTCCGAATGGACGCCCCTCCGGCCATACTCGTCATCGAGCAGAATCACGGGCACAGTCTCCTCATCGAAGAAAAAATTCAGAACTCCTATCCGTGGGCCGACATTCATCACGCCCATTCGTTGCAGGAGGCCTCCTCCCTCCTTCCGACAAAAAAATGGGACCTCATCCTTTTGAACGCCCAACTCCCGGATGGTCTCTGCACCGATTTCATCGAAGAGCTTTCAACAACGCAACCGTTCGCGGCGGTCGCCGTGCTCACGGAAGAAATAACGGAAAACATTTTAAACTCCTCGCATCATCGTGGGACCATGGAGTTCCTCGTCAAAGACCGTCAGACGTTGGACTCTCTTTGCACGCGCGTGAAGAGGCTTCTTTCCGCAAACGACCGGCTCAAACGTCTTTTAGAACAAACGGGAGGACTGGAATCGACCTCGACCCCTTTTCAAGATCCGTTGACCCATACCTACAATCGCAATTACTTCGAGGACGCCTTGAAACGGGAAGTGTCGCGGGCGAACCGGTACGAAAACGATTTCTCCCTCCTCATCGCCGACGTGGACGGCTTGTCTCGGATCAACGAGGCGGCGGGTCATGAGAGCGGCAATCACTGTTTGAAGGCCCTGGCGGAGATCCTCACGGGCGCCATCCGATCGGGCGATCTGGTCGCGCGATACGAGGGTGACCGCTTCGTCATGCTCCTTCCTCATTGCAACAAGAAGGATGCGATCCGCTGCGCGTCCCGTGTGTTGAAGAAGGTCCGCGCGGAAAAGGGCGACTCCGCCTTCACCGTCAGTATCGGGGTTCTCCACTACAAAGGCAGTCCGAAGGTCAATCGGCCGGAAACGGTCATGGCCCAGGCAAAGGGCGCTCTCATCTGGGCCAAATCCCACGGCGGCAACCGCTATCACGTTGCGGCGTGATTGTTGACTCATCACCGAAAGAGACGACTCGCGTTCCCATGAAGGATTTTTTCCTTCGCTGATGGGCTTAAGGGCGAGGCTTGAATGGCCCGGACCTCCGTCATCATCTCATAAGGGATGTTGGGAAAATCGCTCCCATAGAGAATCCGGTCGGAAAACTTCTCGATCTTATCCCAGGGGATCTGAACCGGAAAAAATCCCGCAACGACCATCGTCGTGTCCATCCAAAGATTCGGATATTCCTCCATGAGATCGAAAAACTCGTGGAACTCATCGGCGCCCAGATGCGGAACGATGACTTTGAGTCCGGGAAATTTTTGGAGCATGCGGCGCGTGTAGGAGACGCCGCTGATCGACCGGGTCGTTTCCTTGTAGCCCCCAAGACTCGGACCCATGCCCGAATGAAGCGTCAGGATGCGGTCGTGCTGCAGCAGTTTCTCATAGATGGGGGTCATGCGGTCGTCGTCCGGACGGATACCGGTCACATGACAATGAAACTTGAGGCCACGGAACCCGTATTCTCCGAAACAGCGATCCAAGAGGCCTCCGACGTCCTTTTCTTCCGGGTGGATCGCCCCAAACGGAATGATTTCGGGATGGCGCCGGCTGAATTCATGCGTCCAGGCATTGAGCGATTCGCTCATGCCCGGCTTGTGGGAATAGTTAAGGAGGACGAAGCGCTCCACCCCCTGCTCTTTCAGGCGATTGACGATCTCTTCGGCATAAATCTTATAGCGGACGGACCAGCCGTGCTTTTCGAACCACTCCCAGATGGCGTTGAAAAGCCTGTCCGGAAAAAGATGAACGTGAGAGTCAATAATGATGGACATCGTAGGCGTGGCAGGCACGCAAAATCGTTTCGGCGCGTTTCGCCTCCGCGCGGTTCTCGCTATGGATGGCCAGAAGAAACTTTCCCTCTTGAATGGCGTTATCCATCCAGGTCGCCTGATTTTCTTGAAAACCGGCACCGATCACCGCGCCCAACAATCCTCCGAAGGCGCTGATGACGCCGATCAAGGGGAGCGCCGCCAAGACGTTGGTGTTTCCCAGCCACATGCCCGCCGTTGCGGTGATGCAGGCGAAAAAAGCCCCCATCAAACTGCCCCACTTCGCCGCATGAATCGATTCGTCATGAATCTTCTCGCCGGCGACCTCGCTGAATTCTTCTTGTTCATAATCTTCCATGTTGGTGATGAGACTGATGTCTTCCGGGGAAATATCCGTGGCGGCCAGCCTGTCCAGGGCCTGACGCGCCTGGTCGCGGGTATCAAATAGGGCGCAAATGACTCTTTCATGAGGGGATCTCTTCATAAGGACCTCCTTGAATGAGATAAAAATAGTTTACTCCGCCGGCCTTGGATGCACAAGCGGCACATCGAATTGAAGGGCTATTTCAAGGAAACCCAGCGGGTCGGGTCCTCTTTTACCCGTCTGTAGAAGCTGTGATAGAGGGCCAAGGCATTGAAGGGAGAGACGATTTCCTCAAAGGTGGAACGGATTAATCGGGAAGAGACTTCCATATCCCGTTCGCCGCCCCTTCCAGAGGGACGACGGAGAACCAAGGTCCGGCCGTCATTCGCAGCCTCCACCTCGACGCCTTGACGCCTGAGATCCTCGACTATCTCCCGAAAGATGCTCCTCTCGCCCCAAGTCCGATCGCCGTCGTAGATTTCGGCATGGACGGTCGCCACCATGAGGCCGCCGGGTTTGACCTGGTTGTACATGTGGGAAAAAAGGGAGAGGGGATCGGGGGTCCAGGGGAGAAGAAAGACCGTCACAAGAAGGTCCGCACGCCGATCTTTTGGGAGACTCACCTCCACGGCATTGCCCGTCAGAAAGTCCATCTCCCGCCGCAACGTTTCCGCGGAGACAGGCGGGTCGATGGATTGGGAAAGGATGTCTTCCGGAGAGAAGAGATCGACGGACGTGACCCGCAAGTCCGGTCTCCTTCTTTTGATCTCGTGACCGAACACGCCCGCACCGCTCCCCCAATCCGCCACATGGGCCCCCGGCATCAACCGGTCGATGATCTTCCATAAAAGAGTCTCTTCCGGCCTCAGGTTGGCCCCCAGACGATCCAAAGGGTCCTTGCCGAAGAGGTCGCGATCGTAGTCCTTGACGCCGCGCAAGTTCGACTTGCCGAAGCGCGAGATGGGAAACTCTTCCTGGAGCGAGCGCGTCACATCCGCCTGGGCAAAGCTCGACCTCAATCCCAGCGGGCTCACACGGATCTCATGGATGAGGTCCAGGAGGACCGGCCTCAGAAAGGTTTCAAACTGAAGCCGATTTTGTCGGACATACTCGATCGTTTCCTCGATTCGGTCTTGATCCGCAAGTTCCAGGGCATGCCGGACGCGCGGATGGGTCACCCAGGCCTTCGGATGACGGCCTTCGATCTCACGAACCCAATCGGACCTCAAGGGAGGGCGTGCAGAAACGGGCCTGGGCGGCACAACGGCCTCCCACATCTCCCGAAGCGGCCTTTCGCGGGCCTGCCAGACTCTAAAAAGGGGTGGAACCAGGGTCTGCGCGGCTCTCGCACCGGCCTCAACGGCGATACCGACGGGGAGGGAAAATTCCCGAGCACGGAGAGGGTCGACGGCAATGCGTGCCGTTTCAAAAAGTGGGCGTTGAGGGATCAAGGGAGACGGACATCCGAGCGGCAGATTGTGGAAGATTTGCGTCATCACGCCCTTTTCGACGGAAAACGCGAAAAGTTGCCTACACCAACTCCACCCAGCGACGCAGCGCGCCGGACGGCCGGTAGAAGCTCAGGCAATGCTCGAGCTCGATCCGTCTCGTGCCGAGGTTCATTTCGAAGGGCTCGTAAAAGGATCCAACCAAAGCGGCCGTCCTTTTCATTCGCCTCCGATCCGGTCTTTGAAGGGCCAAGACCTTATGGCCCCGGAAAAAGGAGGCCTTCACGCCTTGTCGTCTCAAATCCGAGACGAGAGGCAGGATCACGTCTTGGATTTGATGCCAAGGGAGACTCACATCATGGATAAACTGGGTGACCGTCGCGATCATCAACCCACCGGGGGCGAGTTGATTATACATATGGGCCAGGAGCCCGACGGGGTCGGGGACATAGGGGCTCAAGGCTACGGAAAAGAGACAATCCGCCTCAACCCCTTCGGGCAGCGTCACGCCGAGGGCGTCTCCGACAATCCGCCGTGTACCGGTGCGAAT
>CAZWYB010000062.1:0-12867 GCA_964637745.1 uncultured Pseudomonadota bacterium
GCTGGAAACCGGACGGATCCACCGCCCGCAGAGGCGAGGTGAGTCGTGGTTACGATGGTGGTTCCCGGCAGGGCGCGCAAGAAGATCGTCATCTGATGAGGGAGTCTTCGCAAATGTGTAACGAAATGTTGCGGGATTTCGATTCACTGCCACTGCAACTGCCATTGGAGGACGCTGTCGACGGCACATCCGCCGATGCAGAACTCGTCGGTCATGTTAAGATCCGGATTTAAACGTTGCTTGACGGTCTTGCGGACGTCCAGATCGAAAAACTCGACGTCACATTGGGCGGGATTGGAGGCGCATTCCCGGCGTTTTTGGTATTTTTCGAACAGGGTCATCCGATGATGATGGTTATGATGCAGGGTCTTCTGCGGAGGGTCCGCCAAGGCGATCGCCGCGGCCGCGCAGAGGCACAGGAGAGCGGCGAGAAAGATGAATCTCATTCTTTAAAAGTACGCTGATTCCGGATTTTTTGAAAGAGCGAGTAAACGTCACTTTGGCGGCAGATTCTTTCTTTAAGAATTTTCCAAAACATCCGTTACCGATTTCTTCCCAATCTGTTCGGCGAGTGCAATGATGATTCCTTCGGGGCCACGGAGATAGCAGAGTAAATATATATTCTCATAGTTCACCACTTCACCCATAAGTTCTGCTCCGTGTTTCTTGAGGCGAGCGATGGTGTCCTTGATATCAGTGACGGCGAACATAGCGCGCAGGTAGCCCAGAGCGTTCACTGGGGCTCTCCGGTGATCGGCGACTGTAGGTGGGGCGAGAAATCGAGAGAGCTCGAGCCGGCTGTGGCCGTCGGGAGTGACCATCATGGCGATTTCGACACGCTGATCACCCAATCCGGTGACGCGCCCGGCCCATTCTCCTTCGACCATGGCTCGGCCTTCGAGCTTCAGGCCAAGCTCGGTGAAAAACGTAACGGCTTCATCGAGGGATTCGACCACGATACCGACGTTGTCCATCCGTAGCAATTTACTTTTCGTTTTATTCACAAAAGCTCCCCGCTTTTGGCCTTCGCCTTCAACCACTTCCTGGCCCACCCACTGGCGTGGGTACCCAGTCCAGGTTGCGAACAAGATTCTAGTGCGGAGGCGGGAGGATTCGAACCTCCGGTACCCTTGCGGGCACGCTAGTTTTCAAGACTAGTGCCTTCAACCACTCGGCCACGCCTCCCTCCGCTGACAGAAGAACATAATCTTTCATTGCGATGAAGGCACCAATTTTTTTAGATCGCTTGGCCGCCGCCCCAGGGGACGTGGCCGGCGGGGACGCCGTGGTCGTGGGCGGATTTGATGTTGTGGGCGCCGTCGTCGAAGAGGATCGTCGCCTTGGACTGTCTCAAAACCGGGCCTTTGGCGCCGCCACTTAAGAAATGCGCTCGGTCGAAGAGGACGCCCCAATGACGGAGCGTCTTGATAGCCCGGCGTTGGGCCTTGTAGCCGCGGGCGGTGGCGAAGATGAGATTCAAGGGCGATTCGTCGGCCTGATCGGGAAAGACCGACCGCAGTGCGGCGACGGCCATCAGAAATCCGTGGAGCGGGCCCGGTTCGATCGGCGTGTCCTCGTATTCCATCTCCAACTGCTGGGCCTTGGCGAGGCCTTCCGTCTTGTAGACACGGTCCATGGCGTCGCCGAAGATGCAGGAGTCGCCGTCGAAGGCGATGCGGATCTTCTCGTCGGCCACCGTCGCCTCCACCGGAACGCTCATTGGAGAGAGCCGAGCGGCCCCGATTCCGGCCTTCAAGACCTCCGCGACAGGCTTCTCGTTACCGGAAAGATAAATATGGGCTCCGAGAGGAACCAAAACCTCCAACGGGCTGCCGCCCGAAAGATACGAACAGCGGATGCTATGGTTGTCGAAGGATGTCTCCAGGCTGTATTGGCGGAGCGAGTTTAGAAAGCGCAGAGCCGCGAAGGGGTCCTGCTGCGAGACCACGTGTGCGTGGACCAGAGGGTGCTTGATCGGATCCGGCGAAAGCTGATTCAGACCCATGAGTTGTTTGAGAAAGCGGAGGGCCGGTCCAGGCGTCATGGGTTCGTTCTCGTGGGCGATCTGATATTCGCGCCACTCCTGCAGCGTTTGTTTGGACGGATCCCAACCCCCTTGAAAGATGCTGGTGGCCGAAAAGGCGATGTTCACAAGCGGAAAGGTCGCGCCTCGGGCGAGGAGAGGTTGAATATTGGCAAGGGATGTGGCCATGCGATCCCATCCTCGCGGGTTGGCCGAAAAGGTTTCCTTTTTTCTCCTTGACGAATGCAGACGACCGGGGCATTGTCATACCAGGTGGTATGTTAATGAGGACGGCGAGCGAGACATCCGAAACCAAGGAAAGGCTGCTGGCGGTTGCCACGGAGCTGATGATTGAAAAAGGCTTCGTGGCCACCACCGTGGACGAGATCTGCGAGGCCGCTCAAGTGACCAAAGGGGCCTTTTTCCATTATTTCGAGACGAAGGAAGATCTGGCCGAGGAGGCCGTCGCGCATTTCTCGGAAAAGATGAAGGCGAATTTCGCGGCTTGTTGTTCGGAGGACGTCAAAGACCCCTTGGATCGCATTTATGCGATCATCGACGCCTCCATAGCGAACAGCCAGAGTCCCGAGATGAAGGGCTGCTTAGTCGGGACGCTCTCGCAGGAGGTGTCCGGCTCCCACGAGCGCCTTCGCTCCTGCTGCGCCGACAATTTTGATGCAGTCCGCGGGTTGTTGGAGAAGGATTTGGCTGAGGCCAAGAAGAAATACGCGCCGCGGTCGAATGTGAGCCCCGCCGAATTGGCCGACCAATTCATCGCCGTCGCCCAAGGGTCCATGGTGATGGCCAAGGCGCGGCAAGACAAGTCCGTGATCAAAGCGGGCTTGGGTCATTACAAGCGCTATCTGAAATCGGTGTTTGGAAAATAGGGAAAGGAGGCTTTTTTTTTGGAGTTATTTAATACCAACTGGTTCGTATGTTAAACAAAAGAGGAGGCTCTTATGTCCGAATGCAACGAAAACTCATGCAGCACCGAAACCACCTGCCCGAGCTGCGGCGAAACCGGCGAATGCGGGTGCAAATGTCCGTCTCAAAAATTCTTCAACGAGGCGTGTTGCCCCGTGGAGAAGGCCATCAAGATGTGGGGGGCGTCCTTCCCGGTCGCCATGAAGGAGGTTCAGGTGGAACTTCTGAAGGCCCGCATCAAGAAGGAATGGGGCGCGTATATGGAGAAGGAAGCGGACGCCATCATCGAAAGCATGGGGACCTTCTGGACCTCGATGGTCAGCGCCGCCAAGGCGCGAAAGGATCTGAGCGAGACCTTCGCGAAGATCTTCGAATCCGCCGCAAAATAGCGGAAGGAACGAAGGCGAATGCAAAGGCGGTCGCCACCCCCTCGGCGGCCGCCTTCTCGCTCAGTCTCGAAAACCAATCGCCCGCATCATTTCACCCAAAACCCGGAGCCCACGACGACCGTTTGTCCGTCCGGCATCTTGACCGTCTTGATGTAGGCGAATTTCTGGGTCGGCATCATTTGTCCCGGGCGTGGCAGCATGAAATCAAACCAGCCCGAGCCTTTCGTATTGGCAATCGTGACGGCCTGCTGCACGAAGGCCTTCATGTGGATGTCCCTCATATCCAAAAGATTGATCCCCTCGTACATCGGATAGATCGGATGCATCAGCGGGGTTGATTCTCTGTACGATGAAATCTCTTTGCATGGGCTGAAATTTAGGGTTTGAGTGATCCCATGACCCAATTCAGCAGACTGCGCGACGTCGGATTGTGGAGGGAGCTGGCCGCGGCGTCCTGGAAGGCGCCGAACGACCCGACCGTCTATGGGACAATCGATGTCGATTTCACCAATGGGCTTTCCTTCCTGGACAAGTTGGCGAGCCGGTCTCCGACTAAGATCACCGTCACCCATGTGGTCGCTAAGGCGGTCGCCCTCATGCTCCAAAAATTTCCGGAGGCCAACACCATCATTCGAAGGGGGCGCTTCTATCAAAGGAAGAGCGTCGATCTTTTTCTTCAAGTCTCCATCGAAGCGTCGAACGGTTCGGGGACGCCGGATCTCTCGGGGGCCAAGATCGAGGCCTGTGAGACGAAGTCCGTCGTCCAAATTGCGGAGGAATTGAAATCCCTGTGCGGAAAGATCCGGTCGCGGCAAGACCCGCAATTCCGATCGACGATGGCGTTGCTGAAATGGATGCCGCGCCCGCTCCTGTCCTCCGCACTCCGTATCATGAGCTACCTGACCCACGACGTCGGAATCGGTTCTGCGCGTCTGGGGATTCCGAAAGACCCATTCGGCTGTGCGATGGTGACGAACGTCGGTTCGTTGGGGAGCCCTGCCGCCTTCGTTCCCTTCCTGCCGCTGGCCCGCACGCCTTTGCTTATCTGCGCAGGCGATATCCGCCAGAGCCCGTGGGTCGTTGACGGCGCGGTCGTCGTCAGGCCGATCCTGAATCTGGTCGCGACCTTCGATCACCGCTACATGGACGGCGTCACCGCCGCGCGGATGAGGAAATACTTGGTGGAGATCTTGGAGGATCCGGGAGAATTTTTATCAAATTGATAATTAATATTAATTAATTAAATAATATCGATATATTTAAGTGAGATTGTTAAAATATACAGATGTTTCGCAAGGTATTTTACCTGCCTTTCCTTGTGATATTTCTGACCGGCTTCTGCCTGTTTTTCTCGTCTGAGGCCCTGGCCGCCCGCCCTTCCTGTGGGGACCATGTTTGCAAAAAAGGAAAAGAGAGTTGTTCCACCTGTCCGCAGGATTGCGGCGTGTGCGTTGGTTGCGATGACGGCAATCCTTGCACGCTGGATTCCTTAGTTCACGGAAAGTGCCGGCATACTTTTTCGCCGATTGGCGCCTCTTGTGATGATGGCGATGCTTGCACGCAGACCGATCAGTGCAACGGCAGCGGTTCCTGCGTGGGAAGCAACCCGGTGGTCTGTGCGGCGTCCGATCAATGCCATGCTGCGGGAATCTGCGATTCGGGGACGGGCGTCTGCTCGAATCCAGCCAAACCCATCGGCACGGCCTGCAACGACGGCAACGCCTGCACACAGACCGATCAGTGCAACGGCAGCGGCGCTTGCGTGGGAAGCAACCCCGTGGTCTGCGCGGCATCCGATCAATGCCATGACACGGGGACCTGCGATTCCGGGACGGGGCTTTGCTCGAATCCGGCGAAAACCGACGGAGCTACTTGTAATGATGGGAACGACTCTACGACGAATGATGTCTGCTCGGCCGGAAAGTGCGCGGGAACCGCTGCCGCTTCCTCTTATTCTCAAGATATCCTGCAGCCCTACGGCAAGATCAAAACGCTCACTCTCACGAACGGTAACGGAACGCTCTTCTCCGATCCCTCCAAGGCGACCGTCATGGTGTCCACCGCGACGCCCCTGACCTCCGGAAACGCCGTGACGCTTCGTGAGGTCTCTACCGCGGCCACGACGCTCGGCGACGTCGATTTGAACATCCTGCTCCCTCCCGACCTGCTATCGCCCAGAGGAGATAATTGTGCCGAAGGAACGGGCGGGCTCCAGCCGGGCCAGACGAGGGAGGCAAGTTGCTCCTTCATGGTCCCAACCGATGGCCTCCGACGCGAGATCTTCGTCCACACCGCGGGAAGGACGACGGCGGGGCGGGATTATGGCGCCATCGAGAAGATCGTCCTGAATCCGGCGGGAGGTCAGCAAATGTCCAACCGATGGAATCCTGGATTGGAGGCCCCCGTCCGACTGACATTGACCTCTTCAGGTCCTCTTCTCCCGGGAGCGACCGTGACCCTGCAGCTGGAGGCGATCCCTCAAGCATCGGGGGACCAGCTCTCGTTGCAGATCGCCTTCCCGCCCGACGTCGAGCCGGAGATCCAAATCGTTTCGGGCAACACGTCGACACCCTCTCCGGTCACAGTCACATCGGCCATGGTCGGAAAACCAATTCTCTTGCAAGCGAGCGTTACGATTCCAGGCGATTCGTTCGTTCGAAGGGTTGTTGGAGTGGTCTCACTGGAAAGGCCCACCGACAATCCACTTATGACGACTTGGAAGAGAGGGACCTCCGTTGAGCTCATGACAATCCCGCCGGAAGGAGGGACTCCATGAAACGGGTGGCCCTTCCATTACTGCTTATTTCCAGTTTCTTAGCAGTAGTCTTTTCTGCTACGTTGGCATTCTGCGGAGTCATTCAGGGGCATGTCTATTATAATCACGTGATCGCCACTCCAGACTCGCTCTCCTCGACACAAACCATGCAACTCCCCGTCCGGCGGGCAAGCATCTCTCTAGCTGCAGGAGGATTAGATTTTACATATGCAGACACGACGACGGATAACGACGGCTTCTTTTCCTTTTCCGTTCCGGACGATCTATCCACCTTTTCTGGAACCATCATCGTGAGGGCCCACACCGTTGCGTCCAACGATTCCGAAATGGATGTTGTGCCGTTCACATCGAAATTCAGCTCGGTATTTGATTTAAGAAGCGCATACTCACAAGAATTCCCCATCGTCTTCAATCCATCTATAACGCAATCGATCGATCTGGTTGTCCCACGAGGATCGGCGAGCGCCTACTTCAATATCCTGGACGACATAACCTGGGGCATGGACTACGTCCTGGATCTCCTTCCCCAACAGCAACTCCCATCGCTCAAGGTCTATTGGCCGAATTTACAGGGGCTCTGGACCTACTACGAAAAGGGAATAAAGAAGATCTTTGTTGCACGGCAACATCCCTTCAGCGATGGCGTGATCCTCCACGAATTCGGCCACTTCATTCAGGACAATATTTCCTTAGATCACAGCCAAGGCGGTAATCACAACGGATCCGCCAACGACCCACGGTTGGCCTTTTCAGAGGGATTCGCCACGTACTTCTCTTCAGCGGTACGATGGTATGCGACTCAGATGGTGAATCGGAGCCCCCAACCCTATGCCTACCCCTGTTTTTATTTTCGGCCCGAGGGTGTTTTTGACCTTAATTTTGATTCGTTATTTCAAGTGGCTATTGTGCAGGATATTGAACGCCCCTTGCGTGCGGTTACGATGGGCCAAACGGAGGAGGAAACGGTCGCCGCCGCCCTCTGGGACATGATCGACGACCCCCGCCTGATGAACGGCCTCCCCGATCAATCCGTCTGCATGGCCTCCGAGGACTGGGATCAAAGTCCCTCGCCCAATGTCGATGCCCAGCAGGGGGCAAGGCAGATTCAAATCGCCATCCTGCAGGCGATGCAACGGCTGAGCGATGTGGGTGGAAACGATGCGCTGATACCCGAGGACACGACCTTCGACGCCTTCTTCCGGCGCCTTCAGTTCACGGCCACCACGGGACAAACCATAGCCGCCCGGATGATTCGTTTCCTGACGGGGGATCGCACTCTCGATGGGGTTCTGAATCACCTGAAGATTTTCTCCTATCCGGACGAGGTGAAGGAAGAAATCGCCCCGGGTATTACCGAAGTTCTTTCCGAACCGAACGACACGCCCCCAAATTCCAGTTCCCCGACGACCATCCCCGGTGGTGGCTGGGTCGTGATGCCAAGCTGGTACCCCTTCGATCTCACGTTTACCCCCAGTTGGAACTACGCTGCGGACTACCTCTCGACAAACAACCTCCTCGACGAGGATTTTCTGACGACGATTACCGGTCCCTTCAACGCCTGTTACGCCGGCTCGTGGGATACCCAATGCGCCTCCGCCAACGTCTCGGTTCATGTCTACAACACGGGAAACGGCATCGATCCCGAGATCACCCTCTATCATCTGACTTCGAACGGATATGCGGCGGATGCACCAGTCCATAACTGCTCCGATCCGGTCGTCGGCTGCAAGGAAGATCTGGATACCACGGTCACCATTCCGGATCCGACCCGGACGGCCGTCGAGCAGGCCTATCAATCCTGTTTTTCGAATTGCCAGGACGCGACCTGCCAACAGTCCTGTCGTCGAACGGTTTCTTGGAGCGCTCCGCTCGTGATCGAGATCGCCCCTTCGCTCAATGGAAACGCCCATGGCGCGCTCTATGGCAATTACACGCTGGGCTACGATCAACCCGCCTCAAATTGTTCCTGCGGTCCATGAATGTACGGACCTTATTTCGGATTCTTGGATAGACGAGCCTGAGGATCTGAGCCCCGCCAGCAGCGCCCTTCGACCCAGGCGCAGGCGTACCAAGGCGAACCGGCATAGGTCTCGCAACGAGTCTTGTCGAGTCTCTCGCACTTGCTCATGCATCCCACCGAAGGGCAGTTCGGGGAAAACCCGGTCGGGCTGTCCTGACAGGCAACGACCGACTCCCCTTTGTAAGAAATCCCCTGGCAGCTCGGATCGTTCTTGCATGCATTTAAATCCCGATACTTCCCACACGCATCGCCGGCGGCCGCAGGACACCAGTCGCTTGGGCCCATGCCGCATGGGTTTGATGTTTGTGGACTTTCAGCCTTCAGGGCCGTTCCGATCATGACGAGTAGGAGGAGAAGGGTGCTGAGAAGGAAATGTTTGGATCGTCTCATAAGATCTCTTCTTCAAGCGACTTTTTGATAAACGATTCGGAAATCGTAGCCCAATTGCAGCAGTATCCCGAATAAAATATCAAAGGAAATATTCCGCGTACCGATGCTCGATTCGATTTGAGCGATCCGGCCCTGCGATACCCCCACTTTTTTAGCAAGAGCGGCCTGAGAGAGCCCTTTCTTCTTCCGTACCTCCACGATCATCGCGATGAGATGCTGCTTCTCGCGAATCTCGGTCTCATTGACCTCAAGAATTTTTGCTAGTTTGTCGGGACCGACTTCCTTCCAAGGCACTTTAGACCTCCTTCAAGCGACGCAAGACGATCTCAATTTCCTTATGAGGCAGTTTTTGAGTCTTCTTCCGAAAAGCATGGACCATGTAGATGGCTTCCCCCTTCTTCAGATAATAGAAAATACGAATTTGTCCCGCCCGATCCCGAATCCTCAATTCATGCAGTCCCGGATAAATGTTCGCCAACGGCCGGCTCAAGGGCATAGAGAGAATCTGTCCTGCCGATAGCAGAGAGACCGCATCGAAGAAATCGCATCGAGCTTCTTGAGAGGCCCCTTGCAGGAATTCCTCCACCGGACTTCGTCCAGAACTCGTGATGTAAAAACGGACAACCATGAGTATAAGTTTTAACTAATAATAAGTCAAAGCTAATTATTAGTGAACGAGTGACGAGAGAATGAATAAGCAAATTCGGGGCCAGTCCCTTGTAGGGTAGAGGGAGAGAGATTTTATGGGAAAGGATCGATTTTGAGCCCAATGGGGTTCGGAAATCGGACCACTTACTGTGATGTGCAGGAGGCAAATTCAGTTAAGGGCTTTGGTGCTTCGATAGATTTCTCAGGTGGTTGAGCTTGATTATTTTTCATAAAAATATCGATTGCTTCAACTATTGAATCAACTGGGACTACTTTTACAAGCCCAGTTTGTTCCTCAAAAACGATGCGTGCACGTCGTGTTTGCTGGCTGATAGCAATGTCTTGGTACGGTATCCCCGCACTTACTACGCCAATTAACCTCGTTTGGTTAACTGCTTTGGTTCCTTGCAATGATTGGCTTTCGGAAACATTTACGACAGGTCCTCCACTATTCCCCGGATAAGCAGATGCGTCGATGAGAAAATAATGATCATTTAGCAATTCATCATCTAATCGGGCGATGATCCCTTTTCTAGTTATTGCGAAATTTTGAGTAGTACCTCTTATTCCTAGAGGGAAGCCTAATACGAACACTTCATCTCCCACAGATATCCCGATATTATTTCTATCTTTCATTAAATAAGAATGGATATCTTCCGCAAAAAAGAAGAAATTTACGCCAGCGTTTCTTAATTCTTTGCCGTTTATCGGTAAGATTGCAATGTCTGCTGAGTCATTGGGGTGTCGAATCCAAAGAGACTTTCCATTAGTATCAACTAAAGATATTTCAAAACACTAAGCATGCTGGTTCGTTTGCATGTTGAATCTAAGGGATATTTTTTTGAGAAGTTTACCAGTTTCATGATCTTCAAACACGTGCCTATTTGTAACAAGAAAAATATTGTAAAGCTCTTTCTCACTTTGATCCTTTTCTCCGCTCTTACGACCAAATAGAAATCCAGTTGCAATTGGTTTTGTCTCAGAGGTCTTAGATGCAACCTCAAGAGACATGACAGTAATGAGGTAGTCTGAAAACAATCGGGCCATAGGTCCTCCTGCTTAGGTCAAAACTAAAAGAATAGTTTCTAAATTGTAAGATTACTTCTTCACCGCTGACCTGACCACGGCCAATTTTTATCCAACGGTGCGTAACTTCAGGTTTCAAGACTAAAGTTCCAAGAAGCGCGCAAAAGTTTGACAGCTCTATGCTAGCAGCCAGGTGGCCGAGAAGGGTTCACTGAGGGTGGTGCAGATTGGAACATGGCAAAGGTTTAAAACAGACATCAAAGAGAAGAAACGAACTCAAGTCGTGGCTGGATATGCAGCGCCCTGAAGACCAGAAAGAGACTGACCCCTTCAGGTTTCGTAAGGAGTCGACGTCACAATAAAGGTCCCCGCGCCGGTTGCGGCCAGACCGTTGTCGGTAGTGCGGACCTCCATTTCGGCCGAGGCCATCCGGCTGCCCATGCGGACGATTCGCCCGGTCGCGACGAGGTCCTTTTTCGAAATAGGCTCGTGCAGCCGCGTGCTGAACTCCACCGTCACGATCCAGTTGTCGTAATGAGGCGCCACTGTGAACCAGCCCGCGTTGTCGATGAGCATTCCGAAGATACTGCCGTGGATCGCCCCCATCGCATGATCGAAGGAGGGGTTGTACGGCATCGTAAAGACCGCGCGGCCTTCCTCGTCATATCGGATCGTCATCCCCGTGGCCTTTCGGATGGGCGCGCCGTTGAAGAGATTCATGAGCATTTTCTGTCGTTCGGTGATTGGGTCCATGGAGTGCTTTGTAGCACAAGGATCGTTTGTGTCCAAGGAAGGTCTTGTATTAAAATTCAAACGGAGGAAACGAACTCAAGTCGCGGCCGGATATGCAGCGCCTTGAAGACCCGAAAGAGGCTGTCCCATTCAGGATTACCTTGCTTCGACAACATTCTGTGAAGACTTTCTCTCTGAAGCCGCGTTTTTTTGGCCAGCTTCGTCATCCCATAGACCTTGGCGATCACGGCCAAGGCGCTGAGGATCAGTTCCGGATCGTTTTCCTCAAACGCAACATGAACGCAGGCGTTGAGATATTTTACCGCTCGGTCCGGATGCTTTCGGAATTCATCGATCTGTTTTTTTTCATGAGATACAAACGGACGCCGTTTCATTTTCGTCTCCAATACGGCCGTTTGATAACGGCGCAACTCAACCCGTGGTCCTAAATTTAATTGTAATTTATAAGTCACAGATATGCAATAAGTGAATCTATGTCTGGATCACTTTTGAAACAGCGACCTGTATTTCTTATGCAAACGATGTGCCTGGCTGGATTGAGCTGCTTAGATCTAAAAATCAGCCAAAAGAGTTCGAATATCGAACTCAAAGGTTCGATTATCGAACGTTCTAAACCGAAACTGGATCCGGCTTGTTCTCCTGGAATCCGAAATCGCTCAAGGCCTTCTTGACCAAGGCGGCGTCGATGGCGCCGCGCTTCATCAACTGGGAAAGGGCGGCGATGACGATGGACTCGGCATCGATTTCGAAAAATCGTCGGAGATCCTTTCGCGAATCGCTTCGCCCCAGGCCGTCGGTTCCGAGCGAGTACAATCCGCCGGGGACCCAGCGGGCGATCTGGTCCGGGACGGCCTTGACCCAATCAGACGAAGCAATGACCGGCAGCGTATTTCCGTCCAAGTGCCGGGAAATCCAAGGCACACGCGGATTTTCTCCCGGATGCAGGAGATTCCACCGTTCGCAGGCCAAGGCCTCGCGGCGAAGTTCCGAATAGCTGGTGGCACTCCAGACGTTCGCGCGAATGTCGAATCGCTCCGCCAGAATCTTTTGGGCCTTGAGGACTTCCATCAAAATCGAGCCGCTTCCGAGGAGGTGGACTTGAGGCTCTCTGCTTGCCGCTCGCAGTAGGTAGATTCCGCGCAAAATACCTTCCTCGACGCCTTGGGGCATGGGGAGCATTTGGTAATTCTCGTTCTGGAGGGTCAGGTAATAGAGGCATTCCTCGCCCTCTTCGTACATGCGGCGGATGCCCTCGCGAACGATGACCATCGTCTCATAGGCGAAGGCGGGTTCGTACGAATGAATGCGCGGAAAGACGGAGGCCATCAGGTGGCTGTGGGCGTCTTGGTGCTGGAGGCCTTCGCCCGCGAGCGTCGTCCGTCCGGCCGTGCCGCCCAAAAGAAAGCCGCGCGCGCGCGAGTCCTGAGCGGACCAAATGAGATCGCCCACGCGCTGGAATCCGAACATCGAGTAATAGATGAAGAAGGGAATGAGCGGGAGGCCGTGTGATGCGGCGGCTGTGCCTGCAGCAGTAAAAGAAGCGAGCGATCCGGCCTCCGTGATGCCCTCTTCGATCAATTGCCCGTCCTTCGCCTCGCGGTAATAGAGGATCATCTTGGCATCGACCGGTTCGTAGAGCTGGCCCACGCCCGAATAAATGCCGACCTGGCGGAAGAGGGGATCCATCCCGAAGGTGCGGGCCTCGTCCGGTAGGATGGGGACGATGTGCCGTCCGAGCTTCGGGTGACGGAGCCGCTTCGAGAGGCATGAGACGAAAGCCATTTTGGCCGAAGCCTTCCGGTGCGGGGGGGGGCTCTTTGGCTGTGGCGGGGGCGATCGCCCCGGGGGAGACGGGGGGTCCAGGCAGCTCTCCGAGCTCTCTTGTATAAGGCTCGGTAGGCAGAACCGATGCTCGACC
>CAZWYB010000063.1:0-12394 GCA_964637745.1 uncultured Pseudomonadota bacterium
GCCATCGAGGTAGAATCTCGCTGGAACCGGCGGGGGGGCGAGGGATGGGAAAGGGGAGCAGATAAGATCAGGGCCCCACGGGCGGGGACGAGTCGCACGGAGAGACGGGGATTCTCGACAAAGGGCGGGGCGAATTCCCACCACCTCCCGGTCGGCGATGTCCGCGCCTTCCTCCGCGTCACGAGAATCATCTCCAATATCATGACGAAAAAGGCGAAACCCGCCAGATAAACCATGAGGACGACGACCGGGTGCCTTCCTCCGAGGAGCACGCACAGGGCGGCCGGGAAAATCGCCAACACCAAAGGTGCCTTGGCCGATTTAAAGAACGTCGCTGTCTGTGCCTTCTTCCACGGCGTGATCAGGGCGATCCCCATCAGGAGGAGGATCATACCCACGATCGGGACCGTCATCTGATTGAAATAAGGCTCCCCAACCGAAATTCGTTTTCCCTGAACCGCTTCGACGACCAACGGATAAAGCGTCCCCAAGAAGACGACGAAACAGAAGCTGACGAACAACAGGTTATTAAAGAGAAAGAGGACCTCGAGGCTGAAGACGTTTTCCACGCGGCCCAACCCCTCGTGCTCTCGGAATTTCGGCGCCCTCCATAAGAGGAGCGAGACGGAAATTGCGAGGACGATCGCCATGAAGACCAGGAAATACGGGCCGACGTGTGATTCCGTAAAGGAATGGACGCTGTCCAAGACTCCGCTGCGCGTGAGGAACGTGCCGAGCAGGGTCAGAAGAAAGGTGAGGATTGCAAGCAACAGATTCCACACCGGCAACATCTTCCGCTTTTCCTGGACGATCACCGAGTGCACGAGGGCCGTTCCGGCGAGCCACGGCATGAAGCTCGCGTTCTCCACCGGATCCCAGGCCCAATAGCCGCCCCAGCCCAAGACGGCGTAGGACCACCAGCCGCCCAAGACAATCGCCATCGAGAGGAACGACCAGGCGAAGAGCGTCCATCGGCGAGTCATCGAGATCCACTGGCCGGGGAGGTCCTGCTCCATTAAGGCCGCAACCGCGAAGGCGAACGGGATCGTGAACCCGATGTATCCCATGTAGAGAAACGGGGGATGGATCGACATCAGCCAATGATTTTGAAGCAAGGGATTCGGACCCGGCCCGTTGGCGGGTGCGGGCGAGACCGGCAGAAAGGGATTCGCGGGAAGCGCCAACAAGACGAGAAAGAAGAGCTGGACGCACAGCACCGTCATCCCGACCCACGCCATCAGCCTCTGTTCGCGTTCGCGGTAAAAATAGACGCAAATTGCGGAGTAGCCCGTCAAGATCCAGCCCCAGAAGAGGATCGAGCCCTCCAAAGAACTCCAGAGCGAAATGGCGCTGATCCAGCGCGGCGTCTCGACGGCCCCCACGTGCGCGACGTAGCTGACGCCGAAATCGTTGCCGAGCAAGGCGTTCACCATCGCCAGATTCGCGACGGTCATCAGGACGAAGTTGGCGTAAACCGACGCCCTACCCCAGGCCAAGACTCCGTCGCTCTCCAGACGCCGTCCCAGAAAGTAGACGATCGTCCCGAACACACACAGTCCGACGGCCAGCGCGATCGCGGCATTCCCCACGTAAACGATGGCGCTCATGGCGTGTTACCGAGAAGGCCTTTTTCCTTTTGAAGCGATTTGTAGATCTCTTGAGGCATTTGGCCTTCCTTGGGCGGACGGTATTCGTTGCCGTGCTTGACCATCAAACGCTCCGCCAGGAAGCGGCCGTCCGCTTGCATGGCTCCTTCCACCACCACGCCCATCCCCTCCTGAAACATCTGCGGCGGGGTCTTGGTGCTCGTCACCGGGACAGACGTCTTGTCGTCTTTAATGTTGAAGGTCAGCAGATTTTCCTCTTGCTTCACCGTCCCCTCGGCGACGACCCCTCCCAGGCGCACAGGGTTGCCGACAGCCTGCTTCCCCTTGGCGAGGATCTCCGTCGGCGTCACGAAGTAGACGAGGTTTTGCTCAAGCCCACCCCAAAGGACATAGGCGATCGCCCCTAAGATCACCAGGACGGCGGCCATACTGAAGACTTTTTGTTGTGTGAACTTCATTCTTGAGACTTATTTTTACCGACTCGCCGCGCCCGCAGCCAGAGACTCAACCCATAGAGTCCGAAGGCGATCCAAGGCGCCGCGTAGGCCGCGTAAATGTACTCCCATCCGCCCTGGATCATGTCGCCGCCTTCCTTTCCGGCGGGAGGGCCATTCTCCCCTCAACCTCGGCCTCCTTCGCGGCGATCCGCAAACGGAAAAAGAGAAGCGTAAGACAGACGGCGAGAAAGGCGAAGGCCGAAAGTCTGAGCGAAACGACCATCGAGGGATCCATCGTGCCCGGACTCGACTGCACCTGATGCATCGACCGCCACCAGCGGACCGACAGATACACCAAAGGCACGTTGAGAAAGATCAGCAGGCCGATGCCCGCAGCAACCTTGGCGCGCCGTTCTGGGTCGCCGATCAACCGCCGGAGGACCATGTAGCCCGCATACATCACGAACAAGAGCGCCGTCGTCGTCAGCCTCGGGTCCCAGGTCCACCAAACGCCCCATGTCGGCCGGCCCCAAAGAGATCCTAAAACAAGAGCGAGACCATTCATGACGAGGCCTATCTCCGCCGTGCAGAAGGCAAACCGATCCCACGCGGCCTTGCGGCGCAGCAGATAGCCCAGCGACCCCATGAAGCTTAAGAAAAAGAACAGGAGCGCCATCCACGCCGCCGGGACGTGCACGAAGAGGATCCGGTAGACGTCCCCCATCATACGGTCCGGCGGCGCGACGAAAAGACCGCGGTATTGGGCGAACCCCAGGAAGAGAACGGCGGCGATGGTGAAAAGGACATTCATGGCTTAAATCCGATCGAACAAGTATTCGGCGAACAATAGTGAGCCCAAAAGAAAAATGGTGTCAAACAGGATCAGGAGCTTCAGCCAGGCGCGTTGCTGGCCGAAGAGGTCGTGCGCGAGCGAAAGCCCCGTGACGTTCACGGCGCAGAGTAAGACGGGAACAAGCATCGGGAACAGGAGGAGCGGCAGAAGCACCTGCCCTTCCCGAAGCGAGGCGGTCAAACCGGCGTAAAGGGTTCCCACGGTCGCGATCCCCAAACTTCCCAGAAAGAGCGCCGCCGCGAGTGAAAGATTCGGTGTCTGGTCATAGAGGATCGCCATCAGCAGCAAAAGCACGACCTGCAGAACCAAGGCATACATCAAATTTGTCAGAAGCTTTCCCAGATACAGGGCCCTGGGATTCGTTCCCAAGAGCAGAAGTCCCTCCCACTGCCCGTCCTCCGTCTCCTGACGGAAGGAATGAGAGAGCGACAGGATCGACGTGAAGAACACGGCGAGCCAAAAAAGGCCGGGGGCCATGCGGCGCATGAGGTCAGGATCGACACTCAAGGCGAAACTGAAAAGGAGGAGCAGTAAGGCGCCGAACAGGACGATCGAGACAAGATGGTGGCCCTGACGGAACTCGACCCGCAGATCCTTTCGAAAGACGGCTCCGACCTGCCTCAGAAAGGCGCTCATGAAACGGCCCCGTCGTAGCTCACGGTTCCGTCCGAGATCACCAACAAGCGGTCCGCGTGTCGACGGGCATGCCCTTGGTCATGGCTCGAAATGAGGATCGTCTTGCCCGCCCTTTTCCATTCCAAGATCAGCCCGTCCAGAATGCGGCGGCCGTCGTCGTCGAGCGTCGGATGGGGTTCGTCCAAAAGAATGAGATCAACCTCCGCTTCGTTCAGAAGCAGGCGCGCCAGAACGACGCGCTTCTTGTTGCCTTCGGAGAGATGGTCGATGCGGTGATGCTCAAAGGCCTCGAGTTGGAGCTTTGCCAGCAATCTTTGGATATCGCCTTCGACGGCTTGACGCGGAATGCCCAGAAGATCGGCGGCAAGTCTCAAATTTTCTCGGACCGTAAGGGCGTCATACAATTGCTTTTCGTGGCCCAGAAAACGAAGGCGCCTTCGGATCTCCATCCGATCGTTGTTGACGTCCAGACCCAGAACCTGGATGGCGCCGGTTGAGCGCGCGACGAGCGTCGCGATGAGCTTGAGAAAGGTCGATTTCCCGGAACCATTTCTTCCGAAAAGGGCGACGGCCTGCCCGCGGGGAATGCGGATGTTGAGATGGCTCAAAACCCAGTGGGAAGTGTGGGATGGTTAAAAACCAGGGGGGGGCGGTTCGGTTTTCGGGCTTCGGAATTTTGTAGGCCCGTTTCCGACGTAAAAGGTTCCGGTATCCGTCCCGTTGGATGATGGTCTGAGCGATCTCGTTACGCAAGGCGCTGGTGTCGATCGGATTGAAGTATTCGAACCGCGTCAGGGCCTTGGCGTATTTGGCGTACTCGTCGTTGTTGCCTTCGGCGACCGCCAAGAGCAGGCGCCTCGCCCGGACGAGCATCTCCGGATAGGCCTCGTTGACGAAATTGCGTGCAATCGCGACCGCAAGCTTCGCCTTGTCCGCGCCGAACTGTTTTTGGATCTGGAGGGCACGCAGCACGGCGGTCTCCATCGCATAAGTTTCGATCGCAAGGTCCGCGATGTATTCGGCGATGTACTGCTTATCTCGTAATTGATCCATGAACTTCTGGGCCGCGCAGCCGGCGCCGTAGATGGTGAGTTTTTTGCCCAATTCGACCTGATGAATTTCCTCGGACAACAACCCATCGCCCTCTTTCTTCCAACCTTCCTTCAATTGCCCCACCACGGCGGAGATGGCGTTCATGAGGTCCAGTTGTCCCTTCATGGCGGCCTTGAAGAACATGGCGGGGATCAGGAGGCGGTTGATCTCGTTGGTCCCCTCGAAGATCCGGTTGATGCGGATATTTCGATTCGCCGAGGCGAAGGGATATTCCTCGAGGAAACCGTAGCCGCCGAGGACCTGGAGGCCTTCGTCGCAGACCATGTCCACGCACTCCGAACCGTAGATCTTGGCGATCGACGACTCGATCGCAAACTCCTCCACGATCTCCATCACCTTCTTGTCATACGTGGCGTCGTCCTTCGCGAGCGTCTTGATCTTCTGATCCATCAGATCCGCCGTCCGGTAGTTCATGCTCTCCGAGACGAAGGTGCGGATCGTCATGTTGGCGATCTTTTTGCGGATCAGGCCGAAGTTCGTGATCGGCGTCCCGAACTGCTTTCGTTCCGCGCCGTATTTCACCGCCTCGCCGATCAAATATTTCGAGGCCCCGGTCGCACCGACGCCCAGCTTGAAGCGGCCGAGGTTTAAGATATTGAAGGCGATCTTGTGGCCCTTGCCGATTTCCCCCAAGAGGTTTTCCTTGGGGACCACGCAATTCTCCATCACGACGGGGGTCGTCGAAGACCCCTTGATACCCATTTTCTTCTCTTCCTTGCCCGTCGAGAGGCCCGGCGTTCCGCGCTCGATCAGGAAGGCGGTGACCTTCTCCCCGTCCACCTTCGCGAAAACCGTATAGAGATCGGCGAAGCCGCCGTTTGTGATGAAGGTCTTTTCGCCGTTCAAGATCCACGACTTGCCGTCCGGAGAAAGGACGGCCTTGGCCTTCATCCCCAGGGCGTCGGAACCGGAGCCCGGCTCGGTCAGGCAGTAGGCGCCGATCAGCTCGCCGGTCGCCAGCCGCGTCAGGTATTTTTGCTTTTGTTCCGGTGTGCCGAAGTAGGTCACCGGCCAGCTTCCGATGCCGGTGTGGCACATGAGGGAGACGCTAAAGGAGCCCTGGTAGATCGAGTGCTCGCCCATGGCGACCATCGTCGCCTTGTCCACTCCCAAGCCGCCGTAAGCCTCCGGCACCTCCGCGGAAAAAATCCCCAACTCGCCCGCCTTCTTCAAAAGGGCGACCGTGACGGGAAAATCCTGATGCTCGATCTGTTCGCTCTTGGGAACGACGTCGCCCACGATGAAGTCCTTCACGAGCGTCGCAAGCTGTTTCTGTTCGTCCGAGAGATTTTCGGGGATGAAGATCTCCTTCTCTCCCGTCTTTTCCAGAAGGAACGAACCGCCGGTGCACTTTCCCATGGTCTCTCCTTAATTATTCCTTCATCACCTTCTTGAACTCTTCCGTCAGCAGAGGAACGATCTGGAAGAGATCGCCCACGATGCCGTAGTCCGCTTTCGTAAAGATCGGGGCCTCCGAGTCCTTGTTGATGGCGACGATAACCTTCGAGGTCCTCATGCCCGCTAGATGCTGAATGGCGCCGGAGATGCCGCAGGCGATGTAGAGGTTCGGGTTGACGACCTTGCCGGTCTGCCCGACCTGCATGTCGTGCGGGGCGTAGCCGGAATCCACTGCGGCCCTGGACGCCCCGACCGTGGCGCCGATCACGTCCGCCAGCTCCTGGAGGATTTTGAAGTTGTCCGCGCTCTTGAGGGCACGACCCCCCGAAACAATAATGCTAGCCTCCGTCAGGTCCGCCTTGTCCGACTTGCCCTTCACGATCTCCTTCATGACGGCCCGGAGCGTGCCCGGATCGATGTCCTTGGCGACCACTTCGGCGTTCGCGCCGGTGTTCACGACCTTGGCGACAAACGAATTCGGACGCGCGGACGCCATTTGGATCTCGCTTTCGAATTTCACGTCGACGATCGCCTTACCGGCGTAAATGGGCCGGGTGGCAAGGAGCTTTCCGTCCTGGATCTCGAGATTCGTACAGTCCGAGGCAAGACCGGCGTTCAGCCGGGCGGCTAGGCGGGGCAAAAGATCCTTGCCCAAGGGGCTCGCCGTTCCCAAGATGACGGAGGGCTTCACCTCGCCCACGAGATCGGCGACGACCTTCGTGGCGCCTTCCGTGTTGTAGTTTTGAAGTTTCGGGGTATCGACGACGTAGACCTTCTTGGCTCCGAATTGCCCGAGCTCGCCCGGATTCTGGATGCCATGACCGAATAGGACGACATCCACCTCCGCCGAGAGCTTTCCGGCCAACTCCGAGGCCTTGGTCACCAACTCCTGGGTGACCTTTTTGACCTTTCCTTCCTGATGTTCACCGATGATTAAAATGTTTCCCATAAATTCTCCTTGTTAGATAACCTTCGCTTCCTCTCTCAACAACTTCACCAACTCCTGCGCCACCTGCGCGGGCTCGCCCTGCAGGATCTTGCCGGCCTTGCGCTCCGGGGGCAGGCGGTAGTTGACGTTCGCGGTCTTGGGTTTCGCCTCTCCCACCAGATCCGCCGCCTTTTGGGCTGCAAGCGGCTTCGTTTTCGCCTTCATGATACCGGGCAACGATGCATAGCGCGGCGTGTTCAATCCCTTTTCGCACCCGAAGATTGCCGGAAAGGCGACGTCGTAGACCTCCTTCGCCCCTCCGCCGACGCGCCGGCTGACGGTCGCGCCGTTCTTGGCGGCGTTCAACTCGAACTTTTCGACGATCATCACCTGGGCGACATTGAGAAACTCGGCGACCATCTGGACCACCTGGGCCGCGTCGTCATCGATCGCCTGCTTGCCGCAGAAGATCGCATCGAAATTCTCCGCCTTGCAGGCGTTCGCCAGGATCTTGGCCGTCACGAAGCTGTCGGCCGGGATGCCGGCGTCGTCGATATGGATGCCGCGGTCAGCTCCCATGGCCAAGGCCGTCCGGATCGCCTCCACGCAACGCGCGGGGCCTAGAGAGACGACGACCACCTCGCCGCCCGCCTTTTCCTTGGTCTTCAACGCCTCTTCGACGGCGAATTCGTCGTAAGGGTTGATGATGTACTTGGTGCCGTCCGCCTCGATGCCCGACGCGTCGGCCTTCACCCGAATCTTCGTTTCGGTATCCGGGACTTGTTTGATCAGAACTCCGATTTTCATGGGGTCACCTCTCCGTTTTTATTGATTGCTGATTCCTCGAATAAACAAATCGCCGACCTGCTCGCCGCAAACCTCCAAACTGTACTTTTTCTTGGTCATGAGCAGCCATTCCAGGGCCAATTCATCGACGGCGCCGAAGATCGCGCGCCTCAAGATGCGGGGATCGAGGTCCTTCCGGAAGATGCCCTTCTGCTGGCCTTCTTCCAAGATCGACCGGACGACGTTCAGGTAATCGGTGAACTTGCTGCCTTCGTATTCCTTCATGAACTTGGACGACTGGCGAAGCTCGATCTGCAAAACTTGAGCGAGCTCCGGATTCTTTTGGACGAGCTTAAGATGAAGGCTTAAGAACTTTTTGATCTTCTCCTTGGGATCCTGAACGCCTTCCAGCTCCCGCGCCGCCTCCTGGATGAAGAGATCCATGCTGTGCTCAAAGATGGAGATCAAGAGATCATCTTTGTTCTTGAAGTAGAGGTAAATGGTCCCCTCGGCGACTTCGGCGATCTTGGCCACGTCGGCGATCGTCGCGTTGTAAAAGCCTTTGCGCGCGAAGACCTTGATGGCGGCGTCCAGGATTCTTAAGGATTTGTCCTCTTTCATACTCGGAGCTTTCCCTGAATGAATACTCATTCAGGAGTAACACTCTGCGTCAATTTTTGTCAAGAGAGTAGGGATTTTCCGTCGATCCCGTCGGGAACGTCCCTGCCGAGCAATTCCAAGACGGTCGGGAAGACGTCGACGGACCGGACGGGACCGTCCGGCAGACGGACGTTGGAGACGAAGGGAATCTTCATGTGCTCCCGATGAAGCGAGCCGTGGGAGGACTTGTGCTCGTGGATTTCATAACGCAAACGGAGGTCGCTGCTCTTGGCGGCGGAGAGAATGACGTCCCCCGCCCGGGGCGAACGGAAGATCTGCAGCACTTGAGCAAGACCGTCCGGATAGTCGGTCGATTCGGTGAGTCGGAGGGATTCGCGATCGGTCATGACCTCGGGCAATTTTGGATAACCAAAGCACTTCCGATTCGACCCCTTTTAATCGATCAAAATGATAAAAAATCTCATTTTGATAAAAGTCGACCCACCTTTCGAAATTTAACTATTTGAAATAGCTGAATTTTATTTATATCTTCGATGGCACCTGAATTGCGTCTTATACCATTGTAAGGAGATTGACTATGCCATTGCCGTTGCGGTCTTTATTTCTTCCTCTTCTTTTATCACTTATTGTATCAGGCGGATTTTTCAAAAGAGCTCAGGCGTCTCCAGGGGAACTAGATCCCACATTCGGCACTCACGGCAAAGTGGTAACCCGCATTCCCGGAGATGCTTCTGATACAGCCCTTGCTGTCGCGATTCAACCAAGAGATGGCAAGATTGTAACCCTTGTTATCTCTCAGCCTACTTTGACGACATTCCGATCCATCTTGGTTCGCTATAATCAAGACGGTACTCTCGACACCTCTTTTGGAAGAGCTGGAAACGTCATCGACAACTTGGGAAACTATTGGCAGACCCTCGCTATCCAAGGGGATGGAAAAATACTCGTTGGCGGCGCTTCCAGTAGCAATGGCAGATGGCAGTTTGCGGTGGGACGCTACAATTCAGATGGAAGTCCAGACGTCACTTTTGGTGGTAATGGCCATGTGACGACCCCATTCCAGAATGGCAGCAATGACAATGTCGATGTTGACGCTTTAGCATTACAACCTGATGGAAAGATCATTGCTGCAGGAGGACCTCCTCCTTACAGTCTTAATAGCCAGGGTTTATTTTATCTTGCCCGGTATAATTCGGATGGCTCTCTTGACACTCTCAGCAATGGAACCATCTGGAAAATAACTTACAGGAATGACATAGTTTTTGATGGTGGCGTGGCAAAAGCTGATACTTTAGCTGCTGTTGTTCTCCAACCTGATGGTAAAATTGTTATTGCTGGAACCATGTCCGATCGAACCGAAAACAATGTTTTGCGTATTTCGAATACCCCGGTTTATTTTAGAATCGCCCGATTTAATCCTGATGGCACTGTGGATAACTCTTTCAATGCCACTGCGGAAGTAGGCATCACCGATGCTAACGATGTCATCGGCGCCCATGCAATGGTATTGCAAAATGACGGCAAGTTTGTGGTCTCCGGAGGATCTACCGATGTGTCATCAACAACTCCAAAAATGACCTCACTACGCTACAATCAGAACGGAAGCCTTGATTCTTCTTTTGGCGCCGGAGGCAAGATCACAACGATGTTTGAAGGAGAAGGCGGCAGCATAGCCGTGTCATCAATTCTTCAAGCGGACGGGAAAATTGTAGACGTCGGAGATGCCATCGATGCTCGCATGACTCATCAAGTATTTGCGATCACTCGCCATAATAGTGATGGCAGTCTGGATAGCTCTTTTGGCATCGGGGGCAAAACGACAACGGCATTTGATGGAACCATATCTCAAGTTAAGGCAGCAACAATTCAGATGGATGGGAAAATCGTGGCTGCTGGAATGACGTATGCCGATGATGGATTAAGTGCCTCCATTGTATTGGCGCGCTACCTCGGAGGTGAATGCTTGCCAACCACCTGTCCTGCTGAAGGTAAAAATTGCGGTACGATCGATGATGGCTGCGGCTCGAATCTGAGCTGCGGTGATTGTACGTCTCCAAACATCTGCGGGGGCTCGGGCACTGCAAACGTATGCGGAAATCCTTCCGTCTCCCATTGGCTTGATCGTTTTCGGAATTACTTTCGGCCGCAGATTAATCATTTCATTCCACCACCCCCACCACCTTTGAAGGAAGGCCTCAAAAAGAAGTGAATGACTGACCAACAAAGTCATCAAGGGGCAATGGATTCTCCATCAATCCCGAAAGGAATGGATCGCCCAAGAAGGCTCAATATCGTCGGGAACACATCAACCGAGCGGACCGCACCTGGCTTAAACCGAGCATTCGTGACAAGCGGAATCTTCATGTGCTCCCGATGAAGCGAGCCGTGGGAGGACTTGTGTTCGTGGATTTCATAACGCAAACGGAGGTCGCTGCCCTTGGCGGCGGAGAGAATGACATCCCCCGCCCGGGGCGAACGGAAGATCTGCAGCACTTGAGCAAAACCATCCGGATAGTCGGTCGATTCGGTGAGTCGGAGGGATTCGCGATCGGTCATGACCTCGGGCAATTTCGGATAACCGAAGGGATCGGAGCCCCGAACGTGGTAGGCAATTTCGCCGTCCCGTTCAGACACGGAGGCCTCTCCCCTCTTGCTCTTGACGATCACTGAACCGTCCTCCCGGCTCGCTAATAAAAGATCGATCTCCTCTTTCTCCAGCAACCGGTCGACGACGCCGTCCTTCCTGTTTTTAAGCGTCTCCCAAGAAGCCCTTCCACGCCAACCCTCACGCCCCTCCCCGTTTTTGAAATAGACATGGGACATGGCGTTCCCCGAGACCATGCTCGCAGCCTCGAAGGATCCTTTGAAGAGGATCTTGGGGTAATAGAGGGTCTCTATTCCCTCCCGCTCCAAGAACTGATTGAGCGGGAAGTGTCTTTCGGTTTCCGACAGACCATGGTCGCTCACGATGACGATCATCGTCTCGTCCCATTGCCCTCTGCGCTTGAGATCCATCACGATCTGCTCTACGGCGCGGTCGAGCGCCTGATACGCCTCGATGGTGCGGAAATGAAAGGGGCTGGAGAGATGAGAGAATTCGTCGATGCCGGGAAAGACCGTGAAGACGAACTCGGGACTTTGGCGGAGGGCACGCACGGTTTTTTCCGTCGCCGCTTCATCGATCAAACCCCAGTGGTCGGTCAGATGGGCGTAGTACCAATACCAAATGCGGGAAAACTTCGTGAGGTCGCCGGCGAAACCCACGCCGCGGTTCACGCTGCTGAAGACGTTCACGGACTTGGGGACCAACTCGAAAAGCGTCCGGCGGGACCGGGCGATGTCCCCGTTCAGATAGAAGGATTCCGGCCCGACATAGCTCCGAAACCGGTCTTTGGAGAAGCGTTTTGCGGCGAACCGGTCCTTATCGAACCAGCGGATGCCGGGGACGTTGCAGGTGCCCGGATAACACCCCGTCAGAAACGGCAGATAGGCCGGCCCCGTCGTGGAGGGAAAGGCCGAAAGCGCCTGCCCCAGTGTCCCTCCGGAGGCCAGATGGTCTCCGATGGCCGGGAGCCGCCCGCTGCGGACAAGGTCCTCCATCACGTCCGCCCTCGCCCCGTCGGCCAGGATCATGATGCAGGAGCGGTAATGCTTCATTGTTTAACGGGCTCTTCTTGATCTTTGGACTGAAGGTCCTTCAGCTTCGATTCCATGCGGTGGATGAGATTCGGATAGCCTTCCTTGTCGATGATCTTGTCGAACTGATACTTGTAGTTGTCCAGGAGGCTCGCGCCGTCCACGATGACGTCGTAGATGCTCCACCCTCCTTCGCCGGAGGCTCCGGAGGGCTTAGCCACTTTTTTCAACTTATAGTTCAGCTCGATCTTCATGGATTCGGAGGGAATGTTGACGAAGCTCATGGCCAGGGCGTTCGCCGGATCGTTATTGATCGACTTATGCCCCGCGTAACTCACCTGGTAAGTCATCTTCGTCTTTTTCTTCTTCCGCCCCTGTT
>CAZWYB010000064.1:0-719 GCA_964637745.1 uncultured Pseudomonadota bacterium
TTCCGTGTCGAAGAGCCTTCCCATGCTTTCGACCGTCCACCGCAAGGGAAAGTCGGCGATCACCACCGTCGGCTCCATCTTACGACCGAAGATGTCCGCGTAGATCGCGAGCGGCCCGCGGCTCACGTTGATCATGAGCCGGTGCTCGTCGTCGGGGGCGAAGACGGGGTCGTTCTTGTCGATGGCCGCGTAGCAGGCAGCCTCCATTTGGTCGATCGTCATCTTGAGCGGGATGCGCAGGTATTTGATGCCGGCGTACAGGCGCTCCAGGTGCTCCCTCAGCTTGAACTGCTTTTTGTTGAAGGAGCGGGTCATTTCGAAGACCATGTCTCCGAACATCAAGGCCGAGTCGTAAATGGAAATTTTGGCGTCGGCCTCCGGAACGAATGTTCCGTTCAAATAGACTTGCCGGCCCGACGCCGCGTTGTTTGCGCTCATGACAATCTCCCGGGATTACGTGAACAGTTTCAATTCCACGAATTCGCAGATCGTATGCCCCACGAACAGGTACGCCTCTTGGATGCGGGGCGTGTTGGTCGAGGGCATGAACAGGCAGTGGTCGGCGGTCTTGGCGATGGCGGAGTCGCGTTTGGAGCCCGTGATGCCGACAGTAACCATCTTTTTCTTTTTGGCCTCCTCGATCGCGAGCACCACGTTCTTGGAGTTGCCTGAGGTCGAAAGGCCGATCAAGACGTCTCCCGCACGCCCGATGGCCTCCA
>CAZWYB010000064.1:729-12069 GCA_964637745.1 uncultured Pseudomonadota bacterium
AGGCATAGTCGTTGCCGATCGCGGTCAGGGACGCGACATTCGCCGTAAGGGCATCGGCATGGAGACCCGCCCTTTCCAGATAGAAGCGGCTGACCAGCTCGCCCGCGATATGCTGTGCGTCGGAGGCGCTCCCCCCGTTGCCGCAGAGGAGGAGCTTCCCGCCCTTTTGATACGTGGTCACCAAGAGATTGGCGACTTCGTCGATCTTCGCCATCAAATCGCTGTCCTTCGCGATTTTCTGCATCACGTCGATGTGTTCTTCGATCTTCTTTTGCCAGGGAAACATCATGCGGGTCTCCTTTAAGACGCCTTCGCTTCGTTGATTTTCAAAACATGCTGGGCGATTTCCCGGACGACGCCCTTGCCCCGCGAGGCCTTCAAAACGGTGCGAGCGGCTTCCCGTATCGGGGTCTCCACGTCGGCGGGCGCGAAGCTATAGGCGACGTAACTCAAAAGTTCGATGTCCTTCTTGGAGTCGCCCGCGTAACCGGTCGTTTCGCGCTTAAGGCCATGGCCCTTCTCCATCTCCCGAAAGGCGGCCAGCTTGTCCCTACGGCCCTTGAGAAAATAATCGGGGCGGAATCGGCTTTGAACATAATCGCAAAAGGGAGTGTCTTCGCCGGTGATGAAACCCAATTTGATCCCGGCGCGCTTCATTTCGAAGACGGCGTCGATATCATCAAAGGCGATGCGTTTGGTCTCATTCCCCTGAGAATCCACCCAGACGGCGCCGTCGGTGAGGATGCCGTCGATGTCCAGGATGACGGCCTCGATCAACCGACTCTCCTCAGCTTCTTGATGATCGGGATCTCGCTCTCATAGACGCGCTTGACGCCGTCGCCCAAGGCGGCTTCGAGTTCGCGGACATCGCGCACGAGGCGTTTGAAGCCTTGAGGCTCCACCGAGGCGGCCTGGTCGCTGCCCCACATGGCGCGGTCCAGGGTGATATGCCTCTCGATCACGCAGGCTCCGAGCACCGCGGCGGCATAAGAGGTAGCAAGCCCGACTTCGTGCCCTGAATAACCGATGGGAACGCCGAAACGGTCTTTTAAGGTGCCGATGCCCTTCAGGTTCAATTCATTGGGTTGAGAGGGGTAGGTGCTTGTGCAATGCAGGATGACCAGATTGTCACGCCCCAGGATCTCCACCGCGTGTGCGATCTGCTCCATGCTGCTCATTCCCGTGGAGAGGATGACGGGGCGTCCAAACTTGCGATGATGTTTGAGCAGATTGTCATCGGTCAGGCTCGCCGATGCGATCTTGTAACAGACCGGATTGAATTGCTCCATGAAATCCACGGAGCCTTCGTCCCAGCACGAGCTGAACCAATCGATGCCCTTTTCGCGGCAATAGCGGTCGATTTCCTTGTATTGAGCTTGGCCGAATTCCAGGCCTCTCTTGAGATCGCCGTTGGTCGGACCGAAGGGATTCTCGCGCGGCTTGGCGAGTTCTTCTTTGGTATAAACGACATCGACCGTGCGTTTCTGGAACTTGACCGCGTCGCAGCCGCAATCGATCGAGGCGTCGATTAACTTTTTCGTCAGGTCCATCGACCCGTTGTGGTTGATGCCGATCTCGGCGATGACGTAGGTGGAAAAGCCTTCCCCGACCCACTTGTTTCCGATCTTCACTTTCGATGCCATAAATGCCTCCAGGCGTGGTTTGCTCGGACTTTTAGTACTATCCAAAGAAGGATTTCAAGTGTTTGATGACGTATTCCTGGTCCTCTTCCGACATATCTGTATACAGAGGAATACGCAGGAGGGTGCGGCCGATCCGTTCCGTGACTTCCATTGGCCCGCGTGCCAATCCGAACTTTCTGCCTCCGGCGGAATTATGAAGGGGAACGAAGTGGGTCGAGGCCTCGATTCCATGCTCCCTCAAAAAGGACATCAGCTTCTTCCGAGTCTCTTCGGTATCGGTCAGAAGGTGAAATAAATGATAATTGGAGCTGCATCCTTCCGGAACCGCGGGCATACGGCAGCGATCCTGAGTCAACGACGACAGCTCCTTCAGATAACGTTCGAAGAGGACCTTTCTTCGCGCCGTGACTTCCCGGGCGGCCTCCAACTGGGCGAGCAGAAAGGCGGCCAGGATGTCAGAGAGCATGTAATTGGATCCACGGTCCACCCAGGAGTACTTGTCGACCTGTCCCAATAGGAAACGGCTTCGGTCAGTCCCTTTTTGACGGTGGATCTCAACCGCCTCGAGGTATTTTTCGTTTCCGACGACGAGGGCTCCGCCTTGGCCGCAGGTGATATTCTTGGTGTCATGAAAACTGTAGACACCCAAGTCTCCGAGGGCGCCGAGAGCGCGGCCTTTGTAAAACGCGTTCACCCCGTGCGCGGCGTCTTCCACGACGGCGAGGCCGTACCTTTTGGCGATTGATCCGATCGCCTCCATGTCGCAGGCGATGCCCGCGTAATGGACCGGCAAGACGGCCCGTGTCCTGGGTGTGATCGCCTGTTCCAGGAGCCGTTCGTCTAGGTTGAGCGTGTCCGGGCGGATGTCGATGAAGACCGGAGTGAGGCCGTTGACGACCAGGGCGTTCGCTGTCGAGACGAAGGTGTAAGAGGGGAGGATCACTTCATCCCCGGGTTGGAGCCCCAACGACATGAAGGCGAGCTCGAGGCCATGGGTTGCTGAAGGAGTTAAAAATGTTCTTCGGCCTGTCATCAACTTCAGGAGGTCGCAACAAAGTTGAGAAAACTTGCCGTCTCCCGACCAAGGTAGGGAGGAGAGGGATTCCTTCATGTAGGTCTCTTCTCGGCCCGTGAGGCAGGGACGGAAGAAGGGGATCCTATAGGGGGTCGGGGAGCTCATTGTGGCACGGCTATCGTGTCATCTCCTCGTTACGGCCTGAGACGGATAGAGAATCCTATTTAAGTCAGAATGCATCTCGTGGACTTTCTCAGATAATCCATGAGCGAGATTCGTCGTTTCGTCGGGGTCGGATGAAAGGTCGTAGAGCTCTTGATTGTCGGGATCCGGTCTCTGGATGAGCTTGAAGGGCTCTTTATAAATGGATATCGATCGACCTGAGGAAATGCCGGGGTAAGGGACAATCTTTTGCACCGATGATTTCGCCAGGAAGTTGAAAGTGACGGGCGCATCCTTTCTCTGCTCCATGACGCTGACGCAATCCATCCATGCCGGCTTCTCGAGTCCCAAAAAACCCAAGATCGTGGGTGCTATGTCGCATGATTGAACGGCTTCCCTGATCACCCGAGGCTCCCCGGTGGGCACAAAGATGAAGAGTGGAACTTTGATTGAGTCTTCGGATAGATCGTCTCCATGCCCCCAAAACCCCTTGTCGAACGCCTCTCCGTGGTCTGCCGTGATGATCACCACCGTATCTCGAAGAAATCCCTCTTGAGAGAGGACATCGAAAAAAGCTCCCATATTTGCATCCAGATCCGAAATCGCTCTGTCATAGCTTCGTTTGGCCTTTTGCACGCGAGCTCTCTGTTCAGGTCCGTACGGCGCGGGATATTCTTCGATGGATGGAGCAACGCCCGGTTCAAACCGGATCGACGCCGGAAGGAAAATATGGGTAAAAAGAAAAAAAGGCTTTTTCGATGAACTTCTGAGTTCTCTCATGCGCTCGGCGAAATATGCAAAGGCCGTTGAAAAGGGAGTGTCCGCCCAGGGAACAAACTCGGTGATTTGGTACTTCATTGAGAAGCCCAGTTTTCTCCCCATCGCTGCAAGAGCCCGATTGATCCGATTGGTCATTTCGTTGAAGTCTTTGTCGAAGATCAGGTTCGTCTCACCCTCCGTGGGAAGCGGAAATCCATGATGGTGAAATGTGGCATATCGATTTTCAGTGATACTCTCGGTTTTATACCCGCGCTCTTCAAGAAAACTCGAGAGGTTCTGGGAGGATATTTCCCCGGGAACGGAATGGAATCCTAAGATGTGACTTTCCATCGGGGATTTTCCGGTCAGAATGCTCGCGATGCTAGGTCCAGTGGACGTGACATTTGCGCGGGCATTGAGGAAAAAATAACCCAATCGTGAAAGACGGTCAAAGTTTGGTGTTGAGTTTGCCGTGTAACCATAGGGAGATAAATGTTTTGCGCTCAACGTGTCGACGACCAGCAAAAGGACGTTCTTGGGGTGAACCCCATCTTCTTTTGGAAGCGGCGTCGACGGCTGGGCGCTCCGTTGAGACAAAATGAATGAGCCGGTTAGAGCTATGAACCCCATCATTGAGACAGCAGCAGACAGTCTCTGAGTCCTCCGAAGGATCCGGTCCCAAGTGGCAGAAATCTTGGGGCGAAGTCGGGGATTGCGAAGGAGAAGTAAAATAAATCCCATGAGGATCGTCGCAAGCGACAAGGCGTATTTTTTGCCGATCACGATTTTGCCGAACTCATCGGCGTATGTGAACGAGAGAGCCAACTTCTTAGTGTAAGTGAGAAAAATAACGATCGTCAGCCATGCAATCGCAACATGGCAAATCCTTTCAATCCAACTCCATTTGAGACATGATTCGATGCAGGCTGCCAAAAGCCCGAGGAAAAGAGCGGAGCCGAAGAAAAGCAAATTTAACAGGAAGAACGATAAGAGACCATCCCAGAAGGTATTGATATTGGAGGCTCGGTAGAGAAAATCGAGACAGAGTCCGATAAAAAAGGGAATGCCGAATAAGCTCGAGTATTTCCACCAGGAGCTCTTAAAGGATTGATTCATTGTTGTTTTGATGACGCTTGTCACTTCGCCTGGGGACGAATCTTATTTTTGATCTTCGAGAGTAAGTTTTTTAGAAAGCGAAGGGGAAGAAAGAGAGTTCCCAATACAAGAGAAAACACCGCAAATCCCATTTGGTACAAAAGTCCGCCTGTCCCAGGGTCGAGATAGGCATGAGCCCGTGCGGGCAGGAGAATCGCCGTCAAGCAAAGCCACAGCATCAGTGCGATTGGAATTCTATGATTTTTCATGCGGTCTTGTGCAAAATAGCTATCAATTTCTCTTGGGCAGGACAAGGCATAGTTTACGTGTCCCACAGTGGTACTCGACGACCTTCTCTAAATGAAATGCGCGTTCGATCAGATATTTGAAGTTCTCCCATGCATAGTCTTCAAAGATATCTCGGCGGTTTCTGAGGAGCCGTTGAACCATTGTATCTTTTTTATCCACCCACTCTATGACGCCTGCCCGTCCGAAACATTTCAACATGGTTATAAATTCCGCCAAAGGGACGTTGCCGCCGACACAAATATGATGAATGAGAGCCAAGGCTAGAAAGTTATGATCTCGAACGCGCTCGAACAGGGAGTGTCTCTCCTTCAGGCCCCAACCTAAAGCGGGCGTTGGATTCATCAAGTTGCAGACCATCGGATAAAAAAGGGTTCCAATACGCCACGAAAGCGCTTGTAGTAAGCGTTGATGGCGGACGGATCGGCCTCCAGACCAACGACGGATTTCGCCGTCGACGAGAGACATTCGGAATATTTCCCGGAATTGGACCCGATGTCGACCCAACGAGCAGAGCCCAACATCGTCCCGGCGTCTCTCACGAATCTTTCCTTCAGGGCCTCGTCTTCGAGGGTGTAGGAATTATCCCTTTCGTAATTGGACCAAAGTGAATTATTGGGACGGTATTTCATTGTTTCCACGGTTCGGCGCAGGCCGCGGAGCATTTTGAGCAGGCGGGGTTTTGATAAGCGTACCTTTTCAAAATTTCTTCGGAGCGAGACGTCCTTTTTGGCGAGATATTTTTCAAGCGCCGCCTGCAAATGAATGTGTGTGGTGATCCCCCGGAATGGAGCATCGAAATATCCGAAAACACGCGACAAAGCTGATATTTGGAGACCGTTCAATTCCCCTCGAAGCCAAGGTTGGAACTCGATCCCCTTATGCGCGGTCAACATGAGAGGTAATAGAAATTCGCGGCAAAATTGAGAATACGCCTCCCACGGTTGTCCTTCGCGGTAATAGTCGATGGACAAGGTGTCGATGAAGACCATTCGATTTTTGTGAAAGGCGATATTAAACGGCGTCGCGTCCTTTAAGATCAGACCTTTTTCAAGGCAGGATATCGTTAGATCGAGGGTCGTCAAGGCGGCGTCACGGAGCATGTCGAAAGACCACTCGTAAGGGTAAGTGAGAATGGGGATTTTCTCGTGCTCCATGATGATCTCCCCGCATTCACGCACATCCTTTCCGGCCTCAGAGGCCGAAGTGAGGCGGCAGGGGAGGAGAACCCCTTCGTCAATGAGTTTTCTTAGGCGTCCATCGCCTTCCAACTCGAGCATACGATCTCGGGCGGTGGTCGAAAGGGTTCGGAAGACGCGCTCTCCTATGAGGAAAACTCTTCCTTCTGGATCCCGAAAAGAAGCAGGGTGGAACTGGAGGTTGGTCTCTCTGTTCATTAAACTTGGAATGTGTATGATGAACGAAGCTGTCTTTCCAATAGGGCGGTTGGAATGCTCTTGAGGAAAAAAGTACGGAGCGCGATGGCAGCCGGATGCGACCACTGACCCATCCTCCCGACCAGCTGCGAGCGGAACGTTGTCGTCGATGTCCGCTTCCAACGAGCTTTCTCATAGGCCCGGAATGCTTCTGGAACGGACATCGATGATTCAAAGAAAGTCGCAAGGCAGTATGCGTCTTCAATGGCCATGCCGGCGCCTTGTCCTAAATTAGGTGATGTCGGATGGGCGGCGTCCCCCAAAAGAGTGACGCGTCCGCAGCCCCATGCATCTGATGGCGGCCGATCCCAGATGTTAATTTGAATAATATCTTCCTCTAAGGTCTTCTGGATGATCTCACTCACGGGTTCCTGCCAATTGTGAACCCATTCGAGAAGACGATCCTTCTCGACGACGGATGTCTCTAAAGTTTGTCGGTTGACTGAAAGGTACCAATTCATTCTCCCGCATCCGTTGGCAGCGATGCCGAATCTTATACCGCGTCCCCACCATTCCATCTTAAGACCTGGCTTCAGCGCCTTATGTGCGGTGTTTAAGATGGCCGTCCATTGGGTATAGCCTTGGTAAACCGGATCTTGTTTGCCGAACAATCGGTCCCGAGTGCAGGAATGGAGACCGTCGGCGCCGATAAGAGCGTCGCCTGCCGCCACTCGATTCGAAGAGAAGTAAACGCGAACATTTTCCTCATCCTGACTAAAACTTTCCAAAGGGTGTCCGAGATGAACAGTCTCAGAAGGGAGAGAGTTCAAAAGTGTTGCCTGAAGATCGGCTCGATGAATGAAGATGGCTGGCGTCGAGAGCTTCGGTATGGTCCAGTGCTTGATTAACCGCCCCTTCCAGGATCGGATCTCACAATGAGTGACCACATCACTTTTTTCGATCAGCGCGTCTAAAACTCCCAAGTTCCGCAAGACGAGAGTCGCATTCGGCCACAAAAGGATGGCGGCTCCTCTTTCACGAAGTTGATCCGTCTTTTCATAAATTTCCACATCTGCGCCGTTCCGACGTAAGGCGATCGCCGTAGTGAGGCCCCCGATGCCTCCACCCGCAATGATAACCTTTTTTGATTTCGCGATTTTAGAGTTCATTGAGGTTTTGTCTGATTCAGGTCAAGGGAGCTATTTTTAGTGGCCCGATACGATGATCTGCAGGGAATTCGGACCGTAATGAAAAAGCAAGTCTATCACAGAAAGATGAGACAGAAAGGGAGGATGAAATTGTCGGTATTCGGGATGACGATAATTTTGGAAGACGACTTCGATGCCCTCCTTCGAGAAGAGTTCACGATCAATGAAATTCTCAGACGATTTCCCGTCATAAAGGATGTCGGCTCCCGTTATCTTGCAGAGGCTAATGAGTTTTTCGTTCTTGTCGCTTTTGCTCATGCCCAGAGATGAAGACAAGATCGTTCGGGTCGTAAGGCCGATATATCGAGCTATATCGTTCGAGAGCGCTATGGTGAGCTCCGCTAAGCGCCGATGGCCTTCATTCAAACGAATCTCCAGAAGCGGGTAGAGGTCGTCGAAGAATTGCGCCTTCCTGTAATTTTCCCGCAGGAGATTTAAATGAGACCGTTGCCAATCCGCAGTATTATCAATCTCAGTTTCGAAGATCAGGGTTGCCGTAGGAGTTTTCCTGACGGGGACCGTGAGCCAGGTTGAGCCCCGTCGTGTCTTGATTCGGTTGCGGTTTCTCCAGTCGTTTTTCGTGTACTGCACATCGTCTAAATAGATGAACGTGTCAACAAATGACATCTGTTCGAAATAGCCGAGCCAAGGCAGGTAGGAGGGTTGGAGGATTGCTACTTTCATTTTTCAAGTGTTCTCCACAACGTCTAAATACCACACGCGGAGGAAGCCGTTATCATCGACGCTGGCTGACTTGGGTAACTGCCACAAAGGATTCCACTTCACCCGGTCTTCATAACGATAATCCGTTTGCAGGAGGACATTATGTGCGTCGTCACGATCGATAATGGTGTTCTCGTATAGGGTCACTTTACCGACATCGGTTAGCAGTGTGAACATTGGCTTGGAGCGGCCTGATACATGACCCGACGATGTGAGCGCATTAATCAGTTCTATACCGCGCTGAATGCTGGTGCGGTGGTGCTTCATGCCTCTGAGAGGAATGCAGTGGAACAAGTAGTGCGCTTCGATCTTCTTATAACGCAAAATATCATAGAGATCGATGAGTGTGGTCAGTTCGTCGTTGACGCCTTTCAACAGAACTGTTTGATCGTAGATCCCCACGCCGATTGCGATTAAACGATCGATGGCGGCGATTACTTCAGGGAACAGCTCGCTTGGATGGTTGATATGAATGCCAATCTCAATACGAAATCGTCTGAGCTGCTCCGTCAACATGTTCAACATGGAGTCATTGATGCGCACAGGATCCTGTAGCGGCACACGGGTGCCGATGCGGATGATCTTGCTCTCGGGCAGGACCTTCGACCAGGCATCTCCGGGAACCAGTCTCTTGTCGGGGACCATCAATGGATCACCGCCGGTAATAAGCACTTCGCGCAAGTCTTGAGTGACCTCGGCCTTACCAATGTATCGGGTTATCCGGGTGATTTCCTCCCGAGTTAAATGCAACATGTCGTATTGGCCGCGTAAACACCAACGACAGTGCGCTGCGCAGACCGTCGTAGGTTCGATGACCATGCTCCGTCGGTACAGTCGTTCGATGCCTTTGATAGGTTGGCCCTCGAAGGTGATGTGCATTTCTGATTCGTAATGGCGTTGCCGTTCGTGTTCAGAAATATCATCTTCACGAGGGTCTTTACGGTATTGCAGCTCCAACATGCGCAGGACGGACTGATTTACATTGGGTGCACTACGTGCCTCATCGAGTTTGTGCTGCAAAAAAGGCGAATACTTTTGGATGAACAGGCCTGACTTTGCTCCAGCCATATGGCCGTCCTTTATTTAGGGTAAAATGCCTTTAAAAAATTCGGTCATCGAACTGGTCAATCTCATCACGTTTTTTGAGAAACCTGGCTGGATTGCCGACAACCACTGTCCAGGGATCTACATCCTTGAGCACGACTGCACCTAGACCGACATAGGCAAAGTCGCCAACATGTACTGCATTGTTGATGGTCGCATTGGCTGCAAGCCACACTCCAGAACCCACACGAGCCCGGCCGCAGATGACGGTGCCGGCGGTTATTTGAGATTGCCGTCCTATCAATACACTATGACCCACTTGAACAAGGTCGCCGATTTTGACGTCATCTTCGATGATCGTTGAGTTGATTTCAGCCTGTTCTATAGTTGAGTTAGACCTGATCCACCCGTTCTTTCCAGTAACCATCTGGCCCGTTTGTGGAAAATGGTCTAGACCGGTTTCCCCCGTGACAAAACTAAAGCCCTCACTGCCGATAACGGCGTTGGATTTGACCACACAGCCCGAATCCATTTCAACGTCACCTAGAATGGAAACGTTGTGATAAATGCGGCAGGAGTCCCCGAGGCGAACCTTTGAACCGATGTAGGTGTGTGAGCCGATCAATACATCTCGACCGATGATGGCGCCCTTTTCTATGATAGCTGTTGGATGGATGGATGGTTTTTCATGTCTTACAAAAAACTCATTGAGCACACGAACAAAATCCAGTCGCGGTTCTTTAGACAGGATGTAGGAGCAATTTGGACGCCTGGGGAACTCATCCCAGAGAATCACCAGCATTTCACTATAGGAATCGAGTTGCGAGAAGTCGTATTGGTCGTTGCTCACACCCTTGCCGAAGCACAGCAAACTATTATTCTTCAATCGGTCTAGGGAGCATGGCTGAACGATGGCGCAGTCGTACCCGTGAAGTCTTGCCTTTAAAAATTCGGCAATTTCGCCGGCCGTGCAGACATCATCCTTGCGTTCAAACATGGGACCCTCCTGTCATCAGTTGATACAACTTTTGACAATGAGATTAGTTTTGCCTTCCGTGCGAAACAATGTGCCCTCGGGAATGAGTTCGATTTTTGGACTAATATCCATATGCGATCGAAAATGCTGTAGCACTTGTCTCCTCAGATCGGCATGCGTAGTCGAATTCATACGGCCTCGATACTCCGCGCGGACCAAGATGGTTTGTAACGGGGGCGGCGTTTCAAGCACGATCTGAAATTGCGTGTTTAAACGCCCCAAAAACTTTGACAGCACCGTTCTGACCGCTGAAGGGAACACATTGATGCCTCGCACCACCAGCATGTCATCGCTGCGCCCCTTGACCAGAAAGCGAAAACTACTCCGACCACAGCGACAACGGTTGTGGCTTGTAATTCTGATGATGTCGCCAGTGCGATAGCGCACCACGGGTTGTGCCTGTCGATTGATGTTGGTAAGCACCAACTCCCCTTCGACACCGGCTTCAATCGGCAGCAACTCCAGCGTCCGCGGATTAATCAGTTCCGCCAGCACGTTGCCTTGGCCCATGAAATGAAGTCCCGTGCGCATTCGACATTCAGCGCCGAACATGCTGAGCGTATCGGCCATGCCGTAGTTGGCGTTCATCGCTTTCATTCCCCACAGGGACTCGACTTTGTCGCGCAGTTCGACGTCTTCAATGCCAGGCTCTCCGCCGAACAGCCCTAATTTTATGCCCAAGTCCCGCGGTTGCATCCCAAACTCTCGCTGCAACATCTCTTCAAGAACCGTCAGGTACGAAGGTGTGCAATGGATCGCATTGATCCCTATTTCACAAATCATTTTCAAAAGAGTGCGGGTGTTGCCGACGCCGAAGGGCACGACCGTTGCGCCAGCGGCTTCCAGACTTTGGTGATCGGTGTAGCCGCCCATCCACAGGCAATAATTCAGGCAGTGTGCAACGGTGTGGTGTGGTCCAAATCCCGCCGCGCGAAAACAGCGTGCTCCCGAAGTTATGGTCGCCTCAATGTCC
>CAZWYB010000065.1:0-11923 GCA_964637745.1 uncultured Pseudomonadota bacterium
GAGGAGATTCGAGAGACAATGAAAGGTCCGAGAATCCTGTTGGAGGGAAGGCGGAAGACTTGCACAAAGTGCAGGAAACCGTTCCAGCGCGCCGCAGGCGCGGCCGATGTCATGGATCAGCGAGGCGACCGCGGACGATCTCATCGGCGTTGAGAGAACGCCATTGTGTCCCGTCGGCAACATCGCGTCGAGCATCGGAAAATCTGGGCGAAAGTTGTGGTAAAAGTCACCGCCTTGACAGATGATATCATAATAGTATCATATGTGAAGATGCCTCCTAAGATCCGGAATCTCATTTCTGACTTGGAGAAGGCCGGTTTTGTGGATCGAGGAGGGAAAGGGAGCCATCGTAATTTTACACATTCCCGTTGTCCTTACGTCGTTACCCTTTCGGGAAAGACAGGCGATGACGCCAAGCCTTATCAGGAAAAGGCCGTTAAAAGAGCCTTGCAGGAGGTGAAACATGCGGCACAAAAAGAATGATCGTTATCTCAAGGTGGTGGAATGGTCCGAAGAGGATGAATGTTATGTCGGAACCGCTCCGGGGCTTATTTTGGGCGGCGTCCATGGAATGGATGAAGTGAAGGTGTTTAAGAAGCTGTGTCAGGCGGTGGATGAGGCCTTAAGGCTTCTGGAGGCGGAAGGACGGTCGTTTCCACCGCCAACAGCGGATAAAAAATATTCGGGCAGGATCTTGTTGAGGATTTCTCCGGCCCTCCATAAAGCGCTCGCCGTCAAGGCCTTAAAAGCGGGAGAAAGCATCAACAAGATCATCCAGCAGCGCCTCAAATCCAAAGTGGCTGCGTGATTGCTTCCTTAGCTGTTGTTATCGTCCCTCTTTATTTCGACATCGGTCTCACGAAAACGCGCGGCAACGGCCGGCTGACGTCAAGGACCTCCGTGTCGGGTTTGAAACGCAGTCCCAACGCCTCGGCGTCGCTGCGGGATATTTGAAGAAAGACGATGTTCGTCTCGCTCGGCTTCGCGGGATTCTCCAGCGCGATCTCCAAGCGGACACGGTCGGGCGCCGAGGCAACAACATTGCCGTAAGAGATCTGGCCTTGGTTTCCTTTCCCGGAAGGACGGACCTCTGAAGCGATGATCTCGAACCGGTCTCCGAATTGGCTCTGCGCCGTGATGAAGATCGCGCTGTGATGATCAAAAAGCTTCGTTTCGAGCACGGAAAGGGCGCCAAGGCCCATCCGCGCCGGGAGCCATTGACTTCGCTCCGGGACGGTCGGACGTTCTTCCCCCGCGGGAAAGCCCTGCAAGAAGGGCATCGAAATCGTCGGCATGCCGGGAAGGGTGTCGCCGATGCGGCCATTCTCCCCTTCCTGCGTGTCCCGGAAAGGGAAGTTGTCCGGGTGATCCATCTCCAAAAGTTGCCGGTCGATCGTACTTTGCGCATCCGATTGAAAGGATTTTCCCAGCCAACTCACAAGGCCCCAGAGAGCTCCGCCACCTGCGATGGCGGCCAGCCCCGCTTGCAGCAGGGAAGTTCCTTCCGGCAAAGCGGCGCCCGCCGGTTCCGCTGCATACGCGAGATCGGGCATTAAGAAAACGACGAGACCAATCGCGAGCGTGGCCAGAGATGGTGCAATCGAGCACCCTCCCTCGCGTGGAAGAAATTCCGACGCATCTCGCCCGATCATCGCAAAGGCCTGGCGAGGCGCGGCGGCGCCCGTAGCGCCGCGGCCTATTTCGTATCTGGAGATTCCCGGAACCTTACCAACGAGTCCTCTAACCATCTCCGCGGGCCTCCGAGCAAGAGCATCCGCTCCTTCGCCCGGCTTAAAATCCGACGAATATCGATCCATCGTTTCGACGGGTTTGAATAACGGCGGTGGCGGCATATCTTACCTCCTCGGAAGTCGTTTCAAGGCTTCAGGAACAAAAATTTTGGCCTTCAATCCGCCTCCCGGTAGGCGAAAGTAGGCGACGACGGTGTCTCCAAGCACCTCGACCCGCTCGACGTTCTTGCCGAGTCCTTTCAACTCTTGCACCAAGCCGTCTCGCGCATTGGCACGGTAAGAGTACAGGCCGTCTCCCGTTTCCTTGACGCCCAAAGGGTTCTTATCGCCGAAAATTTTAGGGGAACCGTTCCAAAAGGTCTTCAGACCTTGGAGTTCATCCAAGAGGTTTTGATTCTCGCGGAGCTGCTCACGCACCCGTTCGTTCTTCATTTCCTCGGGGATATGCTCGAGGTAGGCTTTCTTCCCGAGGAGGGCCGATTCCAGCCCGTTCAACATTTCCCCACATTGCTTTCGGTCGCCCCTGGCCCAAAACTCGCCGGCCGCTTCTTGGAAGAAGTCCACATCGCCTTGGAGCGAGCCCAAATCCCTTTGAAACTTTTTCTCGAGAGAGAACTTCCAAATCTTTTCCATCGCGGGCCCGAAGACGGGCGCGCCCAAATGAAATCCTCCTTTGAGGGCCAAGAGAAACAGAGGCCCGTTGAGGATAGAACCCACCGAAAGGGCTTTTTTCGCGGCGTTCTTGACGGGATTAGGGTCTCCGTTCGCCGTACGACGAGCCACGTCCACATAAAATCCGAATTGCTCGAACTTGAGCGCTTCGTAAGGGAAGGGCCCGACCCATCGCGCGCCCCCAAGGCTCGTTCGGGCCATCCATCGCGCCATTTTCTTCACGACCAGTTCCTTGCCGACGCTTCCTTCCGTAACGGCCACCAGACTTTTTTCCAGGAAGGCCTCGTATCGCTTGATGGAGTGGCCGATGTAACCGAACATCACCGTATTGAGGGCCGCCTCGCCCAATGTCGACCATTGAAAAAGCTCGTCGGCGACGTTCTGGTCGCGAACGATGGAATTCGCGATGGAATGCGTCACGGTGAAGACCGATCCGTTGATAGCTTGCAAAGCGAAGGCCCCTCCGGCGACGCCCTCCAGAAACGGCGCGGCCAAGGCGACCGCCGCTCCGGCCGCAAGCGCCGAGAAGAGGACGATCCCCAAGCCGACGGTGAACCGGTTGAAGGCCGCGTCCGCCTCATAGGACTTTTGGGCGCGATCCGTGATGTTCGCCATCTCCAGACGCGCCAAAGCCTCCATCGCTTCTCTTTTCCGTGCGGGGTCTTGGGAAAGAAGTTTGGCCTGGATGCCCCGATACCGGTCGAGCAGGATCTCGGCGTGGCTGGCGCCGCGTTTCGTCTCCGTATCGCCGAGCAAGAGGCGTGTCGGGGCGGACAAAACGTGGATCGCACGGTCCGTCATCTTGCCTTCGGTCACGAAGGTTTCGTATTGCTTGATCTTCGCCTCCACGAGGCGGAGGGCCACGGCTCCCCGAATTTGAACTTCCAGGGCGCCGTAGGCGGCGATCCGGTCCTTCAACGAAGGCATTCTCTCCGGAGAGACGGCCTCGAGACCTTTTGCGATTTCATTCAATGAGTCTTTTTCGGAGGGGATCGCCTTGGCCTGAGATATCAGTTTTCCCAACATGCCGCGGACGTGGGCCTCTTCCTGTTTTGTTATGACGGCGCATTGCCTTCTCAACGCATCGAACGAAGCCTTCGCATGGTCGTGGTTGCCGGTATCGACCGCTTCAAGCACGGCAATGTCTTTGAGCGCGGCGGCTTTCTTTTCGCGAATCTCGCGCAGCTCCGCTTCATGGATCTCCACGCCTCGCGGATGGGAGAGCCGAAACCGCATGTCGGGGTCGACCTGATGAGGAGGCAAGCGCCTTGGCGTGTCCTCCTCCAAGAGACGTTTTTCCTCCGCTTCAAGAAATCGGACGTAGGACTTTCCGCGATCGATCATGAATTTTTGAAGATCGGCCAATATTTCGGGGGTCAGCTTCGCTTGAACGGCTTCGAAGGGCAGCCGAAACGTCATCCCGAAGTCCCGAAATTCCGCGAGCGCGTTGATCGACGCCTCGAACTCCGCGCGTGTCTGAAAGCCTTCGTTCTTTTGAATCGCCTCGGCCTCTTTCTCCCCCACCTTGGCCAGAAAGGCGCTGATCTCGGGGGCTCCATAGACCGCTTCCAATTTCTTGCCGTATCCTTCGATTTGTGCGTCCGAGATCGCCGGAACCCCCATCCAAGATGCCGAGTCGGCCCAGGACGCCGAATAAAAGCCGGCATTCTCCCGAAAATCCCCAAAGGCCTTCGCGACGGCGGCGGCAATCTTACGCTCTTCCTCATTTTTGGAATTTTTCAGCCCTTCGTAGATCTTCACGATGTCGAGTTTCTTCATGTGCTCAAGCGTCGGCTCGTCCGGACTTAGGTCGGCCTTGGCTGGAAAATCCAGATGGAGGACAAGGCTCGAGTTCGCCGGATATTTTCCCGCAAACTGCCGCATCGTCTCCAGCATCGCCTGCTCGCGCACCGCATAACTTTTGAGCGCATCTAGCGTTCGATCGGCTTCCCTCAAAGAGGCCTCATCGTTTCGCGAGGCGGCAGTGAGGATTTTTTTCTGAACAGCCCGGCAGGCGTGAAGCACATCCCATTTGCGAATGACCTTTTCCAGGGCCCCCACCCTATCGGCGAGCTCTGCGGCCTTTTCGAGCATTGCCAATTTCGCGGCGCTTCCCTGATGTTTCCTGTGAAGTTCCTTTTCTTCTTTGATCGCTTGGTCGAGATCCTCTCGGGTCGCGATTGTATCCGATGGGGAAAACGATCGGTTTTGAGGGGCGAAAAAAAAGAGATCGGCGAATACGGGTTGATCGCGCGGTTCTTTCAATGGGGGCGTGGGAGCGGCCGGACCGGCCAAATCCTTGACGGCCGTATTGCCAAAAATGCTGTGGGTTTTCCTAAACACAATGGTTCTCCAAATACCCTCAAGAGAGCAAGCCATGTGCCAACGAAAGAATTTTATTAACTACTTAGAATTATTACATTTTATTGAATAACCCAGCATCTATAGGCATATTTTGCAGATCCTTTTTAGAATAATTTGCAAATCGTGATAGACTGACAGCTTGCGATATAGACTGCAAAAAAAGCTGGGCCAAGGCGGCATGGGACAAGTCTTCCTGGCGGAAGATCGGAAGGAGTCTCGAAAGGTCGCCGTCAAGTTTCTGAATCCGGGTTTAGAGTGGAACGCCACAGAGCTGTTTCGAGAGGAAGTGGCCCTCCTCTCCCGCCTCTCTTATCCGGCGCTTGTGCGCGTGTTTGACTACTACGATTCCGCAGCGGACTTCGAGGAATTGGAGGCCCTTCCTCTCTCGCCTTGTTTCACGATGGAGTACGTGGACGGCGTTCCGATCGACCAAGGGATACGGCGTTTTAACCCTGAGACGCTCGTCGATCTCTTCGTTCAAATCTGCCGAGGTCTTCATTATCTCCACGCACGCGGCATTCTGCACCGGGATCTGAAGCCTTCGAATCTTCTTCTCACCAAGGACAACTCCATCAAGATCTTGGACTTCGGCCTTGCCACTTTGCAACAAGGGAAAATGGAGGTCGCGGGCACGCCGGCCTATATGTCTCCGGAGGCCCGTGTTGGAACTTTCGGACCACAAAGCGATCTCTATGCCTTGGGTGCGGTCTTCGACGAAATTCTTTCAGGAGGCGAAGGACTTCCTCCCTCTTTGGAGGAATTGATCGCACGCCTCCGCGAACCTGATCCGTCACGCCGGCCCGCCTCGGCCCTCTCGCTCTTGAAATATATCCGCCAACACTCAGGCCTTTCCATCGAACTCCACGAAGAAGAGACCTCGGACATCATCTTGCAAAAAACGCCTTGGGTCCGACGCATCGAAGAGGAGACGTATTGGAAAGCGGTTCGATCCAAAGCCCGCGTCATCGCGGTGACGGGCCCCACGGGCGTCGGAAGGACTCGTTTCCTCGAGGAAGTGAAATGGAAATCCCAACTGCAATCGCAAGGTCTGATTCTCCACACGGACCTTCACGAACGCTCGCAGGACGACCTCAAAGCCCTCCGGCTCGCAATCAAGAGCGCGCGGAGACGGGAGCCGGATTCCACGATCCTCTTGGAATACGACACGGGCTTTCTCCCGGAGTTGAGTGGAATCGAAGGTCTTATGGAGATCCGCCTGAAGGATCTCACACGAGACCAAACTCTTGAGATGATCCGTTTGGCGTTGCCGGAGCAACCCATTCCGGCTCGAACCGCGCAAGAAATCGCGCGCGCGACGGGAGGGCGTCCCCTTCTCGTGGTGGAAGCGATGCGGGAGTTTATCCGAAGCGGCGGCACGTCTTTTCAAGTGCCTCGGGATCTGACGCTGGCGTGCGCTGCGCGCGTAAACGGTCTTTCGGAACCATGCCGGAAGCTTTTGACCCTGATCGTTTCGGAGTCGGAACCCATCCCCTTCAACGAGCTACTCCCCTTGTGGCTCGGATTCGGCGGCGACGACGAAGGCGGCCTGCGCGACGCCCAGCTCGTTCTCCAAGGCCAAGGGCTTCTCGCTCCCATCGACGAAGCGTCCGGAGGCTTCGCCCTCGTCCATCCGACGCTGGCCAAAACCTTTTTTTCCGCACTGCCCCAAGAATGGCAAAATGAGGCACACAAGCTGTTCATCCGTATTTTGAAGGAAAAGGAAAAGACGCCCCGCCCCGGCCCAACGGCCCTGCGAATCACGCAGCACGCCCTAGAGGTTCAAGATGCCAAAGTTTGCGAAGAGTGGGGGCCGAAGGCCGTCGATTATTGTTTTAATCGGGGAGACTTCCTTCAAACGATCGAACTCTGCGGTGAGCTTCTCAAGCTGTCCCTTCCCGACCTGACAAAATCCCTCCTCCATTCGTATGCGGCCCCTTCGTTCTATCGACTGGGACGCTTTGATGAAGCGATCCGCGCGTACGACCGGTGGAACGCCCTCAAGCCCGACGACGGCACGGGCGTCGAAACCGTCAAGCATCGGCTTTATACCGGCTTGGCATACTTCGGCGCGGGACGTTCAACGGAGGCGAAACAGGCCTTTCAACTTTGCCTGAAGGCTGGCGACGATGCACGTTTCCCCCATCATCGGCCTTATCACGCCCGCGCCTACAGCCGCTTGGCGGCCTTTGCGGAAGGAGAATCAAGTTGGGACGACGCAAAACGCTTTCTGGACAAGGCCGCCGACCTTGTGGAAGGAAACCCCGTTCTCTTGGGCGAGATATCTCAGCAGAGGGCTGTCATGGCCCAGTCCCGACTGTCATTTGACGAAGCGACGTCCCACTTTGAAGAAGCAGCCAGACAGTATCGAAAGGCGGATAATCCGCAGGCTGAGGCGATCGCCCACAACGGGATCGCGATGCTCCTGCGCGAACAAGGAGACTTAACGAAGGCTTTAAAGTCGATGGATCACGCCCTCTCCCTCGCCTCACAAGGAGGCGACATTCTTCAAAATGCGCGGTACCGCGAGAATCGCGCTCTCATCCTGATGGACCTTGCCCGCTACGGCGAAGCCCTCGAAGAAATGCAAGCGATCCAGGACATCTTGGAGGTGTACGGCGAGGATGAGGACAGAAAACTCTCCCGGTTGCACCGCGCCGAAATTTACCGGCTTCTCGGCAATGAGGATCAGTCCCGGCTGTTTCTGAAGGAAGGTGAGCGGCTCGAAGGGCACAAGCGGAACGGCGAAGCCCGGCGCCTTGTAGAACGTTTTCTTGCCCAGACAAAGGATCTGGATTTTTCGGAATCGGATCTCGTCGGCCTTTCCGAAAAAATCGCGGCCGTCGAGGCCCCCGAGGAACGCATCGATCTCTTGGGACTCCTGGCCGAAGACCTCAATGCGAAGGACCTGCCCGGCATCGGCCGACTTTTTCGACGAACGGCTTTTTCCGAATTAACCGCCATTTATCAAAATCTACCGGAGGAACTCAAAATGGATTTCGAGAAAAAACGCGACTTGAAGTCGCTCGATCAGACCTTCGCCGCCATGATCCAAAAGCCGCCGCAAGCGGAAACGGCTCAAAACCGGATCTCTGAGATGCGCTTTCGGCAATACTCGGAGATCAACCGGCAGATCACGCTGAAGCGAAGCCTGAACGACATCTTGGAGCGCGTCATCGACGCCGCCATCGAGATGACCGGGGCGGAGCGGGGCATCGTCCTCCTGAAGAGCGAAACGGAAGAGTCGGGCGCGATCCCCGGCTTCGAGGTGAAGGCCGCGCGGCACCTCAACAGGCGTTCTCTGAAAGAGGATGAGTTTCAGCTCTCCCTCTCCGCCGTCAGCCGCTGCATCAAGGAAGGCGTCCCGGTGATCACGGATGACGCTCTTCACGATCCGCGCTTTCAAGAGCAGCAAAGCGTCATGCGCTTCCGCCTCAAGGCCATGATGGCGGTGCCCCTCGAGCTCGAAGGCGAGGTCTTGGGAGCGATCTATCTCGATCACCGCTCGCGTCCCGATTGTTTTTCGGCGGAAAGCGCCCTCCTCCTCGAGGCCTTCGCCTCCCAGGCGGCCCTGGCCATTCAGAAGGCGCGCATGATCGAAGAGCTCGAACGCGCCAAACGCCTGCTCGAAGCGCAGGTCAAGGAGCAGGCCTCTCATATCGAAACTCTGTCCCACGAATTGACCCAGACCCGAAGCCAGCTGCGCTACGGTTATGAGGAAATCGTCGGACAATCCGCGCCGATGTTGAAGGTTCTACAGCTCCTCGATCACGTCACGGACACCGCGATCCCCGTCTGGATCCTGGGCGAATCGGGAACGGGCAAGGAGCTCGTCGCCCGGTCGCTCCATTTCAACAGCCACCGCAAGGACAAGCCCTTCGTCGCGGAAAACGTCAGCGCCATTCCCGAAACGCTTCTGGAAAGCGAGCTCTTCGGGCACAAGAAGGGAGCTTTCACCCACGCCGACCGCGACCGCATCGGCCTCTTCGAACAGGCGAACGGCGGCACGCTCTTCCTGGACGAGGTGGCGGACATGTCGCTCGCGATGCAGGCGAAGCTTCTCCGCGTCCTGCAGGAGGGAGAGGTGCGCCCCGTCGGTTCCTCCAAAAAGGTAAAAATCGACGTCCGTCTGGTCACCGCCTCCAACAAGGACCTGAATCGTCTCGTGAAGGACGAGAAATTCCGTGAAGACCTCTTCTTCCGCATCAACGGCTTGACGATCGTCCTGCCTCCGCTACGAGAGAGAAAGGAGGACATCCCTCTTTTGGCGGAATATCTCATCCGGAAGATTTCGAAAGATGCGCGTCTGGATGCCGCGGATTTGGGCGACGAGGCCCTTCAGGTTCTGCTCCGTCACGACTGGCCCGGCAACATCCGCGAGCTGGAGGCCGTTCTGCGGAACGCCCTTCTCTTCGCCAAGGGCCGGACGATCACGCCCAAGTTCCTAATTCTGCGCCAGGCGAGTCGGGGTTCAGCGGAAACCAGCGTGCGCGCCTTGATCCCGTCCCGCGCCGACTCGGAAGAGTCTCAAGAGCGTCAGTTGATCCTGGACGCCCTTCGAAAATGCAACCTCAGCAAAGAAGCGGCGGCGAAAGAGTTGGGAATCAGCCTCCGGAGCCTTTATGTGCGGATGGGACGGTTCAAGATCCCCAAGAAGAAGACCGTATTGGCGAAGTATGTGGGGTGAAGTGAGCGCTTATTTCCCCGAGGCTTCCTAATTCTTGGGCGCCTCAGGCAACGCGACGGCCTTTTCCGCACCCTCGGATTCCATAGGGGCCTTCATAAGGGGGCAGTCGGGGAGCTTCTTATAACCACCGAGCTGAAAGATGACTCCCGCGACGGGGATTTTCTTTTCGCCTCTCAGAGAGATCTCGGATTCGCTGACCTCATATTCCCTGACGGGATTCGGATTCTGAGTCAGGTAAAAATCCAAGTGCTCCAGGCAGTCGGGGTATTTTTCATCAGGGGGAAACGAAATCATCACATCGACGTAACCGGTCCGAACCACATCCGCCTTGGGATCGTGAACGTTCTTGCTCATAGGATCGTGAAGGGTCTTACTCGCCAGAGGGGTCTTGAAGAGGACCTGATGAGAGACCTTGTCGAAGACGGAAAGGGTGTAGATGTTATCGTAATTCACGAAGGGAGCGCCCGGATAATCCTCTTTCCCAACGAACCCTTCGACATGCAAAAACACTTTGTCGTCCGAAGTCCGGCAGACGGAGGAACTTCCATTGATCCCAGCATACATATGAGGAAACTCATGGGTCGGGGCCGGCAGACCTCCGGGCAGGGGCTTCTGGGCCAAGCTCAAGGTGAAACCGTCGGGCTTGCTGATCGGCATCGGACCGCTTGCGGGAGCCGGAGCCGCGTCGTCCGACCCTTCCGGAACACCACCGCCATTGTCACCCTTCGCCTTTTCCTCTCCCGTTGCGGAAGCCAGCTGTCCCTCCCCTCCACCGCCTGAAGGAAGCGTAACCGAACCCGGTGGAATGCCTCCCGGCAACGCTCCTCCGCCGCCAACGCTTCCGGGCACGCCGGGGGCACAAGCTCCTAAGGAAAAAATCAAGGCCAGAAACACAGGCAAACGAGGGATGTCTCGAAGGGAGTTCATGAAGATTTTAAATCAGTATAGCAAATTATCGCTTGGAATCCACGCTCAAGTTGCCACGGCCAGTGTGTCCTGAAATGCACATTATGCAAAAAACGCATCAAGCAATGCATAGTCGTCGTCGTACAAGCTCACACTCCCTTGGCATGGCTGTTGCAACCTCCCTCATCGGCAGGATCGAACAAAGTCAGGAAGATGATGAAAAACTTAGACCCCTTTCCCTTCACCGATTACCGAAGCTACCTCCGCGAGTGGCTGGCCCTCGCCCGCTTGCGGAGGGGCTTCTCTCTTCGGGTCTTCGCGGAACGCGCGGGTTTGGGATCGCAAAGCCACCTCAAAATGGTGATCGACGGGAAAAGGAATCTCGGCGAATCAGGCATCGAGCGATTCATGAATGGGCTGGGGCTCGGGGGCGAAGAGAGGCTCTACTTTCGAAATCTCGTGCTCTGGAACCAGTCAACGGATGATGCCGAACGGAGCCGCTACGAAGGAAAGCTTCTGCTCCTGAGGAAATGCCGGCGCCTGATGCCGCACCTCCGCGAAAGGATCGAGCGCTTCCGTCAGGAGATCACCGGATTCCTCCATTCCGATTTCACACCCGAAGAGGCCTCCCTCCTGACCGAACAATTGTTGCCGGGTAAATAAATAAGCATCCTGTGAGTTTCCCGTGGGAAACGGTTTTTCGAGTGTCGGTTCGTTTTCGGAAAACACAAGTGGTAGGGCGCACGAGAATAGTTCATAATGAGCCAATTCCAAAGAGACGAGGAGCACCGATGATGAAAGAAAAATTCTACCTTGCCCTGATGGTCGCCGCCATGAACCTCTCTATCCTGTTTTTCGGGGGATCTTCGGGGTGCGGGAACACGGCTTTGCCGGGAAGCGGATCCGTCACGGAAGCCAACTTTCTCATCGGTGGAACGATCGATGGACTTTCCGGAACGGCCTTGCTTCAGAACAACGGCGAGGACGACTTGAGCATCGATCAAGACGGTTCTTTCACTTTTCCGACGCGGTTGGCCGACGGCTCCGATTATGATGTCACGGTCTCAGCCCCTGCCGGTCAGACCTGTTCCGTCTCAAATGGGACCGGAAGCGTCTCCGGTGCGGATGTCTCGAATGTCGTCATCCACTGCGGGCCTCTGGCGACGGCGACACCTCCGTCCACTTGCGGCAACGGACAAATCGACGCGGGAGAGGATTGCGATCCGTCCGCCAGTCCCGCCGTCCCGGCAGGAACCGACTGCACGACCCTCGGACAAGGTTTCTCGGGCGGAACCCTGGGTTGCAAGCAGGACGGCTCCTGCCTCTTTGACGTCTCCCAATGCACCTCCAACTCCGGAGGAGCGGTCTGCGGAAATGGAACAAAGGAAGGCAGCGAGGAATGCGACGACGTCGCCAATAACGGAGCCGCAGGAGACGTCTGAGCGTCTAACTGTCTCCTGCAATACGGCGTGGCCCGCGCCACCGCCCGACTCAACACCGCCGGCATCGTGGTTCACTTCGATTGGGCAAGCGATCCCAATCCCAA
>CAZWYB010000066.1:0-1993 GCA_964637745.1 uncultured Pseudomonadota bacterium
GGTCGGTCTCCTTTAGGAGATTGACCATGCCGATGACCCCGTTCAAGGGCGTCCGGATTTCGTGGCTCATGTTCGCGAGAAACTCCCCCTTGGCGCGGTTCGCCGAATCGGCGACCAACTTGGCCTTGAGCAGCTCGCCCTCCACTTTCTCCCTCTGACGGATGTGGGAGCGAAGGAAGGAGATGATGGCCACGGAGGTCGCGAAGATCGCTAAGATGATCGAGAGGAAGACGATCGCCATGAGGCGATGTTGGGCGATGGAACGCTGCCACTCGTGAGCGTCGAAATCGACCCCCAGGACCGCTTCCACGCGCGAGCCCTCATACATGGGCACGGCGGCGCTGACCCACGTTCCCCAGCGGTCGGTCGTGGGCACGTCTTCGAAATTGGCTTCGCCGCGGAAGGCCTTTTCGATCCCCTCGTCCTGTTCCGTATAGACCTCGCCGATCGACGTCCTTTGTTCGCGTTCCTCATCGTAGCGGCCGTTGCGGTTGTAGTCCGTTTCCGAATCGACGATGAAGACGTTCCGTCCGTCGGGCAATTTGCGGAGGGTGTAGATGTCGTCGACCCGAGGGTTGAGCTTCAACCATCTCTTTTCGGCCTCGATCATCCTCAGGTAGTCCGAATCATCCGGCTTGGTATCCAGACCGATGCGGGCGTGCCCCATCAACTCCAGCTCTTGCGCGTAGGTCGGCGCGACGCCCTCGATCATGTACCGCAAACGGCCGCGCTCCCGCCGGTCCGCTTCCTGAACGATGAACCAACCGGAGACCAAAACCAGGGCCAAGAGGAACCACGCCCGGAGGCGGATCTGGCCCTGACGTTCGGGGCGTCTCAGCCAAAGGTCCAGACAGATAAAAATGATGATCCAGCAGCCGTCAAAGACGATGACGTCGTGGTTTTGTCTCAGGACGTCCCACATAGGGTTAACCCAATGCCGATTTCAGTCCGATGTCGTATTTGCGCAGGCGCCGGTAGACGGTCCCCCGGCTGATGCCGAGGATACGCGCCGCCTTGGCCACGTTGCCGCTTGAACGGCGGATGGCGTCCAGGAGGGTTTTTTGCTCCAATTCCCGCAACGAATGAAAGGCGTCTTCGGATGTCTCCGGCGAGATCGGACTTTCCGCCAGATGAGGACCCGGTGAAGAGCTCAAGGCGAAATCCGAGAACTCAAGCCTCGGCTCTCTTCCCAACACAACGGCCCGCTCGATCACGTTCTGCAACTCGCGTACGTTTCCGGGCCATGAATAGTCGATCAAGCCGTTCATAATATCGTCGGATATCTTTTCAAAACGCTTTGCCGATTTTTTAGAATAGAACCGCAGGAACCGCTCCACGAGGAAGGGGATGTCCTCGCGCCGCTCCCGCAACGTCGGAATGAGGATGGATAAGACGTTCAGGCGATAAAAGAGATCCTCGCGAAAACGACCTTCCGCGATCGCCTTTTCTAAATTGTGGTTCGTCGACGCGATCACGCGCACGTCCACTTTCACCGTCTTCAATCCTCCGATCCGCTCGAACTCGCCCCCTTGAAGGACCCGCAGGAGCTTGGCTTGAAGCTCGTGGGCCAGTTCCCCGATTTCATCCAAAAAGATCGTCCCGTGATCCGCCAGTTCAAATTTACCCGGTTTTTCGCGATGCGCGCCTGCAAACGCGCCGCGTTCATGTCCAAAGAGGTCCGATTCCAAAAATTGCTCCGAAACCGCGGCGCAGCTGAACTCGACGAACTTGCCTTGCCGCCGGCGACTCAAGGAGTGAATGATCTGGGCGATCATATTTTTTCCCACCCCCGTCTCCCCGAGAAGATAGGCGTTGCGGTATTCGGTTTGATTAAGGATTTGCACGAGCTTGCCGATCTCGGGCTCGCGCATGTAGATGATGGGAAGCTGGCCGTCGCGGGCGCTCTGGGTCAGGTCGACTAAATATGCGGGCAAACCCTCGCGCGCAGTATACCCGTTTGTGAAGGCCCGGAAAATTCCCGGGGGCCACGGCC
>CAZWYB010000066.1:2003-10388 GCA_964637745.1 uncultured Pseudomonadota bacterium
ATCTTTTTTCCCACCCCCGGCGCGCCAATGAGAAGGACGGGCGTGTCGGAATTCGCCACCCGGCTGATGTCGCGCACGAGCTGCCGCGTCGCCGCGCTCGGCCCCATCACGAACTCAGCGCCTTCCAGCTCTTTCAGCTCCAGTTCCGTACCCTTAATCCTCTTCATTTCGAGCAAGTCGCGAACCTTTTGAAGGAGGTTCGGAAAATCGACGGGCTTGATGACGTAATCGGAAGCCCCGTTCTTGATGGCGGAAATGACGTATTGCGGCTCACCGGTGACGCTGATCATCACCACGGGGAGCTGCGGATGCGCCTTTTTGATCTCGGGAACGATTTCGACGCCGAGTCGATCGGGAAGCCGAACGTCGATCAAGATGACATCCGGCGTGCGTTTTCGAATGCAGGCCAGGCCCTCTTCAGCCGTCCCGGCGGTCAGCACGTTCCACCCGTCGTTCTGAAATTTCTTTCCCGCCATGGTAGAAAAAATCGAGTCGTCATCAATGATGAGAACGAGGGGATCCATGGACGTTATTTTAGATGAATTGGATGCTCTTGCAAAAGAGGAATGTGACAGACCGCAACATCTTTTAACAAGGGTTTTATGTTCTATATTGTCTTATACTGGTCTAAATGATTCAAAAATTGCCTGTAAGGCACCGATTTCACGCAGGAAGGGAGGAGGACCTGGAAATTAGAAGCGGGCCCGATGGAGGGCTTCACGAAGGGCGGCATCCATCTCTTTCTTGCAGCTCAAGCTGAAGAAGCCGAAGACCTTCCGGAAGGGGATCCCGACGCCGACTCTTTTCAAAAATCTCGCCATAGGTGTTTGAATTATCGGGGGTCACGGGGTCTCGAGTTGTCTCAAAATCTTTCGATTCATCGACGAGGTGGGTAGATCCTCAAAATTTGCGGGAGAAATCCAGCGGTGGGGTCGGGAAAATCGATGCCTTCCCCTAATGCGACACAGGATCGGGAGGATCTTCAGCCTCCGGTTCAAAACCGAATGCCGGACTTCCGAAAGCGGCCGAATGATGTCCAGAGGCCATGCCTGAATCAACGACTCGATTCCCCCCTCGACCATGGGGACCTCCCATAAACCCTTCAAGAGGCCTTCGGACGATCTTTGAAGGACGAGGACGTCCCCCCCTTTTTGAACCACGGCGGCGGTCATGAGGACGTCCCGATAAACCGCCTTCTGCTTGGCTTTTGGAAAGGCGGCCGCCTCGCCCGCCTTGTACGCGAGGCATTTCGAAGCGATCGGACACAAGGGACAAAGGGGATTTTCCGGATGGCAAACCGTCGCCCCCAACTCCATCAAGGACTGATTGAAGTCGCCTAGATTTTTCCCCGGCAATATCTCTTCCGCCTTCGCCCAAAAGGCCGCCCGTCCTCCGGAGGTTTTGGGGTCTTCGTCCATGCGAAAGAGGCGCGAAAGGACCCGGATCACGTTTCCATCGACGATGGGGGCCCTCCGTTCGAAAGCAATCGAAGCGATCGCTCCGGCGGTGTAGCGGCCGATGCCGGGCAGACGGATCAATTCCTCGACCGTATCAGGGAGTCCGCCCCCACAAATCATTTGCGCCGCCTTCCGCAGATTTCTCGCCCGGGAATAATAGCCCAACCCCGACCAGAGCTTGAGCACGTCTTCTTCCGAAGAGCCGGCCAATTTTTTTATCGTGGGGAATCTTGCCAGAAACCGATGGTAGTAAGGGATGACCGCCTCGACGGTCGTCTGCTGGAGCATGATCTCGGAAATCCAAATGCGATAAGGATCCTTGGACCTGCGCCAGGGGAGATCTCTCTTATTGCGGCGGTACCAGGCCAAGAGTTGATTCTGCCAGGTCATGAAAAAACGATTTCAATCATGCTTTCGACTTTGATTTGGATGACTTGTGCCCCAAATCCTTGCCCAGCCCTTTCCCGGCGGCATGAACGGCGTCCGCAAATTCATCTTTGAAGCTTAAAAACAGGAACCGGGAAAGTCTTTTCTTCACCGTTAGGGTATTTTCTTCGGTCTCACCCTTACGCCGATCGGATCGCAAATGGGCCACGGCTTTGAGAAGGCGTCGCATGACTTAAAGAGTATATACCCAGATCGCCGTGGCGGTCTCGGAAATTTGCGTGTTCATTTCAGGGGCATCTGCCTAAAGATCCGGCTTTCCTTTGATCTTCCCGCCTTTAAACCCTCCAAAAATCAGTCCCCGCCCTCGGCAGGGCGTTGGCATAATGGTTGCTTCTTGATATCATTCGTTCGAACACGCGCACCTTTTGGGGATCTGAAACGTGGCGCCCAAGGCATCGCTTCATCATAAGACGGTTTATCATTACGATCGCCCGATCTCCCTCTCCCCCCAGGAAATCCGATTGAAGCCCGCGCCCCATACACGGACGCCGATCCTCTCTTATGACCTCACGATTCGCCCTGAATCGCACGCTCTCCGTTGGCAACAAGATCCGCTGGGTAACTACGTCGGCCGTGTGACCTTCCCCCAGAAAACCGATCTTTTCGAGATCAACGTAAGCCTCGTGGCCGAATTGACTCCCATCAACCCCTTCGATTTTTTCATCGAACCGGAGGCGGAGCGGTTCCCGTTCGCCTACGACAAACACCGGCTTAAGACCCTCGAGCCTTTTCTGGAGACCGAAAAACCCGGCCCCCTGATGAAGTCCTGGCTTGCCTCGATCAAACGAAACCCTGTCAACGTCATGGAGTTTCTGGTGGGGTTAAACCGTCGCCTTCGGCAAGAGATCGCCTACGTCATCCGCCCCGAACCCGGACTGCAGTCCTGTGAAGAAACGCTGTCCAAAAGGTCGGGCTCCTGCCGCTACTCCGGCGGGCTCTTGGTCCAGATTCCCCGGGGCCTCAAGCTGGCCGCCCGATTCGTATCCGGATATCACGTGCGCATGGAATCTTCCGAGCTGCACGCCTGGGCCGAGGTCTTCGTACCCGGGGCCGGTTGGGTGGGACTCGACCCGACCTTAGGTCTCTTGGCCGGAGAAGGATACATCCCGCTGGCCTCCGCCGTAGAACCGTCGGCCGCGGCGCCGATCTCTGGAACGACGGAGGCCTGCAAGACGAGGTTCGAATACAAGGTGTCGGTCAAGCGCCTCTCCTCCGAGGGCGACCGTCGCTTTGCGGAACGGCCGATCGCGACGCCTTATCATGAGTTCTATGCCGAGGGTATGGAGCCGCGCGCGCATTATGCCCCCTTGGCCGAACACCTTCGAAAGACCGGTCCGGCCGACCTGGAGGCCAAGCACCGTCAAGCGATGCTCACCCTCCACACGGAAGGCGTCACCTTCACCGTTTACAGCGACAACCGGGAAGGGATCGAGCGCATCCTCCCCTTTGACATCATTCCGCGCGTGATACCGGCCTCCGAATGGCAGCTCATCGAATCCGGTCTGAAACAGCGCGTGCGCGCCCTGAACCTTTTCTTGAGGGACGTCTACGGGCCCCGCAAGATTCTGAATGACGGCGTCATCCCCACGGAGCTCGTCGACAACGCCAAGGACTACCGTCGTGAGATCATCGGCATCGAACCGCCGCAGGGCATCCACACGCACATCAGCGGGATCGATATCGTGCGCGACGAGGGCGGGCGTTACTTGGTTCTGGAGGACAACCTCCGCGTCCCCTCGGGCGTATCCTATATGATCGAGAACCGCGTGATCGAGCGGCGCGTCCTGCCGGAATTCTTCTCGCGTTACCGCGTCCGCCGCGTGGAGCACTATCCGATGCTGCTCTTGAACGCCCTTCGCAACGTCTCGCCGCGCGGCAAAAACAAAGCCGAGGTGGTGGTCCTGACGCCCGGCATCTACAACTCCGCCTATTTCGAGCACACCTTCCTCGCCAAGGAGATGGGCGTGGAATTGGCCGAAGGCCACGACCTGACGGTCAAGGATGACGTCGTCTTTCTGAAGACTACGCACGGCTTGAAGCGCGTCGACGTCGTCTACCGAAGGATCGACGACCTCTTTCTGGACCCTCTTTTTTTCAAGAACGATTCCCTCGTGGGCGTTCCGGGAATCATCGACGCCTGGCGGGCGGGGAACGTCGCCTTGTGCAACGCCGTGGGCAACGGCATCGCGGACGACAAGGCCATCCACCCGTACGTACCCGACATGATCCGCTATTACCTGGCTGAAGAGCCCATTCTGGACAATGTTTCCACCTACCAGCTCACGCGCGACGAAGACCGGGCCTACGTGCTGGACAACCTGGAACGGATGGTCGTCAAGGCCGTGAGCGAATCCGGAGGTTACGGGATGCTGATCGGCCCCGCCTCCACGCGCGCGACCCGGGCGGAGTTCTCCAAAAAGATCGAGGAGAATCCGAGAAACTACATCGCCCAGCCGGTGATCCCTCTTTCGCGGCATCTGTGCTACTTGGACGGCTCGCTGGAGTCGAGGCATATCGATCTCAGGCCTTTCGTCATTTACGGCGGGGAAATTCAGGTCGTACCCGGAGGACTCACGCGGGTCGCCCTCCGACAGGGCTCCCTGGTGGTCAATTCTTCCCAGGGCGGCGGCAGTAAGGATACGTGGGTGTTGACGGAGTGAAACATGCTCAGTCGAATTGCTAATTCGCTTTACTGGCTCTCCCGCTACCTGGAACGGGCGGACAACACCGCCCGTTTGATCGAAATCAACCAGGCCTACCTTCTGGAGGCCGAAGATGTGCTGTCTCAGGTCTCTCAATGGGAACCCCTGTTGATGATCACGGGAAACCGGAAGGCTTATGAGGACAGCTGCGGGACGGAGATCTCCGCGTCGCGGATGATCCACTTTCTCGCCCGCGAGTCGGCCAATCCCAACTCGATCCGTTCCTGCCTGCGACTGGCGCGCGAGAACGCACGGGCCGTGCGCGACCGCGTCTCAAAGGAAATGTGGGAGGCGATGAACGAACTCTGGCTTTTCGCGGACGCGGAACTCACCGAACCGCTGCCGGAGGGAAAGGCGATCCCTTTCTTCGGCACCGTCCGCCGGGAGGTCGCGCGCTTCCACGGACTCACCACCTCGACGATGATGCGGGGCGAGGCCTATGGATTTTATCTCTTGGGGACACACCTCGAAAGGGCCGACATGACGGCCCGCATCTTGGACGTCAAATACCACCTGCTCCTGCCCAGCGTCTCCATGGTCGGTTCGGCGCTGGACTATTATCAATGGGCCGCTCTCCTGAAATCCCTCTCCGGATTCGAGGCCTACCGGCGGCTTTTCCAGTCGGGGCTCCGGCCCGTCGACGTCGCCGGCTTTGTGATCCTGGACGGAAATTTTCCGCGCTCGCTCGCCTTTTGCCTCGACCGGATGAGTCAGGCCTTGAAGCGGGTCGGCATCAAGGGGCCGGAGAGCCGCACCTACCAAATCTTGAGTGAATTGATCGAAGATCTGCACGACACGACCCCCGACGAGATTTTTTCCAAAGGGCTCCACGAATTCTTGGCCGATTTCTTAAATAAGATTTCCCTCTTGAGCGACGCCACCACTTGGGATTACTTCCAGGTTGCCGATGTCCTTCCCGATACGCAGAGATTCCATCCTGAGTCTTGAGCTTCCCTACCGGGAGACGTTCGAGATCCGCCGCACGGTTTTCGAAGGGGTAGGGCCCGCGGCTGGGCCACTGCCAGCGGGATCCATGGGGATGAACTGGAAGGTCTTTTCGTGTGCCACCGGTTGGCCGCCTGGTTGGAATCCCTCGGCCGAAGCCGACCGGAGGCCTTACGGGGAACGGTGGAAATGTATCCGGGGATGAACCCTCTGGGATTGGAGACCTTGCAAAGGATGCTCCCCGTCTTCGAGACGGACTTGAACCGCAACTTTCCGGGCCATGCCGAGGGTCTCGTGCCTCAAAGGATCGCCGAGGCCGCGATGCGACACCTCAAGGACGCGGATCTCGTGATCGACATCCATGCGAGCAATATTTTCCTAAGGGAAATACCCCAGGTGAGGATCGCCAATGAATTTTCAAAAAATCTCGTTCCAATTGCTCGAAACATGAATCTGGACCTGATCTGGGTGCATGGAGCGATGACCGTCCTCGAAACCACGCTTTCCCACAGCCTGAATTCCGTGGGCACTCCCTGCCTCGTCGTGGAGATGGGAGTCGGCATGCGGATCACGCCGCAATTCACCGACCAGCTCGTCACGGGCATCCTGAAGGTCTGGAAGCAATTGGGCGTCCTGGCGGACGACGTCGAGCTGCCCGAGCCGACCCACAAACCGCTTTTGGCGGACGACACGAACGTTCACTACGTCAACGCCGAGACCTCCGGCGTCTTCGTCCCCGCCGTCGAACACTGGCTGCGCCTCAAGCGCGGGCAGGTCCTGGGACGGGTCGTCTCTCCTCATCAGGGGGAACCGCTCTCGGAGGTCCGTTCTCCGGTCGACGGCGTCTTGTTCACCCTAAGGGAATACCCGCTCGTCTATGAAGGATCCTTGATGGCGCGCATTATGGAAACGAAGGAGAAGGCATGAGCGTCTATTCCCTCCTCAAAATGACGGCCCCGCTCCGGGATTCCTTTGAAATCGGATATCACGACATCGGATCGACCTTGAAGCCGCCGAAGGCCGTCTTCGTCGGAGGCATCCACGGCAACGAGCTCAATACGGTCTTTGTCCTCGCCCGCCTGTCGCACTTTCTGCACCATCTCTTCCAGGGACCGAAGGCGCAGGAGAGGCTCAAGGAGCGCGTCCTGATCGTCCCGGCGGTGAACGTCGTGGGCGTCAACACCCAGCGCCGGTTCTGGCCCTTCGACAACACGGACATCAACCGGATGTTTCCCGGCTATGACCGCGGCGAGACCTCGCAACGGATCGCAGCAGCCGTCTTCGAGCTCACGAAACAGGCCCATTACCGGGTCGATCTCCACGCCTCCAACGCCGATTTCGAAGAACTCCCTCAGGTGCGCCTCTACGACCCCACCGACTCCGAACGCCGGACGGCGCGTTTTTTCGAATTGTCCGCGATCATCGAGCGCCGGTCTAATCAGACCGTGACGAGCACCATCGGGCATTCGTGGCGGGAATGCGGCGGCGAGAATTTCGTCCTGCAGGCGGGAATGGCCGGACAGCTCCAACCCGAACACTGCGAGCGCCTCTTTCATGCCCTGGTCACCTTCCTCATGAACACGAACATCTTGGGCGGCGTCCAACTCGCGGACTCCGACGTCGAACCCGCCTATTTCGGACCGGATCAAACGTTTCCCTTGATCTCCCAGAAAGCCGGTTTTTTCGTCTCCAAAGTCAAAGTGGGTAAGTGGGTCAACGCGGGAGAAATCCTGGGCTCCATCTATGACGAGTTCGCCGGGGACGTCAGGGATGAAGTCACTGTTCCGGTAACTGGCCTCTTGAGCGGGCTGAGGCGCCAACCCCTTCTCTGCGAGGGAGATCTGATCGCAAGGCTCCAAACGAGGGAGCCCGTCACGAAACCCGGGGACGTGATCGACACCTATTCCGGAAGAAGCCAGTGAACCAACCCGGCTGATTTGTAACAACTTTTTCCCGAAAACCTCGACAAACGGTCAATGGGTTCAGGGCTTTCTCTCGTGCAGAGCTATTTATCGGCGCAGGCCTACGCCCAGGCTCGCCTTGGCAGAAGCGCCTCGGTTTGCGCGGCAACTCCTCAAGTTCAGCCATCGCCAGTCTCCACTCCCTTTTCTCCCTCCGTCTTTTTTCTAGCCGCGCCTTTTCAAACGCCCCCTCTTTTGCGGGTGCACCCTTATCGCGAAACCATTTCAACGCGATTTGAGGAATTGGATTTTCCGCCGGAGGTTTGTGAGTATCTGATTGACGCCGCACGAAGCACGGGGAGGCGCTACTCCGTCTTTCTGCACGACAACGGCGTCGATCCCGCTGCCTACGAAGTCCGTGAAGGGACGGAAACGAGTCACGATGCGAATTACTTAGGAGACGAAATTTACAGCCCCGTCGAAGCGGATTTTTTCGGAACGGAATTCGTGGCCCACATCCATCCGCCCGGGCAAAATCATCTTCCCTCGGAGACCGATCGACGCTTGATCACCGATCGAGCTTGGCGACATCCCGGAAAGACCTTTCAGCATATCGTGTTCGGATTCCGGGACGGCCAACCGATTTATACGGTCATTTCTTCGCGGTTTCCTTGAGAAGACCCTTCAGCTCGTCCATGAACTGATCGATGTCTTTGAACTCGCGGTAGACCGACGCGAACCGCACGTAGGCCACCTGGTCGAGCTGGTGCAGCTCCTTCATGATCTCCTCACCGATCGCGCGGCTCTGGATCTCGGTCTCGCCCATCTCCTGAATCCGTTTTTCGATCCGGTCCGTGACCGCTTCCACGGTCGCGATGCTGATGGGGCGCTTCTCGCAAGCTTTCTTGCGGCCGCTGAGGATCTTCTGGCGGT
>CAZWYB010000066.1:10398-11909 GCA_964637745.1 uncultured Pseudomonadota bacterium
GGGACTTAGGGCACCGGATCTAAGTCGTTCCGCTCCCGCATGATGCGTTCCCCGATTTCCTTAGAGGGGATTTCTTTGTCCCCCATCTCCTGGATCTCGCGCTCGATCTTGTCCACGACCGCCTCGATGGCCTCCCGCGAGACGGGCCTCTTTTCGCAGGCCTTTTGAATTCCGTGCAGGATCTTCATGCGGTCGAAAGGCTCGCGGCGGCCGTCCTTCTTCGCGATCATCGGCAGGAGTTCTTCGACGCGTTCGTAGGTGGTGAATCGCTTCCCGCAGGCGTCGCACTCGCGGCGGCGGCGGATCGTTTCGCCCTCCTTGGAGTCTCGGGAGTCGACGACGCTGCTGTTAGGATTTTGGCAAAAAGGACATTTCACAAATACAGAGGAAATTTCTTGCAGAGCTCGTTGATATTCGCCCGAACCTCTCGCTTCTTCTGGGCGTTCTTAAGGTCCGCGAGGACCTCGTTGATCCATCCGCCGATCATCTTCATTTCGGTCTCTTTCATACCGCGTGTCGTGAGGGCGGGCGTACCAATCCGGATGCCGCTGGTCACCAGAGGGCTTTGATCATCGAAGGGAACGGCGTTCTTGTTAACCGTGATTCCGGCTTCTTCTAAAGCCTCCTGGGCGTCCTTGCCCGTAAGCTTTCGGTTGCGAAGATCCAACAGCATCAGGTGGTTGTCCGTCCCGCTGGAGACGATGTTGAAGCCGTGACCCATCAAGGTTTCGGCCAAAGCCTTGGCGTTCCGGATGATCTGCTTGGCATATTCTTCAAAGTCCGGCTGCAGGGCCTCGCCGAAAGCGACCGCCTTCGCGGCGATCACGTGCATCAAGGGGCCGCCTTGAATGCCGGGGATGATCATTGAATCGATCAGCTCGCTCATTTTTTTCACGCGCCCGGACTTGGGGGCCACTTGACCGAAAGGGTTGTCGTAATCGCGCCCGATCAGGATCACGCCGCCGCGCGGGCCACGCAGGGTCTTGTGGGTGGTGGAGGTCACTACGTGGCAATAAGGGATCGGGTCATCCAACAGTTTCTTGGCGATCAGGCCCGCCGGATGGGCGATGTCCGCGAAGAGAAAGGCCCCGCAGGAATCGGCGATTTCACGGAATTTCTTGTAGTTGATGTTGCGCGAATAGGCGGAGGCGCCGACCGTAATCATTTTCGGGCGCTCTTTCTTCGCGAGATCCGCGCATTGGTCGTAGTCGATGCGGCCGGTCTTCGGGTCCACGCCGTAGGCGATGAAATTGTAGAGCTGTCCGGAAAAGTTCACCGGTGATCCGTGCGTCAGGTGGCCACCCTGCGACAAGTCCATGCCGAGGACGGTGTCGCCGGGCTTGAGGAACGCCAGGTACACGGCGGCGTTCGCCTGCGCGCCCGAGTGTGGCTGCACGTTGGCGTGGTCGGCGCTGAACAGCCCCTTCGCGCGGTCGATGGCAAGCTGTTCGACCTGGTCGACGATCTCGCAGCCGCCGTAGTAGCGCTTGCCCGGGTAGCCCTCGGCGTAC
>CAZWYB010000067.1:0-1558 GCA_964637745.1 uncultured Pseudomonadota bacterium
CCTCACCCGCCCTTCGCCAGAGAAGCAAATAGTTTTTTAATCCAACGCTTCGGTTCGCGGCGTTTCAATGGTTGGGTTTCCGGCGCGTCTACGGCGAGGCCGCTCAGTTCGCGGGGCGAGAGATCCTGAGGACGGCGGATCTTTTCATACCCGCCAGCCACTGGTTTCAGGAGGCCCGCGAAAGGTCGCGATCGCTGCCGGTCGCCGGGCGCCTATTTCAGGCCTACGATCAAGTGCGGTCGGAATGGAACCGGTCGCAGTTCTTCTTGCAGTCGGTTCTGGCCGATTACCCTCCTCTACGGGACCATCCTCAGTGGCTGGACCTTTTGCAGATCGTCACCTCGCCGACGTCGATCGATCCTTCCGGTTTTCCTCTGATCACGCCCGAGGCCTTTCGGGCCTTTCGCGACCGCGTCCCGCACCTCTTTCAAAACGGTTTGAGGACGTTGGAGTGGTTGGATGAGGTGGAAGAGATTCTCAAACATCGCGATTCGATCCCGCCGGAGGCGGGCGAGTCGATCCGTCGCGCGGTCCAGGCCTTGAAGACGATGGTGAATACAGCCTCCGTCACGGCCCCTCCCGATCTCTGGCTCGCCAAGCAGATCTTGGAGACGTATCTCAAGATTGGGACGATGGACTTTCTGGAAAATGGAAACGTCCTCGACATCGACACCTACGCCGCGGAGCACGGACTGGACGCCCAACAGCTCTCGCACGATCTGCATTTTCTCTATGTCCGTGGCTTTCTGGACCGCACCGAAACGGGATTCGTGAAGGGACGCGGAACGGCGGCGTGGATCGCGAATGCGGCGGAGATCGAGCTCGGCCATCGCCTCATGAATGCTGTTTTGGACTTGAAGGCCTCAGGCAAGATTGATCGGCTCAAGGCCGGTGATGCGATGCGGACGGAAGAACATCGGGACGTTTTGGAAAGGGCGGGTTTGGTCCGTAACGGGATCGTAACGTCCATGGGGGCGCGTGTCTTCGAACGCGGACCCGGAATCTTCGGGATCATCGGGGCCTATCAACCTTATTTGGATCAACATGAGGCCTTGCTCCGGGCGAGCGGAGAAAGGCCATGGGTCGAGCGCGGGAAGAACATCTTCGCCAGCCGTGATGCGAATCGAAAGACCTTCGAGGATGCGGAGGACCGCTTGAAGGAATTTTGTGAGGCCCGCGGTTTTAGGCCCAAGGTCTTCATCGAACACGCCTTGGGATTGGGGCAAGCGGTCCAGATCTTCGTCAAAAAATTTGGCGAGACCGGCGTGCAATTCGTGGGCGCCGATTACGAGAACCCGGCTTTGGAGAAGGCCCTCTTGGAGCGCCAGGCGGGACGGTTGCCTGGGGCGGGCACGTCAACCGCCTGCAGCTGCCCGTTGGCGATCCAGCGCAGCACCGTTACGCCGCTCACGCCGCACCGCGCCGCGACGTCGGACACGGTCATGCGGTGCCGCTCGACCTTCCCGGTCACGAGGTTTCCCAGCCGTGCGCTTCGACGAGCTCCTCCGATAGGAACTCGAGGCTCTTCATCACCGGCTTGAAGTTGAGGTGCCAGGCG
>CAZWYB010000067.1:1568-11645 GCA_964637745.1 uncultured Pseudomonadota bacterium
TTCGTCCAAGCGGACATCGGAAGGCCCGAAACGTTGCTTCAGTTTCTGAGGGACCAAGGGATAGACCCGCGAGGGGCCGTGATGATGGTCGGCAACGGCTTTCACGAAGTCCGGGACCAGACGAACGAGAAGATGGCGGCCGTTTTCAAGGCTTACAGGGATGCGGGAATCATCTTGATCTTTACGGAGGAGACGGGTCTGACCGACGAACAAATTCGGGAAGCCGCTTATAACACGTACCACGCCGGTTTCCGTTGGGTGCATCGCACCTCGGGACAAGGGCTTCGTCCTTCCTTTGCACCGGATGGAGACATTCGGAGTTGGTTCGAGAGCGCAACGAGCGGTGACTACGATGTCCTCATGGATTACACCCGCGGCACCCGCTCGATTTATCCATACGCCGCTCCGAAGGAAGACAACCCCTCCATCAGTGTCACCTATTTCTGCGTCCCGAAGGGACTCTTCGGCTGATCTTTCCTTTTGGCAAGCATCGGCACTCGTGCTAATTTCCGCTTCTCAATGAAAGATCTTGATGATCTCATCGTGAACGTCGAGCTCACGCTCATCAGCATCATTCAGGGCGTCGCCCTTTCGTTCCTCGTGGAAAACGCTCATGGTCCTCTGCTCGAGCGTGATTATCTCTTCTGGCCCTACGTGGGCGTCGGCCTCCTGACGATCTTTATTTTCTGGTCGCGCTCCATCATGCACACGCTGACGGTGATCGGCTGGCCGATCGAGTTCGGGCACAATTTCTTTTACGTCGGCTCGACCCTCCTGGAGGCGGTGATCTTCACCCAACTCAAAGACCCTTCACATTGGTTTCTTTTGAACGGCATTTATTCCGCGATCGTCTGGGTCCTCTTCATTTTCGATTTAAGGCTCATCCGGCGCCTGAAGGAGGACGGAGAGGGAACGGCGGAAAAGGCGTTGGTTGCGCGCGTGGAAGAAGACCAGTGGATGAACATCCGCGTCTTGATGCCATCGACCGTGGTCTTTTGTCTCTTGTCTTGGATTCTCGTTTCTCAGTGGCCTCAAGTCTTCCTGGAAAGAGGCTGGCATGCGGCGCTCGCGCTCTTCCAACTCGTGGCCGCCTCCATTTATCTCTCCAAGAGTCTCCGTTTCTATCGCGATGTGGCGCCCCTGGTCGTTCAGGCACGGCGTGAGTGGTATCGGGAATAATCGAGAACGCTTACGGCAGCATATCTTTGAAGGCCTGGTAATCGCGTCCAGACGGCGTCGTGCTGCAGCCTAGCTGGGCGGCCTTATTGTTGATGGCGCCTATGCGGTTGTCCGGACTCGGATGCGTGCTCAGGAACTCGGGCGTACTTCCCGCCTTTCCTTGATTGATCAGCTTGTCAAAAAACAGGGCGGCGCCGTTGCACTGGTAGCGGGTCTTGGCGAGATAGATGACGGAGAACTCGTCGGCCTCGGCTTCATGATCGCGGCTGAACGCGAGGGTCGCCAGCCCTCCGGCGATGTTTTGGACGATGTCCAAGCGGTTTCCGAGCGCCGCCTCCAACAGAAGCGAGATCCCGTATTGTTCGGTCAACGCCTGGGTGACGTGTCGCCGCGCCGCGTGGGCCATCTCGTGGCCCATGACGCCCGCGAAGGCGTCTTCGGTGTCGAGGTATTTGATGATGCCGGTGTAGAAATAGAGATAACCGCCGGAGACGGAGAAGGCGTTCAAGACCTTGTCGTCCCGGATGATCTTGACGTCCCACGCAAAATCGTTGGCGTGTTCGACCTGGCCCGAGTCGAGGATCTGATCCCGGATCCCGCGCAGGTAGGCATAGGCGTCCGGAAATTGGTTTTCATCCAGGATCGGGTATTGGGAAGGGTCTGATTGGACTTGGAGCGAGACTTGTTGGCCCAGTTGCTTGTCGTCGTCGACGGAGAAAAGATTGACGCCGTTGCAGGACGTCATCCAGAAGCTGACCAGGGCCGTGGAGGTGACCAAGAAAAAGAGACGTAAGGTCATAAAAATCCTTTCGGGAGCGCTTACCGCTATTGGAAGGAGGGGTCAAGAAGACGTCTCCTTGGCTTTATCGTGGGGTCTTGATCGCGCGGCTGATGGCTTGCCGCCAGCCCTTCGCCGTGCGGTGGACCTCGGAGGCGGGAACGCGGAGCATATAATGATAGGTGAGGCTCAACCAATCCTTTCGGCCGAGCGGCCTGCCTTGGCAGTGACGCAATAATGTGGGAAAGATATCCTCCTCCTCGCGGATGAGGAGAACGACCTGGTCCTCAGAACCCATAAATCCCCCAAAGTGACCTTCTCTTCGGAGGGGATCCGGCAAGGAGTTGCGTGGCTTGAAAAAGAAAACGGTGACTTTCCTGAAACGACTGTTGGGCTAATCACGCGGAAAATTCAAAGCCACCTCGACTCGCCTGCCGCTCGGGTGTTCGGTGCGGAAGAAGCGGAACCGAAGTTGCCGTCCCACCTTTTCGAACTTGGGATCGGGGTTTTGCAAAAGGGCGATCCCTTCGAATTCGGCCAAATTGACGAGTCTTAAAAACTCCTTCGGATCCGGCGGGGTTAGCACCCAACCCTTGAGTTGCACGAGGGTCGACAGGGATTTTTCTCCATGGACGCCGTAGGTCGTCCCGTCTTCATCCATCAACACGCGCCTCATGCCGGTGCCCGGATGGGCCTTCGGATTGCAGGCGGTGATGACGGTCAGTCCCAAGGGTGCAGGCTCTTCACGGACCGAGACCTCGACGGGGTGGTGATATTCGGAGAGGACGAGATCCTTTAATTGCTCACTGATTTTTTTGATTTTGCGAGTGAGTTTCACTTTTATTCAATTCGTAACCTAGAGAGTTTCAAGTTACAAGTTTCGGAGTTCAACTGTGAAGAATCCATTGTCTGGGAGGCTCCGGTGCGTTACGCAGGCATCCCTATGCGCTGGATCGCCACATGCCCACACGAAACGGTCGACGTCCTTGCCTCGGAACTCACCGCCCTGGGCGTAAAAGATCAGACCCCCTTGCATCGCGGGGTGGCCTTTGAGGCGGATTTGGAGACGGCCTATCGCGCTCATTTGTCCTTGCGGACGGCGAGCCGGATTCAACGGGTGATCGCGGAATTTCCGGCCCCCGACCTCCAAACGCTGCGTGCGGAGTTAAAGAAGATCGCGTGGCCCGAGTGGTTGCGATCGCATCGCCCCTTCACGGTGGATGCGGTTTTGACTGACTCGAAGGCACAGACGTTAGGGAAAGAGGCGGTCGTTCAGGCGGTTGCGGAATCGGTTCGGGAAGGGCGTTTTGAAAAATCGGCACCTCGATTTGATCCGGACTCCGACGATCCCATCACGATCGTCGCGTTTGTGCGCGGCGGCGACTGCGTCTTGGGCGTCGACATGGCGGGGCGCGCCCTCCACAAGCGCGGGTGGCGGACCGGCGGCCATCCGGCGGTCCTGAAGGAGACGCTTGCGGCGTCGATCCTGATGCTCGCTGGCTACACCGGCGACGAACCTCTCCTCGATCCCATGTGCGGTTCCGGGACCTTGGTCATCGAGGCGGCGTACATCGCGCTCCACAAGGCGCCCCTGATCCATCGTGGGAAGGACGATTTCGCCCTCGAGCACCTCGCCGGTTTCGACCGACCCCTGTGGCGGCGCGTCTCCGACCAACTGCGTGCGGCGAAACGAAACGCCCTTCCGGCGCCGATCTTCGCCTCCGACATCCGTGCCGAGTACGTCGACGTTGCGCGGGCCTCGGCGCTCCGGGCGCGCGTGGAAAAATTTTTGCAGTTTTCCGTCAGACCGTTTCATGAGTGGACTCCGCCGACGCCGAAGGGTTTGCTCGTCGCCAACCTGCCTTACGGCGAACGGATCGGGGGAGGAACGATCGAGGCCCTTTATCGGGACGTCGGTCGAGTTATTCAAGAACGTTTTTCTGGCTGGCGCATCGCCTTGCTCGTTCCCAGCGACAGCCCGATTCCTCTGCTGGCAATCCAACCGCGTCAGTCGATCGACCTGATGAACGGGGCACTGCCCGTAAAACTGATTGTCGGATAATCTTCGACTAGCAGCCGGGTGCGCGGACCAGACCCTTTTTTTCCGCGGCGAGCCGCGTGAGCTCCTCCGCGAGGCCCAAGGTCTTTTCCACCGCCGCGACGACCCGCATCTGATCCTCGCCGGTCTTCACAAGCCGGAGCAGAAGATTTTCCCCGAGCTGATGGTGATGGTATTCGTCGGGTTGGATGGTCTCCTCGTAGAGCTTCGCCGTGAGAAGATCCCCTTTTTCCTTAAGAAGGGAGAGAAACTGATTGTTTTTGATCACGGCGATCGCCTCGCGTGCGAAAGGACCGGCCGCCGCCTTTTCCAAGGTCGAGTTGAGTCCCAAAAGGTATTCCGTCAGCGGAGAGAGGGCCGGGGCCAGGGGATCGAAAGCCTCCAAGTTCTCGCCCAATTCCTTCAAACGTTCCGTGATTAAACGGTAGTGCTTGGACTCGTCGCCCACCTGTCGGGCGAACGCGAGCTTGCAAAAGACCTCCGGCGTGTTCTCGACCCAACGCGCCCCGACGAGCGTCGCTTCCATCTCGTTTTTCAGGGCTATTTTAAGGAGGAGAGGGATTTCGAGCTTTCCGCGGGACTCGGCAACCAAGGTTTCGTTGGGGATCAGCCTGGCCAAAAGCCCTTCCAGGTCTTTTTTAAGCCCGGCGAGGAACGCGGGTGTGTCCATGGGGATTATTCGTCGGAAAGCGCGCGACTGGCCTTCGACGATTTTACCGTCGAAGGCCGATCACAAACGAAGGAAAATTTATTTCAGGTGCTTGCTGACGAGCTTCGTCATGTCAAACATGCTGACCTGCTTCTTGCCGGCGAAGACGACCTTGAGGCTGTCATCGGCGTTGATCATGCGCCTGTTCTTCTTGTCCTGGAGGCCGTTTTTCTTGATGTAGGCCCACAGTTTCTTGACGACTTCCGTTCTCGGAAGCGGTTTCTCTCCGACGATTTCGGCGAGCGCTGACGACGGTTGCAGTGCCTTCATGAAGGCCGAGTTCGCTTTCTTTGCCATGTGGTTTCTCCTTAAAAGAAATGGTTGCTGTTAAAAATAACTCTCGTGGGGATGGTCTATACCATGAAGAATGTTGCTGTCTACCTCGTTTCCTTCTAAACTCCGATGCATCCATGAAGACGAATTGGGTCGTTTTTTTATCCTGTGTCTTTTTATTGTCTCTTCCCCCTCATGAACTCCGGGCCAAGCATCGAGGGTCCCACCGGCCGGTATCAAGGCACTTGAGGCATTCAAGGGCCCGCTCAAGAGCCAAGGCTGCGGCGGAAGCGGTCAGGCTGGAAGACATCGCCTCCTATGAAGAACCCCTTCGGGAATGCCCCGCCAAGGATTCCTCTCCTGTCTGGGATTTTTGGAAGTCGACTCTTAAGGCCCGAGAGATGTTGGGCCAAGAAAATCCCGAGAACGCGCAGAAGGTCTTGGATCTCTTGGATCGGCTGCCGCCGGCGCCCACGGACCTGATCAACAAGAACCAGACCTTTTATCGCCGGCTCTACAAACAGGCCTTGGAGACGGGCTTGAAGGCATCGGGGATTCTTTCCAAGCCGACCGACGAATGGGAGAGATCGCTCTGGGCGTTGTTCCCGGATCTCGAAGATCCGGTCTCTTCCGGAGTCCCGCCCTTCGCGCGACCGGAAGACAAGATCAGGCGTCTGCACGTCCTCTTTCAAAAATCGCTCTTCGAAACGGTGCCCGACCTTGTTTCGCTGGGGGAGATCTCCGCAGCCCCCGTTTCTTCTTCAGACAAATGCCGGGCCTTCTTCGAATGGGGGACGGCCCTTCAAAAGCTGAACCATAAGGAAGAAGCTGTGGAGGGTTACGATGGCGTTGAACGCTCCTCCTGCAGCGGAATCCTCCTGACGCGCGCCCTCTATTGGAAGGGCGTGATGGAATCCGAACTCCGCCGGTATGATGAGGCCGAAGACAGTTTTCGAAAGCTCGCCAAACAATCGGACGACGGACGGTACCGGGATGACGCCTATTACCGCCTCTACCGGATCTATTCCTCCCAGAACGCCTCCGATCGGGCGGACGAGGCCCTCCGGGAATTGATCGAACTTTCGGAAGGCGACATGAAGGAAAAGTACCTTTGGGACGAGGCCTTCGGGGCCTTTCAAGGAAAGGATTATGAGAGGGCCTCGAGTCTCTTCGATAAAATCATCGAGACGCGGTCCATCGGAACGGAGGCGCAACCGCAGGCCCTGTATTGGAAGGCGCGTCTTGCGGAAATCCGGTCGGGCAAGAAATTAGGGGGCGGGGCCGCGGTCCTCTATCGCAGGATCCTCAAGACCTATCCCTTTTCCTTTTATGCCCTCTTTGCCGAGACGCGATTGGGCGAATCCGCCGTGACGCCGGCGATTGCGAAGATCAAAGCGTCCTCGTCCAAAGGGATGGAAGGTTTCCGCTTAGTCGACAGTTTGAACCGGAAAGGGGACCATGCGGCCGCCGCCGATGTCTTGGATTACCTGACGCACCTGAATCCGGAGATCACGGTGCAGAATCCCGAAGCGATCGCCCAGCGCTGGATGGATTCGGGCGATTTCAACCGGGCGCTCGAGATCGCGACGGACCGCCAGAACAAGTCGGTCTTCGACATCAATCTGGACAAAGCCAACGCCCTGACCCGCGCGATGTATCCGCCCGCCTACCTGGCGGACGTGAAGGAGGCGGCGCGGGTGAACGGCCTACCCTTGCCCTTGATCTTGGGCGTCATGCGCGAAGAATCGCTCTTCCTTCGCGGCGTGCGGTCCCATGCGGGCGCGGTCGGCCTCATGCAATTGATGCCGGCGACGGCGCAGCGCGAGGCGCGGAGTCTGGGGCGTTCCGTCTCCTATGCCGATTTGAAAAATCCGTCGGACAACATCCAGATCGGTTCCGCGTTCCTGCGCAAGATGCTGGATCTTTTCGGAAACCAGATGTCACTCGCGGTGATGAGTTATAATGCGGGGCCGGGCAACGTGGCCCGTTGGCTTCGCACTCAGGGTGAAATGCCTCTGGATGAATTCATCGAATCGATTCCGTTCACGGAGACGCGCGGGTACGTGAAGCGCGTCCTTCGTTCGGCCCACATCTACGGTCATCTTCTGGATGGGGCGCGGCCGATCAAGCCGCTGCCGTCATTGGATCCGCCGCAGCCCATCGGAAGCCGCCCGACCGAGACCGCAGGCGATCATGCCGAGCCCGAAACGCCCGTCACCACGATGTCGGCCGATAGTCCTTCAGAAAATTCCCCCACGAGTGCTGACCGCTGAGGATGCCGGAAAAGAACGGATCGCAGACGCGCGCGGCGCCGTCGACGATGTCCAGGGGCGGTTGAAAGTCGTGCTCCTCTTGTTTGCGGGCGGAGATTGCGGCCGGGTCTTCGTCGGTGACCCAGCCGGTGTCTACTGCGTTCATGTAGATGCCGTGTCAAGCGTAATCGCGGGCGGAGGTCAACGTCATCATGTTCAAGGCCGCCTTGGCCATGTTGGTGTGGGGGTGCTTGTCCGTTTTCGTATGGCGATTGAATTTCCCCTCCATCGCCGAGACATTGACGATGTGTTTTTGGTTCGTGCGGTCGCGCATCATCAAGGGTTTTAGCTTGGCGCAGAGGATGAAGGGGGCGACGGCGTTGACCAAATGAACCTCGAGCATCTCCGCCGTGGGCACATCCGCGAGCGTCATGCGCCAGCTGTTCACGCCCCGCAGATCCACTTGCTGGAGATCGGCGTCCAATTTTCCCTCGGGGAAATGTTTCGGAGTTTCCGCCGAGCCGTCGCACTGATACGGGATTTGTGAAAGGGCCGCCGAGGCCGTGAGGCCCAAGGCCGGATTCGTTTTTCCCGCATGCCACTCGGCCAGCCACGCCGTGCCAGCTTCGCCCGAGGGGCCGTTCAAAGAGGCCTTGAAGCGACCATGATCCGCGAGAAGTCCCCGCGCATCTTCGGACAGCTCCTTGATCGATTGATCCTCCGAGGCCATGAGGTGGGCGTAGAAGCCGGGCGGACGACGTACCGTCTGAGCGGCGTTGTTGATCAGCAGATCCAGGCGGTCAAGGGTTCGGTCGAGGTGTCGCGCAAAGATCTCCACGCTGGGCGAATGTCTTAAATCGAGTCCGTAGATCTGAAGTCGGTCCCTCCAAGCGCTGAAATCCGACTCGCGCGCATAACGGAGGGCGGCGTCCTTGGGGAACCGGGTGGTGGCGATCACGCGGGCCCCCGCCCGAAGCATCATGAGGGCCGCTTGATAACCGATCTTCAACCGCGCGCCCGTGATCACTGCCACCTGACCGTCCAAGGGGGCCGTTTGGATCCGCTTGGCGTAATTGAAACGGGCGCATTGCAGGCACATGGAGTCGTAGAAAAAATGGATTTGGGAAAACTCCTCCTTGCAGACGTAGCAGTGATCGGGTCTTTGAAGGACGCCGACGACGTCGTTTAAAGTGTCTTTGCTTTCTCCGGAATTCAAGAATTTGGGTGTCGGCGGGATGAAGACGGCCTCTTTTCGGGCGGTCCGAATCTCCGTCGCCGCGCGCACGGAACGATCCTTTTTCTGCTTATTCTGATGATGAACGCGGCGGTGTTCCTTGTTGCGGCGCTTGATTTCCTTCCGATCCGGGTAAATGAGCTTCCCGGCCGCGCTCTTCAAACGGATCTGATCCTCTTCGGAAAGGTGGAGAAGGACATGTGGATCCTTCGCGACGGCCTCCAAGGCCTCTGCCAGGCGGCGCAGGTCGGCGTCCGAAATCAAAGGGCGGTCTTTGGGTTTCACGGGGCGAACTTAGCAAGAGAAGCGGCCTCACCGCAAGCGCTCGAAGCGATTGCGCCGGACCGCCGTTTCGGTTACAAGCGCGGCTTGAAAAAAATTCACCCTATGCCGTTGCGAACGACGATCACCCGGGAGGAGCTCGCGCAGTTAACCGTTCGGCGTTACGAAGGCCCCGTTCATCTGGCCGCCACCGTCCATGACCTCGAGAAGGCCCGTAACGAATTCCGCCATGAAGCGGTCGTCGGCTTGGACACCGAGACCCGTCCGGCCTTCCGGAAGGGCGAGGTCCATCGGCCGAGCTTGGCGCAGGTGGCCACGTCCCGGTCCGTGTATTTATTTCCCTTACAGAAGCTCGATTGCGCGCCTGTGTTGACGGAGCTCTTGGAGGACGAAAAAATCGTCAAGGCGGGGATTGGGCTCCGCGACGACTTTTCCAAATTCCGGATGTGTTTTCCCTTTGAAGAAAAGAATGCGGTGGAACTCTCGACGATCGCCAAACGGCACGGCGTGGAGCAGCCGAGCGCTCGGAGCCTCACCGGGTTGTTCTTGGGTTTCCGCATCACGAAGGGGCAGAGCACGTCCAACTGGGGCCGCGTCCACTTGACGCCGAACCAAATCCTCTACGCCGCGACTGACGCCTGGGTTTGCCGCGAGCTTTACCTCCGGTTTCAAGAATACCGCCTTCTGGACGGCTGAAGAAAGCGGTCGAACCACCGGAGCGAGAGTTTTACCTGACGCTGCAGGCCTTCCCCGCAATCCAGATCGATGTGGTCTTTTCCCGGAAAGGCGACGAACTTTTTCGGAGATCGAACGAGTCGGTAGAGCGCGCGCGCTTGTCCGATCGGTGCAACGTCGTCTATTGCCCCATGAATGAAAAGAACGGGCCGTGAAACAGGAAAGGGAAGGGCCGAGGACGGGCGAAAGCGGAGCATGGCCTCGGCGCTTTCCAAGCGGAGCATGGGTTTTGACTGAGAGGAGACGGCGCGCGGAATGGATTCGCTTTCGTCTTCGCTCCCGAGGCTTCGGTATTTCTTCCAAAACGAGGGGGAAAAGGGGACGACCTCTTGGAGGGGAACGAGCCGAGATCTTCCAAAACGTGCTCGGACGATCCGATCTTGTTCGATGTCTTTCAAAAAGGTGTCCCACGCCCCTTTCGGGCGCAGGGCCTTCAGGAAGCCTTCTCCATCGGCGGGTCCGGAGACGACGGTTGCTCATCCGTCGCGGGGATCCGAGAGGACCGCGTGAAGCGGGGCGGGTCGGCTGCAGCCATCCCCCTATGTCATGACCGTGCGACGAACGCCCGCGAGAAGG
>CAZWYB010000068.1:0-11603 GCA_964637745.1 uncultured Pseudomonadota bacterium
GGCGTCGGTGCGGAAGGCGACCGGGAACTCGAGGTCAAGTGCCGCAACTTCATCGGTATCCCCGAGGCCCCGTGGTATTTGAATCCGCTTCTTCTGGCGATCCCTCTGCAGCTCCTGGCCTATTACATCGCCGACCATAAGGGGACGGATGTGGATCAGCCAAGGAATCTCGCAAAGAGCGTTACGGTGGAGTGATCTCATTCGCCCGTCCGACATGGAATTGAATCCCCAACAACAGGAAGCGGTTCAACACAACGACGGGCCCTTGCTCATCTTGGCCGGCGCTGGCACCGGCAAGACCCGCGTCATTACGCACCGGATCGCCCGGCTGATCCGGGAGAAGATCGTCGCGCCTTGGAACATCCTGGCCGTCACCTTCACCAACAAGGCGGCGGAGGAGATGCGGCACCGCGTCCATGCCCTTTTGGGATTGGGAGGGCAGGAAATCTGGATTTCGACCTTTCATTCGACCTGTCTGCGCATCCTCCGTCGGAGCCTTCCTCCCGGCGAAAATCAATTCGTCATCTACGACGACGACGATACGCAGACCCTGATCAAACGCTGTCTGGAGGATTTGAAGATCGAGGATAAGGCCCTATCTCCTCGTGCCGTTTCCTCCCGCATCGCGGGCGCGAAAAACGAACTCATCGGACCGGAACCGTTTCTCGCGAAGACGCAGGATTTTTTCGAGACGAGGGTTGCGGAAGTCTACGCCCTCTATCAAAAGAGATTGAAGGAGAACAACGCCCTCGATTTCGGCGACCTCATTTTCCGGGTCGTCTCGCTCCTTCAATCCCAGCCGGATCTCCTGACTCGTTATCAGGAATTGTTCCGACAAATCTTGGTAGACGAATATCAGGACACGAACCACGCCCAGTACGTTCTCACGAAGCTTTTGGCCCAGACGCACCGGAATCTCTTCGTGGTCGGCGAGGACGACCAGTCCATCTACCGCTTGCCGCGCGCAAACATCCAAAACATCCTGAATTTCGAGGTCGATTATCCCGATGCCCGCGTGATCCGTCTGGAGCAGAACTATCGCTCCACGCAAACGATCCTTTCGATCGCCAATCAGGTGATCTCCTTCAATCGCGGCAGGAAGGGCAAGAATCTTTGGACGAGCCATCGCGGTGGAGGGAAGGCCGTCGTCTACACGGCGGGCGACGAGCGCGACGAAGCGCGTTTCGTGATCGAGGAAATTCAAAAAAGGGTTCAAGAGGGCGGCAAGCGGCTTAACGATTTCGCCATCTTCTACCGCACGAACGCCCAATCCCGGACGTTTGAAGACGAACTGCTCCGCCACCGGCTTCCCTACACGATCTTCGGGGGAATGAAGTTTTATGAACGGAAGGAGATCAAAGACATTTTGGCCTACCTGCGCGTTCTCGTAAACCCTCAAGACTCGATCAATCTCAAACGCATCCTCAATGTCCCCGCCCGCGGCATCGGCGGCAAGGCGGAGGAACGTTTGGAAGATCTGGCCTCCGAGCGCGAAATCCCTCTCTATGCGGCCTTGGCGAAGGCGGGTGAGATTGCCGAGCTGAATGCGGGCTCCAAGAAAAAGATCGCCGAGTTTCACGGCCTCCTGGAGCGGCTGCGCCAAGAAATGACGACGCTTCCCGGCGTGGCACAAATCCTGGAAAAGATCATCTACGAGACCGGATACGACGAGATGCTGCGCCTGGAGAAGACGGTGGAGGCGGAAAGCCGCCTGGAAAACCTGGAGGAACTTTTGAACGTCGCCAGCGAGTTCGAAAAGTCGGGACCCGCGATCTTTCTCGACCAGGTCTCTCTCGTCGGCGATACGGACAATTTCGACGCTCAGATGGGCACCGTCCTCTTGATGACCCTGCATTTGGCCAAGGGCCTGGAATTTCCCGTGGTCTTTCTCGTCGGGGCGGAGGAGGGTCTCTTTCCCCATCAGCGTTCTCTCGACGATCCGGAGGAAATGGAGGAGGAGAGACGGTTGTGCTACGTCGGAGTCACGCGCGCCCGCGAAAATCTTTACGTGACGCACGCCTCCCGCAGACGCCTGTACGGAGGCGATCAATTCAATCTCCCGTCCCGCTTTCTGCAGGAGATGCCGGAGGAGCTGATGGAGCGAAAGGGCTTAAGCGAAGAATCCGGCTTTGCCGGTTCTGAGCGCGGGGGGGTAGGCGCGGGTCGTAGAGAGACCCCATTTCAAGACGATGATTTTGGTTTCGAGTTCGATCAAACACAAAAAATGGATCTTTCCCCTTTTAAAGTCGGAACCGCGGTTCAACATCCGTCGTTCGGAGTCGGCGTCATCAAGAAGAGAGAAGGAAAGGGCGAGGGGGAGAAGGTGACCGTCTATTTCAAGAACGGACAGATCAAGACCCTGATCGTGAAGTTCGCGAACTTGTCTTTGCTATAAACTCCACAAATGGACCCGCGTATCGTCCATGGAATGGGTGGACGATTCCTCGTCTTCGTCCAAGCTATGGTCTCCGTCCAAAAGCCGTTGGATGAAACGCCGGATTTCCTGGAGGTCATCGTAAGGTTTCAAAAGGACGTGGACGTCCTGAGCGCCGACATCCAGCTTCAGGCGTTTGAAGTCGCAGACGTAACCCGTCGTCAGAACCAGCCGCGGCGCGCGCGTCAGTTGTTGGAGACGCTGAATGACCTCGAAGCCGTCCATGCGCGGCATGACGATGTCGCAGATCAAGAGGTCGGCGCCTGCGCTCTGGATTTCCTCCAAGGCCGCCTCGGGGTTCGTGGTCGTGAAGCACACGCACCCCATGCGCGATAAAATTCGTTTCCAGGCTCGGAGGAGGATCTCATTATCGTCGATGACGATGACACGTTTCGCTCGCGCCGTCCCCTCCCCCCGAAGTTGAGACGCGGTGGAAGCCATCATAAGATTAGAAAAAGCAATCGCTATGCCAGAAACCGGGCGAGGTCAGGGGACGGTGCGGATTTGTAACTTGTTGGGATAATTAATAAATTTGAGATCCATTTTTCGCCTCTCCGTCTTGAAGCGAGCCGGTATCCGCGACAACGGGTCAAAATTGACTCGTCTGTCTCCGGCATTTTGACAGGTGGGGCTTCCCCCATCTATTTTTTGCTGTCGTCGGAAAGATAGAAAAAACGGCCCGTCTCGTCGATGGTGGCCTGGTCGAGGGTGGGATCTTTGTCGATATTTCCGGAACATTCGAAGACGAAGCCGGACGTTTGCGAGCCCGTTGCAGGCGAATCGACGAAAAAGTACTGATAGGCGCCTTTGCCCTGGGGCCTCCAACCCAATACGCTCAGATCCGTCGTGAAGGAATTGTTCTTTTGGAAATACACCTTCTCCGCCTCCAAAAGGGATACCAGGTTGGCGTGGCATTCGTCCTGTTTGATCTGGATCTGATGTTTGAGAAAGCGCGGAACCAGGAAGGCCGCGGCGACCGAAAGCACCGCCACCACCACCATGAGTTCTATCAAGGCAAAGCCGTTTCGTGTCTTCATCGTGGATCGAGACCGCTATCAACTTCGTTTTAGGGCGTCAAGCAGGGCTTTCCTCATGACGGCGACATCCGGTCGTTTCTTCGTCCATCGTCGAAAGGACAGGACGCCTTGATGAAGCAACATCCCGAAACCCGGGTGGATACGGTTGCCGCGTCTCTTCGCGTCCTTCAAGAGCGGCGTCAGGAGCGGGCGATAGACGAGATCCGAGACGATGGCCTTCTTATTTAAGGCATCCAATGGGAGTTGTGAAAACCGCGTTTGGTTGAGACCCACCGACGTCGTGTTCACCAGGAGATCGGCTTGAGGCAGGATCGTTCGGAGGCGGTTTCTTTCCAAGCGGGACGCCTCAAAGCGCGTTTTCCCGAAACGACGCTGGAACTCCCGAACCAGCACCTGGGCCTTGCCCGGGGTTCGGTTCACGACGATCAGTCGCGAGACGCCGGAATACGCCAGGATATAAAGAATGGCCCTGGCCGCCCCTCCGGCTCCCAAGACGACGATCGTTTTTCCGCGCGGCGAGAATTTTGTCTCCTCACGGAGCGAGGCGAGATAGCCGGGCGCGTCGGTATTGTGGCCTTGAATGACACCCTTCGAGGAAAAGACCAATGTGTTGACGGCGCCGATCGCCTTCGCCTCGGGAGATAAATCAGTCACGTATTTCAGAACGGCTTCCTTATGGGGGATTGTCACGTTCAGGCCCGCGAGATCCTTCCAAGACGCGGCCTGGCGGAGAAAATGTCCCAGCTCCCGCGGCCGGACGTGAAACGGGACGTAGACGAAGGGCAACCCCGCCTTTTGAAACGCCGCGTTTTGCATGACGGGCGAAAGGCTGTGGCGGATCGGATCTCCGATGATGCCGGTGATTTTGAGTCGTTTCATTTTCGATCCGCAAAAACTTTGTTGGCCGCCTTTATATCCTTTTTAATTTGATCCGCCAGGTCTTGGGGCGTGTCGAACCGGATCTCTTCGCGGATCTTTTTGAGGAACTCCAGCCGCATCCGCCGTCCGACGATATTCCGGTGAAAGCCTTCCAAGATATGCGCTTCGATGGTCAACGGACCTCGTCCGAAGGTCGGATTGGGGCCGACGTTCGTGACGCTCCGGTAGCGTTTCGATCCCAAGAGGGAATAAGTGACATAGACCCCGGTCGGAAGGATCAGATCGTTTTCGGAGACGAGGTTGGCAGTATGGATGCCGAGCTCCCTCCCGCCGATGCCGCGCCCGCGCACGATCGCGCCTTCAATGAAGTAAGGCCGCGCGAGAAGCTCCTCCGCCTCGGAAAGTTTGCCCGCCGCGATGAATTGTCTCACCTGCGTGCTGGAGACCAAGACCTCGTTCCAAAGATAGGGAGGCAGCATGTGGACCCGGACGCCCGCCTCGCGGCCGAAGGCCTCGAGGGTTTCGATCGTTCCGCTTCGGCGGACCCCGAAGGTGAAATTGTAGCCGGCGAAAAGCTCGGCTGCCTTGAGTTTCCGGACGATCGTCCCTTGAAAAAATTGCTCCGGCCTCTGCTGCGAAAAGGGCTTGGTGAATTTCTGGACGACCACACTTTCGATGCCGGCCTCGCGGATCAAGGCCGTGCGCTGGGCGACGGTGTTGATCATGAGAGGCGCGGAGGAGGGGGCGACGACGCGGACGGGATGGGGATCGAAGGTGTAGACGACGCTCGTGCCGCCGATCCGGTGGGCGCGCTCCAACACCTGCCGGAAGATTTCGCGATGCCCGCGATGGACGCCGTCGAAGACGCCGAGCGCGACCACCACGGGTTTCATCTTACTTGTTTCTCCAGACGATCCATTGCTTCTTGGCGGTGAGCTCGCGTTCGTCCTGGGCGGCTAACGTGATGAAATTCGCTCCCTTCTTCAAGGGGAGCTTGGCCTCGAAGCTCAGCTCTTTCCCCTTCGGCGCAGGCGCCTGGTAGAAAGCCTTCTCGTCCCCGACGAAGATGAAGACATGCTTCAGTTCGCGGTCGGAGGTGGCCTTGCCCTTCAACGTGTAGGTGTCGCCGTCGCTCGTCAACGAAGGCAGGTCAGGGAAGGTTTCTATCTTCGGCGCGGATTGGACGGCATTGGGCGGCGGCGCATCGCTCTCATCGGTCAGCGGGAATTCGAGCCGGTCCCCCAAATCTTCTCCGAGATGATTGTCGTGGATGTTGAACTCCATCAACACCTTCGGATCGGTGTCTTTGCCGGAGAGCTGGGAGGGCACGCGAAACTTGAGAAGGGCCTCCGCCTCTCCGCCGGGAGGAATCGGCTTCAATTCTTCGCGGCCCTTTTCGATGAAGACTTCCTCACCCTTGTCGCGCTTCAGGTTCACGACGGGCGCGCGGCTCTCTCCCTTGCCGGTATTTTTGATCTTGATGAGCAGACCGACCGTCTCGCCCTTTTCGATGCGGCCGTTCGCGTTACCCTTGGTGCCTTTGGAGCCGTCGTCGATGATGCTGTAGGAGTACTGGAAGACGGGGGGGGCGGGCTCGTCGATCTGCATGGAGAAGTCGGGTCCCTTGGGGAGGCGGTCGTATTGTTCATGAAAGGTCAGCTCGACCGGGATGTTCCGGCGATGGACGAAATCCGGTATCTTCAGGGGAGACTTCCACATGCGCTTGCCCTGAGGTTCGACCTTGCCCAAGGGAAATTCGATATTGGCGAAGAGAGGGTCCTCGCTCTTCGTTACGGCGGCGAGCTGATAAAAGGGCGCGTTGCCGCGGTTCTCCACCGTCACGCGGAGGAAGCCCGACTCGCCGGGTTGGAAGCTTTTCTTGGGGTTTTCCTTCTCATCCAAAAGTTCCAAGGTGACGACGCCGACGGGTTTTCCGTCCTTCGGGCCCGTCGACCAATCCACATTCAAATGGCCCAGGGCGGACTTGATCTTCTCCTCCTGGCCCTTTTTGGAATCCTCGAGAAGCGTGGGAACGTCTTTCAAGGTCTCGGGACGGTTCAAGGACCGGCTTTCGGGCAGCGCCAAAAGCTTGGCGGCGAATTCAACGGGGAAATCGTTATCCAGCTGGATCTTGCCGCTGTTGTCGTCTTCGTCCGACTTGGTCGGGCCCAAATAAGTGATCTGATGGGGCGGCGGCGGAAGATTCGGTTCCTTGTGAGGCTCGTCGTCTTCCGCTTCCACCAGATCGAGCTCGCGCTTCTTCACGTCTTCGAAAAGATCGATCCTTTTGATGTCCTTCGGGTCTTTAGGATCCATGCTGTCCGGGACCGTCGCGGGAATCAGGCCCACGTCCGGGTTGATGCCGATCGATTGGACCTGCTGGTCTTTGGCAGTGAGGTACTTGGCGATGGTCAGCTTGAGAGCCGAACCGTCTTTTAAGTCGTAGACGGTTTGAACGGATCCCTTTCCGAAACTGCGGTTGCCGATGACAACGGCGCGGTCGTTGAATTGAAGGGCGCCGGCGACGATCTCCGAGGCCGAGGCGCTTCCTTCGTTCACGATGACCACGAGGGGAATGGATTCACCCTCGTCGCCCGGAGAGGCCTTTTCCAGATCCAGCGGTTCTCCGTGCGGACCGACGGTTTTGACGATGACGCCGTTTGCGAGGAAGAAATCCGAGATCGCGACGGCCTGATCCAGAAGGCCGCCCGGGTTGTTTCGGAGGTCCAAGATCAAGCCGTCGAGTTTGCCGGCCTGTTTTTCGAAACCATGAATGGTCTTTTTGAACTGATCCAAGGTGTCTTCCTGGAAATTCTTGAGCCTCACAAGGCCGATCTTTTTTCCTTCCAGGAGCTGTCCCGCCACCGACTGGATGTGGATCAAAGCCCGCGTCAGGTTGAATTTGAGAGGCGACGGAACGCCGTCCCTCATGATGGAGAGGGACACGTGGCTCCCGATAGGGCCGCGCAGCTTTTCCACAGCTTCGGTCAGGCTCATGTTGATCGTCGATTCTTCGCCGATCTGGATGATCTTGTCCTTCGACTTGATACCGGCCTCGAAGGCGGGCGTGCCTTCCAGGGGCGAGATGACCGTCAGATCGTTGTCGCGGATGCCGATGACGATTCCCAGCCCTCCGAAATTCCCCTTCGTGCCGATCTTGAACTCGCTGTAGACCTTCGGCGGGAGGTAGTTCGTATGCGGGTCCAGCGTTTCGGTGACTCCGGTCATGGCCAGCGTCAAGCGTTCCTGGTCATCGAGGCGGCCGTCGTAGAAAAGATCTAAGAATCCCAAGAGCCGCGACAGGACCTGAGGGACGTCGTCCAATGCGATCGGGTTGGACAAGGGCAGAGACGCCTTCTTCTCTCCCATGCTGAGATCGAGGGATTTCGGATGTTCCTTGACCAGCAGCGGCGGGATGCTCCGAACGAGCTCTTTAGCCGCCGATCGGATCATTTTCATCGGATCTTCGGCCTGGGGGTCGACGTAATTTTTTTGGATGAAATCGAGGGCGTGGCCGATGACCTTCGACTCCTTCATCGGAACGGACTGGAGCGAGATCTTATCATCCGTCCGGACCCGAAGCGTTAAGAACAACGCCAAAAGGACCGGGACGATCAGCCAGGAGGCTCTTTTTGCAATAATTTCGAGGGGGGAGCGACGTCGCTGCACAGGGGAGCCGTACCTCCTAAAAGATACTTAAGGGATGTAAGTCGACTGATGTTAACCGACGCCGGGGCTTTTTCAAGTGAAACTTCTGTAAGGATTCGATAGACTTTTTGTCTTATGTCTCGATTCGCGGCAAGATGGCTTGTCGGTTTTTTCGCGTTTGTCGGTTTTTTGAGTTCGGCTCCCCGATTCGCTCAGGCCACCATGGTCCTTCCCTTGGATCTCAAGGCGATGACGGCCCAGTCGGGACAGATTTTCGTCGGCCGCTGCCGTGAGGTCCTGACCGATTTGGATGAAAACGGCATCCCATCCACCTATGTGCGTTTCGACGTGGTCAAAGGCATCAAGGGGGCGACGTCGGGCGAGCAGATTCTGGTCAAACATTTCGGCGTCCGCCGCCCTCCCTTGGACGTCCGCGAAGGGGAGAGCGCCATCGTCCCCATGAAAACGATGACGATCGGCGGAGCCGGGTATGAGGAGGGCCGGGATTACCTGCTTTTTCTCTACCCCGAAAGTTCTCTGGGTTTCACGTCTCCGATCGGGGCGGGTCAGGGACGGTTTCAAATTTCAACGGACCAGGCGGGTTTGCAGACGGCCGTCAATCCCTTGAACAACCGCAACCTGAAGGCCTTCACCGAAGGTCCGACGGCTCTCGATGATTTGGTCCGGCGCGTGGAAGGCATGGTGGCTCATGAACGCGCTGAGTAAGGCCATCGTCTTCATCATCTTTTTGTGCGGCGCCTTTCCCGGGGCTGCCTTCGCCGGCGGTCCGATCATGGTGGACACGGACGGATCGGGAAAGGCCGTGTTGTGGCAGAACGGCGTCGTCCGCATCGATCTGGAAAATGACGACCGCGGGACATTGGGCAAGCTTTCAAACAAGGACGCCATCGCCCTCGTCCGGGATTTATTCAGCGGCTGGCAGAACGTGACGCTCGACGGCGTTTCGACGGTCCAGTTGACCTTGGATGAGCACGACGACTTGGGCTCGGTCGACATTTCGAACCTGAACAATCACTTCACCTATTGTCCGGCGGGACAGACCTGCCCCACGGAGGACCCTCCCTTCGTGGTGGGGAGCGCCCGGACGGGGGAGAGCCCCATCATTTTCGATGACGACGGCTCCATCACGGACGCCATTCAAGGCAAGGGGGCCAGCCAGAGTATCTTAGGGTTTGCCGGACCGCGCGTGGTCGAGAGAATGAACGGCGTGCTCTATATTACGGAGGGGCAGGCGGTTTTGAACGGGCGTTTCATCGACGGTATCTCCAGCCCGACCAATCCGGAGGTTGACATCGAGGATTTCAAAGGAGCGATCTTCCACGAGATCGGCCATTTCATCGGGCTGGATCACACGCAGGTGAATCTCGGATCGGTCGTCAAATACCTGCAGGGGGACAAGAGCGAAAAGGCGGCGATCGCGACGATGCTGCCCATTTTCGTCGATGGCGTGGAACAGGATTCTCCTTACTTCGATGACATCGTGACCGTGTCGTCTTTGTATCCTTCGTTGGCATTTGACAGGAACTATTGTCGGATGGACGGGACGGTCATGCGCGCCGACGGCAAGACGCCGCTCCAAGGTGTGAACGTCCTCGCGGCCAAGCAGGCCGATCCCTTGGGGGAGACGACCAGCTCCGTTTCCGGTTCCTTCTACACCGGGACCATCCAGGATTGCACGGCGGCTTTCGGGGGTTTTTCCCTGCAGGGATTGAAGCCTGGGACCTCTTACGTCTTGAGCATCGAACCCGTCAGCCAGGCCTTCACAGGGGGCTCCAGTCTGGAGCCTTGCGATCCGCCTCAGAAGGGATTTTCAGCGACGACGATTCAGGGCGTTTTTTCCTGCGCCGGCGGTGGTGAGATCATTACCGCCGGGACGCAGGCCTCGACGATCGTCGTGACGACTAAGGGTAGCGCAACCGCCGCCGGTTCCGGGACGACGGGGGGTGGCACATCCCCGGCCCACGGCGGCTGTTCGCTGGTTTTGTTTTGACATTCCAAGATCCCTTCGAGTAGTTTTAGAAAAGTCTCATCAAACTTATGAAAATAAAAAGGAAAGTTGCCGCACGCGATGAATCCATTCCTTCAGGCCATGCCAAGGAGATTTACGGCGTGGTTTTCCTGGCGGCGGCGGTTTTCCTGACGCTCTGCCTCTTCTCCTACAACGCCTCGGATCCGTCATTCAGCACCTTGGCGATCGGGCACAAGATCCAGAACTTGGGAGGCGTCGTCGGGGCGCATCTGGCGGATCTTTTATTGGTCATTTTCGGATACGGCGCCCATCTGATTCCGTTCGCACTGCTTGCCGTCGCCGTCACCTATTTCGCCCAGAGAAATTTCCGCGATCTCAAGTTCGGCTGGACGCGCGTCTTGGCCTATTTCGCCTTCATCCTTTTTGCCGCCCTCTTCAGTCATCTGAAATTCGGAGAAGTGGATCTCGGCGGGCGTCCGATGGACGCGGGCGGGGCCGTCGGCTGGTGGCTGGGCGGCCAGGTGGTCCGGCTCTTCGGACGGCCCGGCGCCTATCTCATGGTTACGGCGGGTCTCGTTCTCTCCCTCATCATCATCACTCGGATTTCGCTGCTTCAAATCGCCAAGGTGTTCCGGTCGCTTTTCGCCTTTCTCCTCCTTCGCGCGAGGACGGGTTTTTCCAGCATGGCGACGGTCGGATGGGCCCGGATGAAGAAGAACGCGGCTTATCTGGTTCAAGACCTGAAGACCCGATGGGCGGAGTGGAGAAAGTCAAAACAGGCGCCGAAGGTCCATCGTCCAGAGGCCGTGAGGATTACGACGGCGTCGTCGGTCACGATCGCCAAACCGTCGCCTTCGGCCCAGGTCCTCAAGATGCCCCCGCGTCCGGTGGAAAAGACGAGCGAGAAGGTCGAACCGAAGCCGGCAGTCGTGGGTGCGCCAGATTCTGTCAAAGAGGCGGAGAGTTCCGAGCCTAAAATCCTCCCGCGTGTCGATCTTCAGGAAATTAAAAAGAGCGACAAACGGGATCAGTTGGAGCTGATCTCGCCGATGATCGCCGACTATCAGCTGCCTCAGCTCTCGTTTCTCGATTCCGAGTCCCAAGAGACCGTCAAGGTGGACGAAGAAAACTTGAAGATGAACTCCAAGCTCCTGGAGAAAAAGCTCCTCGATTTCGACGTCGAGGGGAGGATCACCGAGATCCATCCGGGGCCCGTCATCACGATGTACGAGTTCGAGCCGGCCCCGGGCGTGAAGGTGAACAAGATCGTCAATCTGGAGGACGACCTCTCGCTCACCATGGGCGGCAAGAGCGTCCGCATCATCGCGCCGCTCCCGGGCAAGGCGGCCGTCGGCATCGAAATCCCCAACATCACGCGCGAGACGGTGTGGCTGAAGGACGTCATCGGTCACGGGAAATTCCAAAAGGCCGAATCGTCGTTGACGCTCGCCTTGGGCAAGGACACGGAGGGGATTCCTTACGTCGCGGATCTCGGCAAAATGCCGCACCTCCTGGTCGCCGGCGCAACCGGTGCGGGCAAGAGCGTCTCCATCCACTCCATGATCCTGTCCATCCTCTATAAGGCCACGCCCGAAGCGGTCGAATTCTATCAGGG
>CAZWYB010000069.1:0-11562 GCA_964637745.1 uncultured Pseudomonadota bacterium
AACAGGTCGTACTTCCGAATTTTTCAGGGGGATGCTTGCCCAAGAGCTCTTCTCGAAAGGGATGGGTTTTGTAAGGGTTCGGCGCATCTTCAAAGCCCGCCTTGTTGATCGCGATGTGGCAGGACTCGCAGCGGTCTACGGTCCCCCAGACGACAACGCCGCCCTTGCCCAGATCGTCGATCACCACCTGCTTGATGTCGTCGCCCCTGTCTTCCGCGGCGGCGATCTTCTTTTGGATCTTATCGAGGGGATCCAAATACTGCTTTTGCACCTTTTGCCACTTCTTCACTTCGTCGCTGTAGCCGTCCAGGACCTTCTGAACTTCGTTCAGGCTGACTTCCTTCTCCGCGACATCTTTCTTTAACTCCGTAATGCGATTATCCAGCTCGTAATACTCCTTCTTGAACCGCTCGGCGTCCGCCGTCCGTCCCTGCAAAAGGGAGTGCTTCCATTCGTAGAAGACCTCGTCCTGATCGGCCTTCGCAAAACCCATACGCTGCTTGGCGTCGAAATAACGGATCTTCCGAGCCTTCGCTTCCTTTTGAGCTTCCGCGTATTCTTTTCCTTCCTCCTTGATCTGGGCCTCTTCAATCTTCAGGCGGATTCTGCGGAGGGACATCTGCTTTTCGTCGGTCACGGGATCCGGCAACTGATCGCGCTTCTTGTCTTCCGCATCCCAGACCTGCTTGGCCTTATCGTATTCTTCGTGGAGTTTTTTCAGTTCGAGACGAGTAAAACCGTGTTGGTATTCCTTCCAGGTGCGGCGCCCGAAAAACTCATTGTAGAAGGCCCACAGGGATACGAAGGCGAAAATGGAGGCCACCACGAACCAAACGGCGGTGTAGGATTTTTTCTCTATCGGATCGATCTCAGCAGGAGGCATACTAGATATTCAATCCTATCCAAGGCAGAACCAGGATGTATTTAATGTTAAAGGTCCACCGCAATATCATCTTGATGGGGAGGGCCATCATCGTCATGAAGAGGAAGGCCGTGATCCCGTACCGGATGGGCCCGAGCTCCTGGACGAGAGGGATCTTCTTCCCCTTCCAGAAATAAAAAACGACGCCGAGCGTGTAATAGGCCCCGATCAAGCCGACCCCGAAGATCGCGGCGGCGACCTGATTGCGGAGAATATCGAGGCCGAAATGTTGGGCCAGGAAGATGTTCAAATCGATATTCGTAAGGGCGACGACTTTATGCGTATCCCACTCGTTCCACGGCATGAAGAAGTTCCAACCGGGACCCCGGAAAAAGACGCCGAGAACAATCAGAAAGATCCAGAGGATCAAAAATCCGAAACAAAACACGGAGACGGCGAACTTCCGTTCCCTCCAAGTATAATAGCCTGCGCCTTTCTTATTGACGTCAATGTAGGGGATCAGCATCAGGCCGACGATGATCAAACTGGGCAGGACAACGCCCGCCATCCAGGGATCGAAGTAAACCAGCATCTCCTGAAGGCCCAAGAAATACCAAGGCGCCTTCGAGGGATTGGGTGTCTTGGTTGGATTGGCCGGCGATTCCAGAGGGGCGTCGATCACGATCGACCAGATGGTCACGACGATCAGGGACAACAAACCGACGATGAACTCCGATTTCACCAAGTGCGGCCAGGTATGAACCTTGTCCGGATTCAAACTGGACGCAGGGATGATTTTCTTTTCTGTCGATGTCTCTTCCGCCATGGCTATAGAGGTCCGGATATCCCGCCGTCTTTACGCACGCGCCAGAAATGGACGATGATCAAGACGGCCGTCGCGATCGGAATGAAAATGCAATGAAGCACGTAGAAACGAAGGACCGTCGGGGCGCCGACCACGGTCCCCGCCGTAAGGAGGGAGCGCGCGTCGTAACGCGACGTGATGAGGCCCGTCAACTCCCGCATCTGTTCCGACAAAGGTCCTTCATGTCCCAACAAGGGCGTCGCGCGGGCCATATTCGTACCGACGGTCACGGCCCAGATCGAAAGCTGATCCCACGGCAGGAGATAGCCGGTAAAGGACAAGAGGAACGTCAAAACGAGAAGGATGACGCCCACGATCCAGTTGAACTCCCGCGGCGGCTTGTAGGATCCCGTCATGAAGACGCGGAACATGTGGAGCATCACCAAGATGACCATGCTGTGCGCCCCCCAACGATGCATGTTTCTCATGATCATGCCGAAGGGGACGTCGAACTGAAGGTACTTCATGTCCACGAAGGCGTATTCGGCGACGGGACGGTAATAGAACATCAGAATGACGCCCGTGACGGTCAAAATCAGGAAGAAGAGAAAGGTCAATCCGCCCGCGCACCACGTATAAGAGATCTTGATGCCGTGCCGTCTCACCTTGGAGGGATGCAGGTGAAGGAAGACGTTGGAGGCGGTCATCAGGACGCGGTTTCGGGGCGTATCTTTATAACCATGCCGAAAGATCGACTTCCAGACGTAGGAATCGACCACCGTTTTACGGACTTCTTCGTATTTTTCCTTCAATTGAACAATAGTCATGGAAATCCCGTGTTCGCCCTAAACCGCCACAAACGCATCCGGGTCGTCCCACTGACCCTTTTCATAGAGAAATTTTTTGCTCTTATCGACGATCAGATTGCCTTCTTCATCAAGCCTGATGGCCAAGCGCTCCAAAGGCCGCGGCGCCGGACCTTCGAAATTGATGCCCTCTTTCGTGAATCCGCTGCCGTGGCAGGGGCACTTAAATTTGTTCTCCAACGGACGCCAGGGCGGCGTGCAGCCCAAGTTGGTGCAGATTGCCTGAATCGCGATAATCTTTCCGCTCTGTCTTTCGATCCACACCCGCTGCTCTTCCTTGTATTTCTCGCTCACCTCGCCGTCCCGGTAATCGCTTGGCTTTCCGGCCTTGAAAATCGGGGACGGTTCGAAGAGGACGCGCGGAAACATGAAACGGAGAAAACCCAGGAGACCCAGGCCGATCGCGGTCAAGAAAGCCCCCCAACCGGCAAAGCCGAAGAACTCGCGACGGGTCCAAAGATTGGCCTCGTCGGATTTCTTCAGATTTTTGCTTTCGGGGATGGTTGTTTCCATTTGAAAAAATTGCGCGCACTTTTACAACCGTCGTCACTTTGTCAAGTGCTGTATCAATTGTTTCGCCTCGCTAAACCATTGGATATTCTCATCCTTCCGAACCCACGTCCTTTGGCGCTTGGCGTATTGTCTCGTATGCTGCTTGATGAGAGAAACGGCCTCGGAAAGAGTGATGCTGCCTGCGAGATGAACCACGATTTCCTTGTACCCGATGATCTTGAGACCATCTGCGCTTTTACCCCATTTTTCTACCAAATTTCTGACCTCTTCGACAAGCCCATGCCCTATCATGCGGTCGACACGTTCTTCGATGCGACGGGCCAGTTGTTCTTTCGGAAGATCAAGACCAAATTTCATAAATGTAGCGGCGTGCGGCGTGCTTGCCTCGACGTCCCTACTTCGATGTTCGTTCCAGAATTCGGAGATCGGACGCCCCGTCAAACGATAAACCTCCAACGCCCGAACGATCCTCTGGCGGTTTCTGGAGGGAATCATCTTCGCCGCCTCAGGATCAACCTTTTCCAACTCCCGATGGAGGGCCTCCACTCCCTCCCTTGCGATTCTCTCCTCCAGCTCGGCCCGGACTTGAGGATCCGCGCTGGGCCCTTCGAAGAGCCCCTCCTCCAAGGCACGTAAATACAAACCCGTCCCTCCGACGATCAGAGGACGCTTTCCCTTTTTTTGAATGGCTGCAATGGCCTCCAAAGCACGCGCGCGAAAATCGGCCGCCGAAAATTTTTGATCGGGATCGACGATATCGATCAAATGAAACGGAACCTTCTTCTGTTCCTCGGATAAGGGCTTGGCGGTACCAATATCCATGCCGCGGTAAATTTGTCCCGAGTCGGCACTGATGATTTCGGCGTTGATTTTTTCCGCTATCTCAATCGCGGCCTCCGTCTTGCCTGAGGCCGTGGCACCGCAAATGAGAATCACTCTTTCTTTTTCAATCATCGGATTGTGTGTTACCCTATTATCGAATCGGAAAAAAAGGGGGGAGTCCCATGGGTGACATCGATGTTGGGGTCATTCGCGACCATGCGTCACATTTGCCTAACCAAGTGGAGGGCGTGGACCTCCAGGAATTGCTGCAGGCTGCGGGAAACAATGGTCGACTCAGCGAGTCCGAAGCGCAAGATTATGTATATCGGGTGCAAAGGGGCGAGGCCGGTAGCAGGCTCTCGTCGGAAGTCCGACAAGCCATTCGGCAAGAAGGGGTTCAAGGATACATGAGGAGCGTCGAACGGGCCCGCAATTACATCAATACGAATTACAACTATACGCCGACGACTGGGGAAAATGTGGCCCGCGCCTTGGGAATCACGCCCGGGCTGCTGCTCGTTTATTGCTCGGACGAGGGATCCTGGGGGAGGAGATGGTGGAATCAGTTCTCGGACGGCATCCAATCCCTGTTTGATTGAAACGAACCGCTCTATACGCGTCTCTTGAACCATTTCTCGATCTCATCGAAGGGAACTTCCAAGACCGACGGTCGGCCGTGGGGACACTGTCCGGCGAATCGTGTGGAGCCCATTTCGGAGATAAGGGCCTCGATCTCTTCGTGAGACAATCGATCCCCCGCCCTTACCTGACGGTGACAGGCCATCCGCTCCAGGATTTCATGAATCCTTTCATTCAAAGGGCTTAATTTTTCGTAGGATTGAAGGCTCTCGATCAACTCTTCCACCAAGGAGATGATATCCGTTTCTTCAAGAAGAATCGGTAACGCCCTGACGATGAATGTGTTTCCGCCAAAGAATTCGATCTCAAGACCCACCTGGGAAAGGTCGTCCAGATATTTTTTCAGGATCTCACCCTGGGAGGGACGAAGGTCGAAATTCTGTGGGATCAGAAGGTGCTGTTTCTGAATGCCGCCTTCCTCATACTGCCGCTTCAACTTTTCAAATCCGATCCGCTCGTGGGCGGCGTGTTGGTCGATCAGAATCAGTTTGTCGGGGGTTTCGCAAAGGAGATAGGTGCCGTGGACTTGGCCGAGGATTTTGAAATCAGTCCCGAACTGAGGGGCAAAAGCGCTTTGATCCTCTTGGCAGGAACCCAAGGACATCGCCTCCACCCCCTGCGGAACTCGCTCACTCGATTGATTCCACGGCAGGAGGGTACCAGGTGGGTCCCCCCTCCTGCGATCATCTACTGGAAAAGTCGTTCGCTCGAACAGGTCCTCGGGGGTTACGGCGACGCCCTTGGGTTCCTGCAGTACGTGGCGAACCCCTTCCCTCACCAACTCATGCATCAAACTCCCATTGGCGAATCGAACCTCACTCTTGGTCGGATGTACGTTCACATCCACGAACTCCGGCGGCACGTCGAAATAGAGAACCGCCCAGGGATAGCGGTGCTTCATCAGGAGGTTCTCATAGGCGCTGAGCAAACCGTGCTGGAGCGTCCGGTCGCGCACGATCCGGCCGTTGACGAAGAAAAAGATGGATTTGGGCGATGTACTGCCCGCCCGATGGTCGGATACCAAACCCGACAGACGGAGCCGTCCTCTATCCGCAGAAACGGGGTGCATGAATTCCACAACCTCGGCCCCCACGACCTCCCGCACCCTCTCCTTGATCTCCTTTTGCGGCAATGTCCGCAGTTCCACCTTTCCATTGTGGCGGAGGATAAAACCGATGTCGGAGCGGGACAAAGCGATCGCCTCGATCCAACTCGCAATATGCGAAAACTCCGTCTCCTTCGACTTCATGAATTTCAGTCGGGCGGGCGTATTGAAGAAAAGGTTTTGAACGCCGATCCGTGTGCCTCGAGACAAGGACGAAGCGATGCTCTTGACGATCTTTCCGCCCTCGACCTCGATGCGCACCCCATCGGCCTCCCCCGACTTCGTCTCCAACGTGAAAAAGGAAACCGCGGCGATGGAGGGAACGGCCTCGCCCCGGAAGCCGAGCGTCTGAATCCGAAAGAGGTCCTCGTCGGATACGAGCTTGCTCGTCGCATGGCGCTCGAGAGAGAGCAGCGCCTCTTCCGGGGTCATCCCGATGCCGTCGTCGATGACGGTGATCCTCTTGCGCCCGCCCTCCTCCACCTCGACTTCGATGGACTTGGCACCCGCGTCGATTGAATTCTCCACCAACTCCTTCACGACGGAAAAGGGTCGTTCGATCACTTCGCCCGCCGCGATTTTGGCGATTAAAGGTTCGGGAAGTTTCCGGATGCGGGACCCTGACGAAGCGTGTTGCGCCATGGATTTCTTCATAATAGGATGAATCAATGCCTCAGAAAATCGACCTAGCGGAGATCGAACGGAAAGTCTTGGGCTTTTTTCAGCGCCTGACGCACGTCGTTTCAACCTTTTTTAAGAGCCTCGCCACCACGATCGTAAATTACATCCGCGGAAAGACGCGCCACATCCCCGAGAAGCTCCCCAAAGGCCGACGGGAGATGATCGAATCCATCTTGGAGCACGAAGATCATCAAAACTTTCTCCAATCCTTCGCCCAGGAATGCGGGATGTCCCTGGAGCAGGTGGAGCAGACCTTCCGCGGCTATCTGAAGGAGATCGCCTCCGACCTCAATTACCTCACCATGCCCTTTTGGGATTTCTTTCTCACCTGGATCTTTGACACGATCTACGAGGGCATCGAGGTCGATACGCGATCGCTCGACCGTCTGCGGGCCTATCAAGGCAAATTTCCTGTCGTCTTCGTGCCGAATCACCGCAGCCACATGGACTACCTCCTGCTGTCTCTCTCCCTGCATCAACACTCGATCACTGTCCCTTATATCTGCGCGGGTTCCAACCTGTCCTTCTGGCCCTTGGGTTCCATGTTCCGCAAGTCCGGTGCCTTTTTCATCCGCCGGTCCTACGAGGGCAACCGCCTCTACGCCGCGGCCGTTCACGCCTATCTGGAGGAGCTGATCCGCGAAAAGTCCTGCATGGAATTCTTCATCGAAGGAAGCCGCAGCCGGACGGGAAAACTCCTCCCACCCCGCATGGGCATCCTGAAATCGATCGTTCAGGCCTACGACAAGGGGGCGGCAGAGGACGTCATTTTCGTTCCCACCTCATTCACCTACGACTCCGTCTTGGAGGAGAAGAGCTACGTCGACGAACAGGCCGGTGCCGCCAAAAAGGATGAAAACTTTTGGGATCTCCTGCGCCTCAGGAAATACCTAAGCCGGAGGAAGGGCAAGGTCTACGTCGAGTTCGGAGATCCGATTTCCCTAAAAGATTATTCCTGCCGGGCGGCCGGAGCCGATGCCAAGGAGCGCGTCGCCCAATTGGCCTCTCAAATCACTTATGGCATCAATAAATCGGCCGTCGTCACTCCGGCCTCGCTTTCGGCGATGGTCCTCCTCAACCAAACGACCCGGGCGATCGAGGAGGCGACCGTCGGAAAGGACGTCGAACTTTATCTTCAATATCTTCGGATGAAGGGATGCCGCCTCTCGGAGCCTTTGCAAAAGTACCAGGCGACATCGATCCGCGAATCGCTGAAAAATTACGTGAGGAGCCACCTTCTGGAGGAATATAGAGATCAGGACCAAAGCCTCTACCGGATCGTCGAGGAAAAGCGCCCCCTTCTAGACTATTACAAGAACACGTCCATCCATTTCTTCGTTTCTTTGGGCGTCGTGGCCGCCGTCCTGAATTCAACCTCCGAAACGGCCCTCCCGCTCAAGCGCGTGGAAGAGGATTTTCTGTTTATTCGAGCAATGTTCGCGTTGGAGTTTACCTTCAGCCGCAGGCAAAGCCTCCAGAACCACCTGGAAAAGGTCCTCGAATTCTTATCGCAGAAGGGATTGGTGCGCTTGGAAGGCGAAACGCTGCATAAAGTGGGAGGCGACCTTTCCTTCTACGCCAGGCCCCTTCAGAATTTTATGGAGGGCTACCGGATCCTCTGGCGCAGTCTCCCCGAGTTGGGAAAGCGGCGCTTGGAAATCCGGGACCTTCTCAAATTCTTGAGAGATCGAGGTCGTATCCTTTATCTCCGGGAAGAGATCGTGCGTCCGGAGTCGGTGAACAAATTCACCTTTCAAAATGGGATCGCCTGCCTGAGGGACCACGGGTTGCTCCGGGAAGAGGTCGAGGGTTGGGGCAAGAGGAAAAAGACCTATTACTGCGTCCTTGATTTGGATCAGGAATTCGGGCGGAAACTATCGCGAGCCTTGGGTGAGACCGGACAATGACCCCATGTGACCATACATATATATTCACAGAGAACTCACACCTGTGGATAAGTCGGGCAAAAATGCTGCACAAAAAATGAGCTATTTAAGTTAACTATTCGAAATAATTAAAACTAATTGCCATGATTTTTTATTTTTCAACACTTTGTCCACAGAAAGTGTTGGTAACCGAGTCCCGAATTTAAGGAGAAGAGACCATGAGTGAAACCTACATCCTCGATGCCGTACGCACCCCGCGTGGAAAACGCAACGGGGGCTTTGCACAAACCCATCCGATCGATCTCGCCGTCGCCCCTTTGAAGGCGCTCGTGGAGCGCAACCAACTCGATCCCCAGATCATCGGTGACGTGATCTACGGCTGCGTCAGCCAGCGCGGAGAGCAGGACAACGTCATCGCGCGCGAAGCGGCCTTGGGGGCCGGTCTCCCGCTGGAGGTCGCGGGCTACACGGTCAACCGGTTTTGCGGGTCGGGGCTCACGGCCGTCGTCGCCGCCGCCCATGCCTGTATGTCCGGACAGGAAGATGTGATGATCGCCGGCGGCGTCGAACACATGACTCGCGTTCCCATGGCGATCGATTTCGACGTCGGCGAGTCCTCCTTCGGCAGGCGCTTCCCGAACCTGGTCCCGCAGGGGATCTCGGCTGAGATGATCGCCGAGAAATATGGCTTCACCCGTCAGGAGGTGGATGCCTTCGCCGCGGAATCGCAGCGACGTGCGGCCTTGGCCTGGGAAGAGAAACGATTCGCCAAAGGGATCATCCCCGTCACGGTCAAGACATCGGACGGCGGCACCGCCGTCGTTTCCAAAGACGAGCACATGCGTCCGGGGACGTCCGTCGAGACCCTCTCCAAACTGAAACCCGTCTTCAAGACGGACGGAGTCATCCATGCCGGCAACTCCTCCGGTATCGTCGACGGGGCCGGAGCCGTTCTCATTGCCTCTAAAGAAGGGATGAAGAAGACGGGCCTCAAACCTCGGGCAAGAATCGTGGCGACGTCGCAGATCGGCAGCGATCCCGTCATCATGCTCCTGGCCCCCATTCCGGTCACGCGGAAGATCTGCGCCAAGGCCGGCGTCAAACTGAAAGATATCGACCTGTACGAAGTGAATGAGGCCTTCGCGCCGGTGCCCATGGCCTGGCTCAAAGACTTAAAGGAGGAAGGCGCCTCCTGGGATAAGCTGAACGTCAACGGTGGTGCGATTGCGCTCGGGCATCCCATCGGGGCCACGGGTGCGATGTTGGTCGGGACGATCTTGGATGAGCTGGAGCGGACCGGTAAACGCTACGGCCTCGTCACCCTCTGCACCGGACATGGCATGGCCCCTGCGGTCATCATCGAGAGGCTTTAAACTTTCGACCCAGGGCCTGTCCGATGTCTTTTGCTAATTTTTGGGCGCGTCGCAGTCGCATCCATCCAATAAGCCGAAGGATCCGACGGGCTTCCTCGGAGTCGTCCTTTTTCAAGGATTCGAACAGGTCTGAAACCTCATTTTCGAACGTAACCACCTGTCCATACACTTTGGAATAGCGTTTGGAGTCTTCCACCACCTGCTGACTGTTCGTCAAGGCGGCAAAGCTGGAAATGAAACGCTCTTGCTCCGGATCGCTCATGAGGGCGATCGCCTCCAGGGCGCTTCTGAGATCCTCACTCCCCTGAAACCACGGCTCCAAGCCCTCTGGGGGATCGATTTTCGTAGCAGGAGGTGCCGTCGGTATCGGTGGCGGAGGCGATGATGTGAGTGTTACAGGCTGGTGGAGGTCGACCGCAGTGATTTGGGCATCCGCTTCCGAAAGCTCGGGCTCGGCGGGATCATCCGCATCCAAATTTTCAAACGAGCTCGGATCGAACTTGTGACCCTCCTTCGCCTTGAGGAGGTAAAAGGCCCCCGTGGACTCATCCACGAGGAACTTCACGGTCACAGGGCCCTCATATTCGATCAGATCGGCCGCCTGCCGGGCGACGGAGAGGATCTGATCGGATGGCCACGAAGCCATGAACTCCGGCGCTTCATAGCGAGGCCTATAACCCCGCCTGCGGTCCTGAGAAATGAAAGCTACATTTTCAAAAGTGACACCTTGCGGGGTCGATTGACGCAAAAATTGGATGCTTAGGACGTAAGCCTTTTCAATATAGGCTTCGACCACCCCTTCGGACAATTTTTTGCCGTCGTATCGGAGGAGAGACAGGCTCTGGGACAGTTCTTCCATCGTCCGGATGGCCCTCGATTTCGTCTTCGGCGCCTTAAACCAAACGGGCCCCGTCAACTCCACGCGATCATCGTCGTGCGAGGCCAAGCCGATCTGGAGAAGTTGATCGATAACCGCATCGACCGTCCGCGCCCCCGGTTTTGTACCCAAGATGACCGGAAGTCCGGCGGCGCGAAACAAGTCTCTTTGACCGGAGCGGATCAGTGGATCCGTGTGATGATCTTCATCACTCGCGGCGGCGAGAATACTCTGCACCGGCGATGAGGGGGAAGGCGGCCGCGTTCCGGAGAGATGAGCGGCCCCGGCGACTACGCTCGTCTCGATCGTACCGGGATTGTTCCCGGAATTGTTCCGAAGATGCGCCAGTCCGGGAGTAACGAATTCCGTCAATTTTCTCTCTGAGAGACTCCGACGGCCGAACCAATTCTGCTGGATGAAGGCGTTCGCCGTCCCTTCGAGTCTGACAAAGGTGGAAACGCCCGAGGGATGGGAAATCTGAAGGAGCGATCCCGCATCCGCCGCATGCGGCAGAAAGGCTTGCCGCAACGCAGCAGGTAACGTCAGAAAGGAAAGACGCACGGACGGATCCAAGACGGCCATACACCCTCACCTGCCGTCTCTTCGACAAAAAAGATAAAAGGTTGCGTCTTAGGATTGCTTAGGATTTCCGGGCGTTGGCCCGTTGCATGAGGGCCTCGAACCGAGTCCGCTCGTCTTCCGATCCGAAGACATCGTAGGCGCCGACGATAAGGCCGCCGTCGGGTGCGTGCAGAACGGAAATATTGTGGAATTGAGCGATCGTTACGAGCTGGGCTTGGGCCGCTAATGTCTGCTCGCGCGCCTGCACCTTAGCCTGCCGGCCGATGACGGCCGCGTGGATATCGCGCGGGAGGTTGGGCGTCTGCACCAGGCCCGCAACGCTCCCCACGTGCAGGGCCCTACGGGCCGTCTGGTGAGCGGCGATGACGGCGTCCCAATAGGCCTTCTTGGTCTTCTCATCGGGCCACCGGTTATCTTCCTTGAAGGGATCCCCAATCGCCGGCACCTCGTACATGCCCTCGCGCGGGGGGACGCTCATCGCCCCGTGCTCGTCCATGGGCATTGCGGACCTCTCGCGCTTCGAGTATCTCTTGGTGACGCACACGATACCC